>NZ_JAEHCA010000010.1:0-173653 GCF_016483345.1 Bacillus cereus group sp. N24
CCTCCACTAAAATCATAACTGATACTTACGATTTAGAGAGGTGTTTTTTATCGTCTCATTCTCAGGGTTCACTCCATAGGGAAGGATAACGTTTTTTATAATTCATCCAATAAGAGATATCGATTTATTAAAAAAGTAGCATCCTATAAAACTTGAGGGGTATGTTGCGAATTATCTTTTTGGACATTTCCCTTTATTTTTTTACGTTCTAAATTTTGAACAAAAAGTGCCTGAACAATACCTCCAACTATTAAGAAACAAGCACAAATATAAAATAGCATATTACCGTTTAGTTTACTTAATAATACTGCACCAATAACAGGACCGCACGTTCGAGATATATCCCAGTGTATACCATAAATCGAAAAATACAATCCACGTTTATCTGTAGGAGCGATCTCTGAAACGAATCGCAATAAATGGTTTAAAGCCATACTTTCTCCAATGACTAAGAAGAGTAATGTGAAAAATAGTGACGAGATTGTTGCTGAAAGCCCGTAGCCAATTGCGGCTATCGTATAGCAGGCGTAAGAAATAAGGATGATTTTCGTCATGGAAAATCGTTTAGACCATTTTACAAGGAAAATTTGTAGAATGATTTCCAAAATGGCTTTGCAAGTTGAAATAAATGCGAGTATGAATACGAAATTTGGAAATACATGTTCTGCGAAAATACGATAATTTGTTTCCGTTTGTGCATAGAAAAAGCTAATAGGAAGTGTAGAAGCCATAAGTCCAAATACAGCGTAATGTTTGTGTACAAATTGTTTTGGAGATGATGCTACTTCAAGTGTTTGTTTTGGCGTTGTAATTGCTGGAGCAGTTTCTGGGAGCTGCGTCCAAACAACTATTGCATATATCATAAGTGTAATACTTTGCATCATAAATAAATATTCAGGGTGAGTAGTATAAAAGATAGCACCAATTAAAGGACCGATTACGGATCCAATTGCTCCCATCGTTTGCAGGAGAGCAAAAATTTCTGCTTGCTGCTTTTGTTTTGTTAAATCGGCAATTTGCGCACGTTGAGCTGGAATGTATAAAGAACGACCAATACCATTAATGACGTATAACAGTGCAAATATAAAAATGGATTGAGCAAAAATAAAACTACCGATTGCAACACCTTGCAGCAATAGGCCGAGTAACATAATTTTTCTTCTCCCATATTTATCAGTAACGCCTCCAGCAATAAGTGTAAAGACAATGTCTGAAAGTGGTTGTAGTCCGAAAATAAGCATAGTCATCATTATATTGCCGTTTAACATCTTATTAACGTATATAATCATAATGAGGGCTAACATTGATTCCGTTGTTCGGGTTAATAATTCACCACACAGTCTAATGATAATCGGTTTATTGTAACGTAGTAAGAGATGGTTCAAAATGATTTCCTCCTTTCTATATTGAAATGATAAGATGAAAGGAGAAATGGAAAAAGGGTAGAAATAAAAGGGAGTATTTTTCACCTTTTAGGGGGATTATGATGTTTATATTAGATCAATACATTGAACTATGGATTGCCTATGGGAAAGGGAAACGAGAAGGAGAACAATTTGAAATAACAGTGCAAAATATATCTGAAACTTTATTTTGTACAGAGCGTAATAGTAAATTAATTATAAAAAAATTAGAAGAGTTATATTGGATCGCTTGGTTTCCAGGTCGCGGGAGAGGAAATCGTTCTAAGTTAATATTTAAAAAGCATCCGGCACCATTGATTTTAGATAGAGGAAAAGAAATAACGAAAAAAGGGGATGTGAAAAGCGGGATCTCATTTGTGGAACGCTATAGCGCACATTTTCCATCAGTAAAGGGAGAATATCAGTCTTGGGTTGATTCTATATTTGGTCATAAAATTGAAATGACATCTGAAGGGAGAAAAGATGTACTCCGTTTACAAGTACAAATGAATCTGGACATCGTTTTAGATCCAGTTTACGCTACAATGCGCTCGGAATGTCATATGGTTAAACATATTTTTGATACAATCGTATATATCAATGAAGAAAGAACTGCTATAGAGCCGAGACTTGCTTTTCACTGGGAATATAATGATGCAGAAAAAATATGGACATTTTATTTACGAAAAGGAGTTCACTTTCATAACGGAAAACAACTTACTGCAAATGATGTTATATATTCATTGAATCGATTTATGACAGCTGTAGACAACCCGCACGCATGGATGTTACAGCATGTGGAAAGTTTTCATGCAGTAGGTGAATATGTTTTAGAAATTAAATTACATACGGAAAATATGATGTTTTTACATATGCTAAGTTTAGAACAGTGTTCTATCGTAAGTGAAGATGAAGCAGGAAAATTAATGGGGACAGGACCTTTTCAGTTATACAAAAGTAATGAAGATCTGTTTATACTAGAAGCGCATCATTTATATTTTCGTGAGAGACCTTTTCTAGATCGCGTTGAGTTATGGAATGTAGAACAAAGTGTAGATACGTATGATGTTTTAGTAAAGGCGCAGTATAAAGATAAAGAGAAACATAATAAAGAACTGTCTCGACTTGAGTCGAACGTGACTTATATAACATGCAATCTTACGAAAGAAGGACCAATGCAAGATAAGTTATTTCGGAAAGCGTTATATAAAATCATTCATGGCGATATAATCGTTCAAGAACTCGGTGGAGAACGTGGAGAAGTGGCAAAGGAACTAATATCAGCAAAGGCCAGCATAGTAGAGATAGAGGAAGATATAGAAAGTTTAATGAAAAGAAGTATTTATCATAATGAAGTGCTACAAATGTATACATTTAAAGGACGAGATCACGTTGAAGATGCACAATGGATACAAAAAGAGTGTGCGAAATATGGAATTTGTGTAGAAATAAATTTTCTTGAAATAGAAGAACTATTGCAAATAAGTACGATACAAAAAGCTGATATCATGCATGATAGCGCAACAATTAGCGAACGAATAGAAGATAGTTTGCTATATATGTTTCTGACAAAAAACAGTTTTATTCATGGGCATAGCAGCATGAACTTTCACGAAATGTTGTCCCCTTATTTTAAACAAGAACAAGTAGAGAAAAGAGTTACACTGTTACGCGATCTCGAGGACACATTGTTACGTCAAATTCATATTATTCCTTTATATCGTAACAAACAAGAGGTAAGTACACATGAAAAAGTACAAAATATAATGATTAATTCGCAAGGTTGGATTGATTTTTATGAAATATGGTTTAAGTCTTGATATATATAGGTTCTTACGCATTTTTCAGAAGATGTGTCAGAGCCTTTTTTCTATGTAAAACAAGTTTGTTTTACACATTGTTATGCTACTTGTAGTCTAATTCCATTTACAGCGTAACAGTGTTATGTTACATTATTATTAGGAAGGAGTGTTACACAGTTGAGTACAGATTTAATTTCAAAAAAAGATTTATTAGAGCTTACAGGTATTTCATACGGACAGTTATATAGGTGGAAGAGAAAAAATTTAATTCCGGAAGATTGGTTTGTACGAAAGTCAACATTCACTGGTCAAGAGACATTTTTTCCGAAAGAAAAGATTTTAGAGCGTATTGATAAAATCCAAACGATGAAAGAAGATTTATCACTAGATGAATTAGCAAATATGTTTTCACCGAGTGTGACAGAAATCCTTTTAACGAAAGAAGATCTCATCCGTAAAGGGATTACATCAGAACCTGTTTTACAATTTTTTATTGAGCAAACGAACAAAACGGCAGACTTTCGATTTGTAGATATTCTTTATGTATATATGTTAGAAGAGTTACTACAATCAGGAGAAGTTAGTTTAGAAGAAGGTAAAATGGTTCTGCAAGTTTTACGAGAAAATTATGAAGCAATCAAACATAAAAATTGTGATTTAGTTATGATTCGAAAAATAGGAATTTCTACATGTTTCTTAGTATCAAATATTGAGGATTTAATTTTTGAAAAGGGAACGAAGATTGTTTTACGAGAAGCGATTATGAAGTATACCGAAGCATTAAAAACTAAACTGTTGTAGTGGAGGAGAAATAATGCGTACAGAAAATTTAATTATAAATGGTTACGGTTCATCCAATGGCGGTGAATTTCATAAAGTACAACTAAATGGAAAAGGCACTGTAAACGGAAATGTTGAATGTGATGAATTTCAATGTAATGGTTATGGTGCAGTAACTGGTGATTTGAACAGTAGCAATGCAAGAATTAGTGGATCAGGTAAAGTCGATGGTACAGTTAATGCAGAAACGATACGAATTGATGGGAAAGCAACAATTACACAAGATGTAAAGGCGAATAGTTTAAAAATTGCAGGAAAAGGTACGATAGGTGGAAATGTTAAGGGTGAAGAATTTAAAATCAACGGTCAAGCGACGATTGATGGGAATTGTGAAGTTGATATTTTTTCTTCAGAAGGACAATTTACAATCGGTGGTTTATTAAGCGCAGATGAGATTAATATAAATATTCACGGTACATGTAGAGCGAAAGAAATTGGCGGCCAAACGATTAAAGTAAGACATAGATTGAGTACATTTAGTAGACTGTTTAAATCAGTATTTGGCTTGCAGTTAGAAGCTGAATTGTTAGAAGGTGACAATATCGATATTGATTATGCTCACATAAAAACAGTAAGAGGAAACAATGTAACAGTAGGACCGAACTGTGAGATTGAACTGATCGAATATAGCGGTGTTATTACTGTTGATAAAAGCGCAAATGTAAAAGAAATTAAGCAAGTTTAACGGAGGGGAGTAATCAGTATGGAACATCAACATAGTCTCACAGTAAATGGTTCCGGTAATTCAGCGGGCGGAGATTATAACAAAGTGAAGATTCGCGGTGAAGGAACAATTACGAATGATATGAGTTGTAATGAGTTTAAAACATACGGTACAAGTGATGTGCGTGGCAATATGAAAGTTAAAAACTATGTCGTGTATGGAGATAGTGAAGTACAAGGAAATGTAGATGCAGCATACGTAAAAGTATATGGTAATACACAAATGCATGGTGATGCTCATATTGAAAAAACAAAAGTTAGAGGTATGATAGATGTTACAGGGAAGTTTTCAGGTGATTTCGTAGATGTGAAAGGTGCTTTAAATGTGAAGGGAGATATTGAAGTAGAAGAATTATCACTAACTGGTGGTCTTGAAAGTGATGGTTTGCTTAATGCTGAACATATTGAAATCTCACTTCGTTATGAAGGAAGTAAAGTAAGAGAAATCGGTGGCAAAAAGATTACAGTGCGTAAGAAATCAAGATTTATTCCTTTTACTAGTCATGCTGGAAACCTCCAAACTTCAATTGTAGAAGGGGATGATATTTATTTAGAACATACAATTGCTGAAGTAGTAAGAGGAAACAATGTTACAATTGGTCCTGGCTGTGAAATTAGTGTTGTGGAATATCATACTAGTTTTAACCAAAAAGGTAATGCAGTCGTAAAAGAACATAAACAAATATAAGTAATGCGAGGGAGAGCAAGAGATATGGTTGAGAAGAATAATAAGCTTGGCTTTATTGTGGCGGGCTTATTGCTAGGTATTTTAATGGCATCAATGGATAATACCATTGTCGTAACAGCGATGGGAACGATCGTTGGTGACTTAGGAGGTCTTGAAAACTTTGTATGGGTCGTTTCTGCCTATATGGTCGCAGAAATGGCAGGTATGCCGATTTTCGGTAAACTATCAGATATGTATGGAAGAAAGAGATTCTTTATTTTCGGTTTAATCGTCTTTATGATTGGTTCGGCACTTTGTGGGACTGCTGAAAATATTACACAATTAGGCATTTATCGTGCCATTCAAGGTATTGGCGGCGGGGCATTAGTGCCGATCGCGTTTACTATCGTGTTTGATATTTTTCCACCTGAAAAGCGCGGGAAAATGGGTGGATTATTCGGAGCAGTATTTGGATTATCAAGTATTTTCGGGCCATTACTTGGCGCATATATTACAGATTATATTAGTTGGCACTGGGTATTTTATATTAACTTACCGCTTGGCATTTTAGCACTTATTTTTATTACATTCTTTTATAAAGAATCACGAGTTCATAGAAAACAAAAAATTGATTGGTTCGGCGCAATTACTTTAGTTGGTGCAGTAGTTTCTTTAATGTTTGCACTTGAACTTGGCGGACAAAAATATGATTGGGATTCTAGCTTTATTTTAAGTTTATTTGCTGGATTCGCTATTTTAATAATCGCATTTATTTATATCGAACGAAAAGTAGAAGAGCCAATCATTTCATTTGAGATGTTTAAACAACGTCTGTTTGGAATGAGTACAATTATTGCATTATGTTACGGAGCTGCATTTATGTCAGCAACTGTGTACATTCCGTTATTTATTCAAGGTGTATATGGTGGGACTGCAACAAACTCAGGATTGTTACTTTTACCGATGATGTTAGGGTCAGTCGTAACAGCACAGTTAGGCGGATTTTTAACGACAAAGCTTAGCTACCGAAACATTATGATTATTTCTGCTGTTATTATGCTAATCGGATTATTCTTATTAAGCACGTTAACGCCAGAAACAAGTCGGGCATTATTAACTGTTTACATGATTATTATCGGATTCGGAGTTGGTTTCTCATTCTCTGTACTAAGCATGGCTTCAATTCACAACTTCGGTATGGAACAGCGCGGATCTGCGACCTCAACGAGTAACTTTATTCGTTCATTAGGTATGACACTTGGTATTACCATCTTCGGAATGATTCAAAGAACAGGTTTCCAAGATCAATTAGAAGAAGCATTTAAAGGTATGAGCGGGGGAATGAATTCAAATGCTGTAGGAGATTCAAGAGCCATTTTATCAGAATCGGCTAGATCTCAAATTCCGCCACAAATATTAGATAAAATTATTGACGCTCTTTCTAGTTCAATTGTTCAAACATTCATGTGGGCATTGGTACCAGCTGGTTTAGCATTCGTATTCATTTTCTTTATGGGAAATGAACGCATGGTATTTCAGAAAGAACAAAAGAATATAAAGAGTAAAGCATCAAAATCTTAATGAAAAAGCTCCTTTCAAATTTGAAAGGAGCTTTTGTCGTATGTACGGTGTTAAATTAGCCTTCGATGATTTCGTATTCTTCGTCTGCTAATAATAAAATTTGTGTTTTTTTACCTTTGTTTTGAACTTCGATTACATCATATGTACCTAAGTCTCTTAGTTTGCTTTGAGAAGCATTAACCATAACTTCCATAGAATCAATTAAGATATCTTCTTCAATGTATGATTCAGGCAATGCCATATCTTCAGTTTCTAATACACATGCGTATAGATTTTGTAAGTTTTCAGCAGTTGGGTTTTGTTCCTCAACATCAATGATGTTTTTTACTGCGTCCATATTTTCTTCTTTTGCTTGATATACTTTAATTTTAGCCATTGTTTTAATCTCCTTTATAACGTAATCGTAGAGGCTACACCTTATTATAACGTTTTTTTCATGAAAGATGAAATTGTTATATGTATTTATAGTAAAAAATATGTGTTATTACTTATTATTGGTGTAATTCCCTTATTAATCTAATGAGTAGTTAACTATCTCCTTATGTTAATATTATATTGTCCAAGCTTTTGTTATCTTCCGCTCATATTATATGTATTAGATAAAAACATATAGGGAAGGGATTGAATGTAAGTGGATTGCGAGCCGAAACGAAATTGTGGGTGTTGCCAAAATAGTATATGTGAATTTTTACAAAGTCTAGAACCTTTTACTCAAGTTGAAAGTATCGTAATAGCTGGAAACGAAATCGATGTATCTTATTTTCTTTCATTTAACAAGAGGAAGGGCATTGTATCATTTGTACAACAAGACAATGAGGTAATATTTGTAGACTGTTCAAAGATTGATGCAATTCGAATAGGAAAAGTGTGTAGTTGTAAATCGAAAGTTAAATATATTGAAGAGGACTTTAGCTTGCTAGGAAATGTTTGCCCGCAATGTTTAACGGAGGGTAGTACAATCTTTTTTGATTTTAACAATCCTGAATTAAATGTGTCTTTCCAAGCAACCACAATTAATCCACCTAGATGTACTGAATTTACAGATGAACTCGGGAATGTAGTAAAGCAAATTACTATAGTAGGTGAGGCAATTGTTTCTAAAGATTTCGTTCAAGTGCCTGAACTGGTAGGTTTTCGACTGCTTTTATCGCATCCAGCTGGAGATCCTTTAAACTACGGATTGTTATTTATTAATTTTCCTGATGCGATTTTTATTTTTATATTGGCATCAAGCGGATACCTTTCCATTTCGAATTGCTTAAAAATAGAGAGTGGAACTGGTAATGCTGAAATAGAAGAGCTGAAAAAAATGATAAAGGATGACGATAACACGTACAAATCAGTTGTTAAATTGACTAAAGTATATAAAAATGGTGAGACGGAATCCTTTATTTCTAAGAAGGAGTTATAACGTATCTATTGATTAACCCTCTTAAAATACAGGAGGGTTTTTACATATAATAGGAGTATTATAATGGCGGGAAAATCACTTTTGTCGTATGTACGGTGTTAGAAGTAAATAGAGTGGTTAGTTGCACTATGATTTGTTATGGATAATCTCCTATAATGCGGTCTTTTGCAGCAAAATATGAAAGAAGCCATTACAGAAAAGCTAGGGGAATAGTATGTAATTGATTTAAATAAAGTGACGGAAGAGCATACAATATTGATAAAGCAATTAAGAAAAGGGCTATTGAAGCAGCCCTTTTCTTAATTATGTACATAGCTGTTGCTATTTTTATTGTGTTTACATAGTTATCCAAACTTGATAGCATGTTTAATCAAAAGTTGAGTAGTTTATTTACTAAATTCCTTTTGAGCTCCCATATAGCTTCCTATGATATTTTGATAACTTGGAAGGTGTTTAGCAAGTAAAGCTCCAAAGCCTTCAACATCATTTCGCCAGTCACGCTGTAATTCTGCTGCAACGCTAAACCAGTTCATTAGTTGAACCCCGCCATGAGCCATACGCATAAGAGCGGCATCAGCAACTTGTTTACTAAAAGTTCCAGATGCATCAGTTACAACAAACACCTCATACCCTGCATTGATAGCAGATAGAGCTGGGAACGCAACACAAACATCAGTAACCACGCCTGCAATTATTAACTGCTTTTTACCTGTTGCCTCAATCGCTTTTACGAATTCTTCATTGTCCCACGCATTAATTTGTCCAGGACGCGCTATTTTAGGAGCATTTGGAAATAGTTCAATTAATTCCTGCATGAGTGGACCGTTAGGACCGTCTTCAAAGCTAGTTGTTAAAATAACCGGTAAATCAAAAAAATTAGCGGTATTAGCAAGAGCTAAAACATTGTTTTTGAATTCATCAACACCATAATCACGCACTAGGCTGGAAATCAGACCAGTTTGATGATCCACTAGAAGAACAGCGGCATCACTTTTTGAAAGACGAGAATAGAAATCAGTCGTTTTATAATCCCCCTTAAAAAGCTTATTTATAAATCAATCTTACAGTGATTCGACTGGATTGGGTATATGTTAAAATTTTATCAAAAAATATGTTTTATTTGGATAATAAGATATATATTTTAAAATTGAAAAAGTGAATTTTTATTTTTTGATTTGATGTTATAATGATTTTGTATTTGTGAATAATTTATAATTATATGAAAGTTAAGTCTAAGGGGTGTTTGCTTATATGCCGAATAAATGGATGTGTAAAAAGGGTATAAGTTACCTCATGAAAATGTAGAGTTATATTGATTTGTAGAAAGCAGGAATGTAAATGATATATGAAGCGAATATACATACTAGAAGAAAATTAGTTTCCATGTTCGAAGATTTTAATAATGTTATATTACTTTCTTATTTACAAGGACATATGGGAAGAGCCTGGGTAAACGATCTTGAAAATCCAACAGTAGCACAAGTTACAGTAGGGATTTTCACATTTTATACTGGAGATCCAAATGTGAAAGAAACAGAAGAGTTATTACGTAATATTCCTGAAAAAATGTTAGTAATCGTAAATAGTGAAGAATGGAAAAAGCGTTTAGAAACATTTTATGAAAGAAAAATAGATAAGTTTTTACGCTATAAATTCAAACGTAATTCGGAAGTTTTTGACCGTTCAAAATTACAATCTTTTATATCAACACTTCCAAAAGGATACGAGTTAAGAAGAATAGATGAGCATATTGCAAATAATTCTACACTACATAAGCTTTCTGAAGACTTTACAAGTCAATTTCAATCGGTAGAAGATTATTTAAATCGAGGTATAGGTTATAGTATTTTGTATAATGGAGAAGTTATATGCGGTGCATCCTCGTATAGTATTTACGATAAGGGGATAGAAATTGAAGTTGCGACGGATCTGAACCATAGAAGAAAAGGTTTGGCGACCGTAGTGAGTGCAGCGTTAATATTGGATTGTTTAGAAAAGGGAAAATACCCAAACTGGGATGCAGCGAATACGACATCTGCCAAACTAGCAGAAAAGCTAGGATATGTTTTTGATAAGGCGTATGATACTTATTTTGTGGATAATAGATGAATGAGCAGAGATTGTAAGAGTTGTACAAAATAAAGAATTTAAAAAGGGAAAGATAAATGACTGGAATGTTTCGATAGCATTGTTAAAAACTCCTATGGAAATATTAGGGGATAAAATGATTATTTCAATAATAAGGAGATTTTATAATCTATTGAGTACAAAAACCGGCTTTTTTAGCCGGTTTTTATTTTTTATAAAGGGGACAATAGTCGTGATGTTCTGTTTTGTGGATAGTATTAAGTTGGCAGATGGTTCTTATTAAATGTATTCTTTGTTAGATAGAATAAAAGACTCTTGAAAAATTAATTTTGGAACACCTATTAGCTCTATCATAAAAAAGTCGAGAAATTCTATTTTATATAGGTAGATATCAGTATAGGCTCCATATATTAATTTATGTATTTTTAACTATCAAGAGGAATTGAAGCTTTTACTATGCAATTGATAAAAGTGACTATGATACAAACCCACGCATTAATAGAAAAAGTACATATACAGTAAAGAGAGTTAAAAAACTCTAAATTTTATTATAAAGGAGATTATAAAATATGAGTGAACAATGTCCAATTAATGTACCATGTCAGGTAGTAGGACAAACCCAAACACCATTAAGTGATGCACCTGCAACGCCAATTACTACTCCGGGAGCGCCAATTGTAAAAATACCGGTTGTATTAGCAGAAAGAACAATTCAAATTGTTGTAGAATCTGATATTTCATTAGATCCTCCAGCGGTTGAAATTAAACGTATCTTAAAAAATGCATTTTTAACACAATGTAAGTTAGTTCCTGTAGCATTTGAACCAGTACCAGGTACACCTTACCGTCGAGTTACAAGAGCAAAGTTATTTGTACAAGGATATATTCGTAAAAATATTGAATATGCAAATGACGAGTGTAATGGAGTGCTATATGACCGCATTGCTAATGTTCCATTTTCTGGTTTTGCTGATTTAACAGCTGGTGATTTTCTATCACTAGCTATAGTGGCTGCTTCCTCAGATACTACTTCTCACTTTATTAATCCTAAAAATGGTGATCTACCACGTTTAGACAAATACTTCTTCGAAAATACAGTTTTTTATAATGAACAACCGTATTGCGAATTAGTCAGCGCTCAATTTTTTGAATTAGACTTTTCACCTTGTCCAACAGACCTAAACGAACCATTTGATACTCTTCGTGAAAAAATTGTACTAGATCTTACTTTAAAAGTTTTACAAGTACAACAAGTACAAGTATAAAACTAAAAAAGCATTGTCTTTGATAAAAAGACAATGTCTTTTTTATTATTATAAAACATATATAATGATGAAATGGTCGCGTACAAAAAACATATTTTTATGAATTTCATTAGACGGGGGGATGGTGATGAAAAATCCATGGGTTGGTCAGGAAATATGGAACAAAGTTTATAAAGGGAAAAAGCTGAATGTTCAAGATGATGCACGCGAAATAAGAAAAAAGGAAAAAATTGAAGAAACAGAATCAGAGAAAGAAGATAAAGCAATTGAATTAAAGAAAGAAAGTAAAAAAACAGAATCAAAAAAGGGAGATAAAGCGATTGAATTAGAGAAAGAAAATAAAGAAACAGAATCAAAAAAGGGAGATAAAGCGATTGAATTAGAGAAAAAAAGTAAAGAAACTGAGTCTAAAAAAGAAGAAGAAACAATTGAATTAGAGAAAGAAAGTAAAGAAACTGAGTCGGAAAAAGAAGAAGAAACAATTGAATCCGAGAAAGAAAGTAAAAAAACAAAGTCAAAAAAAGAAGAAGCAGTTAAATCCGAGAAAAAGAGTAAAGAAACAGAGTCACAGAAAAAACGTCAAGATTCAGAATCAAAAATAGAGACCTTAGTACGTTCAAAAATAGTAAAAACCCCATTTTCTATTATTTCAGATGTGACTAGTTTTATAAAATTCCCTAATATGAATGTGAAAAATCAAGAAGTATTTGTATTTCGGAATCAAAAAGATGAAAGGGGTCGTGAATTGGATACTAAGTTATTAACTACAGTGCAACATTATCAAGGAGAAGTTAATTGTAATTTAGTTTCTTCAAACCTTTATGAAAAGAGAGTGCTTTTAGAACTTTCTAATCAAAAAATAAAAAGTAATATGGAAGAGAATTGGGTAGGAACATCTTCGTGGATTCCTATACACGGAATAATTTTAGATAAGGAAGATGAAGGAGGAGTAAATAATTATATACCTGCGAAATTACCAATAGAAATAGGGAAGTATAAAGGTGAAATTAATTTACGAGAAAAAGTGGTATTTAAAGAAAAAGTTATAGAAATAAAAGAGGTGTCACAGGAAATTATTTTAACAAAAAAAGAGTTTTTATTACCAAAAATAATAAGGGAAGGAAATAATCCATCTAAAATTGAAAAAGGGAGCTTACTCGTAGAAGGTTATATTTTTCAATGTATTGAATTTATATCGGAACGAAGTACACCGCATGATAACGCGTATCAGTTAATACAAAACCTTGTATTGGAATTAACAGTGCAATTGTTACAAGAACAGGAAGTTTGGGTGCGGATTAGATAATTAATCATCTCTACATCAATTAGTTAAAAATTTCTTCAGGAAAATGTATTAGAGAAACTTAAAAATAATGCTAGCAAGTTTGTAAATGAGCTTGCTAATAAGCGTTTGGGAAAGATATGAAATACAATTGATGGATCGCTTTAAAAAACTAATTCTTTTAATAGATGAAATGGATAAATCTTTGTTAAAACATGAGGTGTAACACAAAGTGTATCCACCCCCATTATAGAAAACTTACAATTTAAACAGTAATACATGTTTATCATAATGTTTTAAACACCAATTATATTTTTTTAGAATAATTGGATGGACAACTTCTTTCGTAGTATCGACCTCAGTATAGCCATATTTCTTATAAAAGTTTTCTAGTTCCTCAAAAGGAAGACAATACACATTTTGTACTTGTAATTTTTTCGCAGTTTCTACTAAAAATGAAACAAGTTCCCCAGCTAATTGTAGACCTCTAAATTTTGGGAGAATAAAAATCCCACCCATTTCTATAGTATTATCATCTATTTTGACTAGTCGTCCAACACCTGCATACTCATTATTGTATGTAATGATTGCAACTTTATCTCGCTTTAAATCGCTCCGTACAAATCCTATTGATTCGTATTGATTATTAATCCATTCTAGATCATTATATGTAGCCAGTTGAATACTCATATGCATCCTCCTTCAGAAAACTTTTACTATTTCCATTATACATAATATATTTTCAGGAAAAAGTGGTTAAAATGGCATGATTTTTATTAACAGTTCAAGTTTTGGAGAATAGTGCATACAATATAAAGTGTTTTCCTTTCTTCATTTAAGTTTTACGTATATAATTTAAAAGTACTATTTTTATTTTATTATTTTATATTTATAACAGAATAGAGGTTTAAAAATGGGTGTTAAAATCATTACGGATAGTGCGGCGGATTTACCGGTAGAATTGCTGCAAGCATATGATATTGATTTAATTCCACTCCGTGTATATGATGAAGCAGAAACAGAGTATTTAGATGGAGTTACATTAGAGTCAGTTACATTATTGCAAAAAATGAGAGAAGGCGCTGTTTATAGAACATCATTGCCTTCACTTGAAACTTTCCAAGAAAAATTTGTTTCTTATGCAAAAGAAGGTAACCCTTGTATATATTTAGCTTTTTCATCTGAACTGTCTGGTACATATCAATCTTCAATTGTCATTAAAGAGGAAGTAAAAGAAACATATGCAGATTTAGATTTGGAGATTATTGATACGAAATGTGCTTCGCTTGGTCAAGGGCTTGTCGTTTTAGAAGCTGCTAAAATGGCGAAAGACGGCGCATCAAAAGAAGATATTTTAAAACGTGTCGCTTTTTTAATGAACCATATGGAACATATCTTCACTGTGGCTGACTTACAGTACCTTGTTAGAGGTGGACGTTTAAGTAAAGTAGCAGGTTTTATCGGCGGTTTATTAAACATTAAGCCGATCTTAAATGTGGAAGAAGGAAAACTTGTCCCCCTTGAAAAGGTAAGAGGGAAAAAGAAAGTACTTGGCCGAATTGTAGATATTATGGAAGAGCGCGGGAAAGAACTTAAAGGTCAAACAATCGCAATGACTCATGGCGACGACTTAGAAACAGCTGAAGCGTTAAAAGCATTAATTACGGAAAGATTCGGCTGTGAAGTATTTATCGTAAATACAATTGGAGCAGCAATCGGTGCACATACAGGACCTGGCGTTATAACATTATTTTTCTTAAATGAAGTAGAGTAAAGGACTGATCTTTTGATCAATCCTTTTTTATTTTTAATCTGTGATAATTGGTCGATATGGTATTGGTGAAGTGATACTTATATCAGTAATCGTGTACAGAGATAATAAAGTTGTTTAATTTACAATAAAGTCGTTTAAAACACAATAAAGTTGTTTAAAAACGCCAGTCATGTTATTCAACAATCGAACTATATAACGAAACGATTTCTTGTCAAAATTAAAAATATTTGAAATAATTGTTATTAAGTTAAAGGAGGGCGATTACAGAAAAGGTGATACGACTTTCTCTTACTTAAGAATTGTGGAATAGTTAAAGAATCCGATTAATTATATTCCGAAAGGGTGTGTGTAATATATTATCAACTAATGTTTTTACTTATAAATCTAAGGATGGACAAACAGTAATAATTAGAGAAGCTAAAGAACAGGACGCAGAAAGAATGCTAAATGCTGCTTCAAAAGCTTTAATAAATGCTCCATACATGCTAAGTACGGTTGAGGGTGTAAAAAAGATGAGTGTTGATGCTATTCAAAAAACGTTAAAAGCTTATCATGAAAATCCAAATTATGTACAGTTTATTGCTGAAGTTGATGGTAAGTTAGTCGGTGCAATCGATTTTAAGAACGGAAACAAAGAAAAAATTAGTCATCAAGGGGCTTTTGCGATGACCATGCTACCTGAATATCGAAATTATGGTATTGGAAGAGCTCTTCTAGAAACGTTAATCAATTGGGCTAAAAATAACAGTAAGATTGAAAAAGTTTGTCTTGAGGTAATGGAAGATAATCTAGGTGCAATCCAGTTATATAAGAATCTAGGATTTTTTGAAGAGGGTAGAAAAGCAAAGGGTGTAAAATTGGATGACGGCTATCAAAATTTAATATTAATGGCTTTATTCGTTTAAAATTGAACATTATTCAACAATAGGCGCTATTGTTGAATAAAAATTAGATTTTCAAACGACTTTATTGTTATATTTTTAAGTACAGTGAAGTATCTTATATCGAAAATTATACATCTATATTTTAACCCCGTCCTAAATTTAGAACGGGGTTATGCTTATTTTAGGTTTAAAAGTAAATAACTTTATTGTCTTTTTTACACATCGTATCATTCATGTGTTTATGCTATTTGTGATTGAGTGGTGAAAGAAACGAATATAAATCTAGTCCTGCTCATCAAAAAACGAAATATTTAAAGATATTAAAAAATTGTAGTTTCATATATAATTGGGTAGGGAGAAATATCTGTAACTATTTGTAAAAATAGGAGGCGGCTATAAAAATGCATGAAATTGCTAGGTGGGATTTAGATCGATTATATTCGTGTGAAGATATTACATTTCCGATATTAGAGTTGAAAGAACAATATATAGTGACAAAGGATGTGGAAATCCTTTCAAAACTTATACAGGCTATTGAAAAGGCAGAATACTATTTGTATTGCCGATCGGCTGAAGAAAGTGTTTCATCTGACAATACTATATTGACTGTGAAAGTAAAGGAACTAAAAAGTGAAGTACAGCAAGTAATACAACAAAGTGAGGTGGCAATTTCTGATAATATTAATACTAGGTTCATAAAAGATGAACTAAATGCGTGGGAAAATATGTACATACAATTAAGAAATAAGATAGAAATAGAGCACAATAATAAACAATTATCATTTGGTCAAGCAAATCATATTGCAATGAATAGTGATAATGAAAAGGAAAGGTTAGAAGTATTCGAGTTACTTACAAGTGCTTTGCATAAGGAAAAAGAAATCTTTGCTACTGTATTAAATCAAATAGGGCGATTACGTAATACAAAAAGTAACGAAATAGGGGATAGAGAGATTTTAACACAATCTCTCCAAGCGAATGAAATCTCTGAAACTGTATTATTACAAATGTGGGATGCGACAGAAGAAAATCTAGATAAATTAGCCAGCGTTTTAAAAGTGTATAAGAACGGAAAAGCTTTCATTACATGGCATGAACTTATGACAGTAAAGGAAAATAATGAGGCTATTATTCCTTTTTCAGAAGCAGTACAAAACATATATGATGCATTAAAAGATATTAATGAAGAATTAGCAGAATTTGCACGTAATGCGATAGAAAGTGGATGGGTAGATGCTGAACCGAGAGAGAATAAACCACCAGGTGGTTTTTGTGCTCCATTTTTCATTGAGAAAGAATCACGAATCTCCATGCGTTATGATGGGAGTATAGATAGTGTAAGAGTACTTGCTCATGAGCTAGGACATGCTTGGCATTTTTATAATATGAGTTTTGAACACTCTACTTCTTTTTTAGATGATTATTTGCCAATGAGTACAGCTGAATCAGCGTCTATTTTCTTTGAAACAGTACTCATAAACTATTTAATCGAAACAACAAAGTATATAGGTATGAAAAGGTCATTACTTAGCTGGAAAATAAGAAATACTTTTAATTATGTTATGGCCATTCGAGCATCATTTCAATTTGAGAAGAATTTTTATGAAAAATGTAAAGAAGGTCCCATAAGTGCTGACGAAATTGAGAAGTTATCTATATTGGCACAAGAAGAAGCATATGGACATGCTTTAAGTGAATATCAGCCGTTCGTGTGGATTAAATATATTCAATTTTATATTGCGGATGTTCCTTTTTACAATTATCCGTACACATTTGGATATTTAGCAAGTTTTAGTTTATTAGAAATAGCGAAGCAAAACTCAAGTACATTCCATTTAAAGTATAAAGAATTTCTACGAGAAACAGGGAAAGCTCCAGTAGAAGAGCTCATGAAAAAACATTTTCAAATAGATATAACAAGCTATGAATTTTGGGATAAAGCTTTTATACAAATTTCTAAAGATATTGATGAATATTTGCAGCTTATGTAAGGAGAGGATGACATGTTTCAAGCACTAATTTTCGATATGGACGGAACGTTATTTCAAACAGATAAAATTTTAGAAGTATCGCTAGATGATACTTTTAATCATTTGCGGTCACTACAATTATGGGATGCAGTAACGCCAATTGATAAGTATCGTGAAATTATGGGTGTGCCGTTACCGAAAGTTTGGGAGACGTTATTACCAGACCATTCTATTGAAGTGAGAGAACAAACAGACGCATATTTTTTGGAAAGATTAATTGAAAACATAAAGAGCGGAAAAGGTGCTTTATATCCGAATGTAAAAGAAGTATTTATGCACATAAAAGAAAATAATTGTTCAATATACATTGCTAGTAACGGTTTAAAAGAATACTTACAAGCAATCGTATCTTATTATGCTTTGGATCAGTGGGTTACTGAAACATGTAGTATTGAACAAATACAATCGCTAAATAAAAGTGACTTAGTCAAAAACATTTTGAACAAATATGATATAAAAGAGGCAGCGGTAGTTGGAGACCGACTATCTGATATAAATGCAGCAAAAGATAACGGTTTAATTGCGATTGGATGCAATTTTGATTTTGCACAAGAAGATGAACTGGCTCGTGCGGATATAGTAATTGATGATTTAATGGAGTTGAAGGGGATATTGTCTGAAGTGCAGAATACGCATGCTACGAATTGAATAAGGTAACAACCATAAAAATGCTCAGAATAAATGATTCTTGAGCATTTTTATATATTTTTATATTAAGGGAGGGAATTTACTTGAAAGATATACATATTCAACAAATAGAAAATTTAATGAAATATGAAATTAGTCATCTCGTTCAGGACAGTAAGGAAGGAGGTTTTAACTTCCTAATAAAATTAATAAATGAATATGAAAACAAAATAAATGTATTTAATAAAACTGGAGAATATTTATATGGTATTTTTCAAGGGGAAAAGTTAATTGGAATTGGAGGGCTAAATGAGGATCCATATACAAAAAATAATAAGATTGGTAGGGTAAGGAGATTTTATATTGCAAAAGAATACCGAAGGAAAGGATTAGGGAGGTTACTGTTAGTGCGAATTTTAAGTGATGCTAAAAAATATTTTAATATCGTTGTCTTAAATACAGATACGGAATAGGGTGACAAATTTTATACTTCGGGTGGATTTGTGAAGGGGAAAAAATATGTAGGAGCGAGCCATTATTTGAACTTAAATAAAAGGATGTAGTGAATTATTATTTATCTACCCTGACAGAACTTTTGTTCTGTTTTTATGTGGGTTGATGATATAATTTATTTGAATCTATTATTAGAATGGGGAATTGGATGATGGGAGAAAATAAAATTATTCATGATTTCAATGAATATTCAATTTGGTTAAATACATTGAAAGGTATGAAAGAAGAATTGTGGGTGGCACCAATATCAGAGGGGAAATGGACTATTGGTGAGATTGTATCTCATATTATGAATTGGGATGAATGTCTTTTAAGTAAGGTCTTACCATCAGTGAGAGAAGGACAGGGAGTGGAGTTCCCTGACTTTAATACATATAATAAAATAGCCTCTAGTTATGCCAAATCGGGTATATCTAAGATGAAACTTCTTGAAGAAGCAAAAACAAAAAGAGAGTTACTCGTAAAAGAACTTAGTTTATTGCCTGCTGGAAATCTAAAGAAACCTGTAACTGCCAATGGAGTATCACATTGTCCTCATACTGGAACGCCGTATTCTCTTATATATATTATTAAAGAATTTGTAGATCATGATAAACATCATAAAAGACAGGTTATGCATTTTTTTAATGAAAATCAAGTTGTTAACCGATAAAGAAAGATCCTGCAAATGATATTTGTGGGATCTTTCTTAAATTATAATGTAACATTCATTTGTTTCAATAATCTATTTGGATTACCTTTTACATAATAAAAATGCGGATTATTCTCATCATCATATAGCATAATATAAGGTTTTTCATTTTGTGGGAGCAGTATAAGTACTTCGTCTATTGTAGTATGTAACCATTGATTCGTAATAGAAATAGGTTTAGATAAAGGGATTTTTATCATATGTCCATCTTTCGGAACGACGTTTAAGTTTTTAAATGGTCCAGTTATTGCTTTAGCGTATTGAACTGCTTCTTTTTGGATTGCTGGATCTAAAGATTGTTTTTGAATGACCATTTCTTTTTTGCAATCAAACACTTCAATTTGTTGATTTGTATTTGCGAGCACATTTGTTGATAATAGGAAGAAAAGAAGAGAAATGACCCCGATTTTTTTTTTCATAATACAACACCTCATCTTTACTATACCCTCAAAAGGTTTAAATATTTTTCTGTCACATACATGTAACAAAGAAGTTGTATGATACAATTGGTTTTTGTTTAAAAGCAATGGAGGATAAATTATGAAAGTATTGATTGCAGATGATGAACAAGATATGTTGAAAATTTTAAAAGCTTATTTTGAAAAAGAAGGCTTCGAAGTTTTATTAGCAAAAGATGGAGAGGAAGCACTTCAAATTTTTTATGATGAGAAAATAGATTTAGCTATTTTAGATTGGATGATGCCGAAACATAGTGGTATTACAGTCTGTCAGGAAATAAAAAAGAATTCAAGTGTAAGAGTGTTAATGCTTACGGCGAAAAGTGAAAGTGAAGATGAATTAGCAGCGCTTCAAAGCGGGGCAGATGAATATGTGAAAAAACCATTTCATCCAGGAGTACTAATTACCCGAGCGAAAAAGCTTGTACAACAGGATGATGTAATTCAAGTGCAAGATGTAAAGATAAATTTCGCCAAAAATAAAGTATATAAAAATGATATAGAATTAGATATTACAAAAACAGAACTAGAATTAATAAAGTGCTTTTTAAATCATAAAGGAATGATTTTAACGCGTAAAAAATTGTTAGATATCGTATGGGGATTTGACTATTTTGGAGAAGAGAGAACGGTTGATACACATGTGAGGAGATTGCGTAAAAAAATCGGAGAGAATATTATAAAGACGCATCGTGGTTTAGGTTATAGTCTGGAGGAACAAAGTGAATAAACTTGGAAAAAAACTATTTTTCAGCATTTCTTTAACGGTTATTCTTATTTTTATGATCTCTTTATTATTAATTAATTATCTTTTACCGAAATATAATATTTATAAAACACGTGAAAACTTAAATAAATTTACAATGCAAATACAAAATACATCAGTAAAAGATTTAGAAGATGTTATCCATACAATTGAAAATGAAAGTAATGTTTCAATTGTGTATACGCCAATCAACCAGTCAATAGTTGATATGAACGAAGCACTACACACAAAACTTATGAGAAAGAAGGTAACATTAAATAAACTGTGGATTACGAAAGACGAAGTCATAAAAGTGAAAACGGAAGGGCAATCGAATAAACTATATGATCAAGGAAAGGTAAAAGCAAGCTTTTTTGCTAAATATATTGCGAAAGATGATACGATAATTTTAATTGGGACTTCTATTGCAAATTCAAATGAAATTATTAATACGTTAAATACATTCTACTTATACATTTTGTGTTTCTCACTCCTTCTCATTATTTTACTTGTGTGGATACTTTCAAAAACAATCACGACACCATTGAAAGAATTAAGTGATGTCGCAGAAGAAATTTCACGTTTGAAGTTTAAAAGAACGAAAGTGAAAACGAACGATGAAATAGGAGACTTAGCCAATAGTATCAATATTATGAGTGATAAATTGCATGAAGCACATCAAGATTTAACAGATCGTAATGAACATTTAAAACAATTTATGGGTGATATGACTCATGAATTAAAAACACCTATCGCATTAGTAAAAGCATATTCTATGGGAATAAAAGATGGTTTAGATGATGGTACGTACGTAGATACAATTATTAAACAAACTGATCAAATTTCAAATCTAATTGAAGAGTTATTACGATTTTCTAAACTAGAAAGAGATATATTACAAAAAGAAGTATTCCCTATTGAGCCACTAGTCCAAAGTATAATAGATAAACATAAGATTGAACTGGAATCGAAAGAAATCAATTTGCAAGTGAACAATACTGTTGGTGATACAATCATTTATGCAGATTTAAATAAAATGGGAATGGTGTTTCAAAATTTAATTTCTAATGCGATTAAATATACAACGAATCAAAATGTGGAAATTTATTTACAAAATAGAAACGATGGTATATATTTTCAAATTCAAAATGGTATTCATGCTGAACAAATTAAAGATATCGATAAAATTTGGGAACCATTTTATGTATTAGAATCTTCTCGTAGTAAAGAAAAATCAGGTACAGGATTAGGATTAGCGATAGTGAAAAGTATTTTAGAAAGACATGGTTTTGAATATGGAGTCTCTACTATAGATGGAGAGATACAGTTTGATATTTATATGAAGAAGGGCTAATTAAAAACTAAAAAACATCGTCTATTTTCAATAGGAGACGATGCTTTTTTATGATTATAAGACAGTATTAAGTGGAACTATATAATTTTGAAAGCTCGTAGGGAGAATGTTCTACAAATTTCTCAAGTTATTGTATAAAATATAAACTGAATTTTCAGTAATTTTGTTGTATAGTAAGAAGAGAAGTATTGGGGAGGGAAGGGCATGGAGAAAAAGAAAATTGCAATTACACTATCAGCTATTTTATCTTTATCAATTACATCAGGAGTTTCTACTATGACTGCGTATGCAGAAAATAAGGAAACAAACAACAGGAATGAAAATGGCGTTAAGTTAAATGGAAAAGTTTCAGAAGCATTACATTCGAACACAAAAATTGAATTAGAAAATGGGATGACAAAACCTATTTACTCACTTGATGAAGCGATTATTGAAAATTTGTTTGTAGAAACAGAAGTTGATAGTGATCGCGATGGTAAAAATGATCGTGTATCAGTAAAGGTTATGCGTCCAAAAACTGATCCGAATGTGAAAGTTCCTGTTATTTATGAAATGAGTCCATATCGAGCTGGATTAAAAGATGTTCCTGTATATAATGTAGATGAAGAATTGTATGCGTATGAAGGAAAACCGTATGGAGCGGTTAATCTTGGTTCGTACGGAAACTATTACGTGCCAAGAGGTTATGCAGTTATTTTAGGAGAAAGTATCGGTACTGGAAAATCAGATGGCTGTCCTACGACTGGAGACGAACAGGAAATATTGGGGACGAAGTCTGTCATTGATTGGGTAAATGGGCGTGCGAAAGCATATACAGAAGATGGAAAAGAAGTAAATGCAAATTGGTCTACTGGAAATGTAGGTATGACAGGGGTTTCTTATAATGGTACGTTACCAAATGCTGTTGCGACGACTGGAGTTGAAGGGTTAAAAACAATTATTCCAATCGCAGCGATTAGTAGTTGGTATGATTATTATCGTGCAAATGGCGCAGTCATTGCGCCAGGTGGGTATCAAGGGGAAGATACAGATAATATGGCAGAAGCAGTACTAACAAGGGAAAACCCTGAAGTTTGCGGACAAGTTATAAAAGAGCTCACTGATGGACAAGACCGGAAAACTGGTAATTATAATGATTTTTGGGATAAACGTAACTATGTGAAAGATGCTAAAAATGTAAAAGCGAGCGTATTTGTCGTTCACGGTTTAAACGATTGGAACGTAAAAACGAAGCAGTTCGCGCAATGGTGGGATGCGCTTGGAGAAAATGATGTACCTCGTAAAATGTGGTTACATCAAGGTGGACACGGCGGAACATCAAGTAATAACTGGCAGCAAACACAAAATAAATGGTTAGATTATTGGTTGTACGGAATTGAAAATGGAATTATGGATGAACCAATGGTTGATGTACAACGAGAAAATAAAACATGGGAAAAGTTAAAAAATTGGCCAGATCCAGCGGCTGTGTCGTCAAAAATCCGAATGTATTTAAGTAATAAAGCAGTCAATTTGCCATTAAGTATGGGATCTGCTAATAAGGCTTTCTCATTCGTAGATGATGCAAAAATGAAATCAAACCAATTAGTAGCAAACCCGGAATTAGAAGTAGCAAATCGATTAGTGTATACAATGCCAGTATTGCAAAAAGATACACGAATAAGCGGTACAGCACAAGTTTCATTCAAAGGAAATATTGACCGTTCTGTAGCGAATTTAACAGCTTTACTTGTTGATTACGGTGGAGCAAAGCCTGAAATCGTCACGAGAGGCTGGATGGACCCGCAAAACTTAAATAGTATAAAAAATTCAACAGCACTTCAACCTGGAAAAGATTATACATTTACATGGGACATGCAGCCAGATGATTATGTATTTAAAGCAGGACATCAAATTGGGATCGTTTTAATTGCTAGTGACTATGATTATACAATTAGACCGAAAGCGGGTACGAAGCTTACAGTAAAATTAAGCGAAGTAATATTACCGATTGTGAAATAAATGATTTTTAATGAAGAGCTTACTATATAGTAAGCTCTTTAAATTTTGGGGTGTAATTGTTTATCAATACGAGGAGGCGATTATGAATTTCTATTAAAAATACTTACAACAAATAAAACAATTGCATTTAGGATTAAAATTCCACTAAAGGTAAGCCCAGCAGCACCTCCAGCGAAACCATCTCCAACTTTTTCACCAATTACATGCATAGTCGCGAAGAAAATGATGGGGGAAGAAAGGATGAAAATGCCACTGGCAATTTTCCATATTCGCCTATACTTCTTTGCAATAAAGAAAATTAGAGCATTAAAAGTGATAAGAAGAAAAAGAAATCCAATTAATGAATTCATCATATCATCCTTTCGGAATAAGTCTGAATTTTCGATTTCTATATATTCATTTTGAAGGAAATATTATACAATGTGATTATATTCTATGGAAAGCGAGTGATATAGTATGACAGTCAGCTCTTTCGAATTTTCATTAAAAGTAAAGGTACAGGAAGATTAATTGAATTGAAATCTTCCGTACGTATAAAACGGAGGAGAAAATAAATGTTTAGTTTTTATAGTACACTTTGCACAGAACTTTATGATTACACAAAGCCTGTCGGTTATTCTTTACATGGTGATATTGAGTATTACAAAGAACGTTTGAAAAATTGTAAAGGAAGAATTCTTGAAGCAGCTGTAGGATCAGGACGTGTCATTATTCCATTTCTTGAAGCTGGTTTTAATATTGATGGGATAGATTATTCACCTGAAATGCTAGATTCTTGCCGTAAGCGGTGTAAAGAGAGAGGCTTACATCCTAATTTATATGAAGGAAGCTTACAACAATTTTCACTACCACATAAGTATGAGGCGATTATCATTCCTACTGGATCCTTTTGCTTAATTGAAAATCGTGAGGATTCTATAAATGCTTTGAAATGTTTGTATGAACATATTAATACAGGTGGGCGCTTAATTGTAGATCTTATACTTCCGTATGACTGGAAGACAGGTGAAATTCACACATCGACTTTTTCTCTGCCAAACGGAGACGGAATTACGTTAGAAAAGAAATCAATTGAAATGGATTGGCTGAACCAAATTGCTGTATCATATTTAAAATATGAAAAGTGGAGTAAAGGACAGTTAGCGCAAACAGAACTACAACGTTTTGCAATGCGGTGGTATGGTATAGAAGAGTTTAAACTCCTTTTAGAAAGTATTGGTTTCTCTAACATTACTTGCTCTGCTGGCTATGTATATGAAAAAGAGCCGTCAAATGCAAATCAAATGATTACGTTTGAAGCTGTACGAAAAAAATAGTACAGAAACTATTAATAAAAATAAGGCAATCGATACGAAATCGACTGCCTTATTTTCTATTTTGTGTAATTGTTTATAGAGAAAGATAGGAGGGAAATAAATGAAATTCATATTAATATTTGGCCCACAAGCAGTTGGGAAAATGACAGTGGGGCAAGAATTAGCAACATTAACCGGTTTAAAACTTTTTCATAACCATATGACAATTGATTTAGTAAGTCCAATTTTTGATTACAGTACGAAACAAGCAAAAAGACTAGTAAGTTTATTTCGTAATGAAATATTTGAAGAAGTATCTAAAAGTGATTTATCTGGAATGATTTTTACTTATGTATGGGCATTTGACCTCCAATCCGATTGGGATTATATACATCATGTAGTAAGTATTTTTGAATCAAAAGGTGGGACGGTATATTTTGTAGAGCTGGAAGCGGAATTAGATGAAAGATTAGAACGGAATAAAAGCCCGCATAGATTAGAACATAAACCGAAAAAAAGAGATATTGAATGGTCTGAAAATAATTTAAAAGAAACGATGAAAAAGCATAGATTAAACTCTCTTCATGGTGAAATTGAAAAAGAAGAGTATATAAAAATTAATAATACTTACTTGAGTGCAAAAGAAGTAGCGGAAATGATTAAAGAGAAGTTTGGATTGTAAAATTTTTAAATGCTGATACGTTTTCATTGTCCAAGCATTCTCCTACTACCTACATATACTATTTATGTTAAAATCGGTCACTATTTTAAACATGACTGCTATTTTAATATATACAACTATTCAAGGAAGAGGGGAGAATAAATTTGGAAAACGAAGAACAAGGAAGAATTGAAAATCAAGTGTATTCTAATCGGGTAGTTAGATCAGAATTTGATGAGAATTGGGAAACGTGTATTTCAAAAAGCGGTTATGTAATCTATGTAGCTACAAGTGATCATGCGGAAGTAATAGTACTTCTTGCAGATGGTTCAAGTAAATTATTAATCTTTGGAAAAGGCGGTAAAGTAGTAGTTGGTGGCGGCGGAACAAGTCATTACAGCAAACCACATATTGCAAGAAATATATAAGGTAGAACGTGTTAATTAAAAAGACACTTGAAAACGGTTAGCCACTCATGTTTAAAACATGATAGACGAACCGTTTTTATTTGTTTAAGTGATTTTAGAAAAACTTAATTTATTATTAACTTATGCATCATTCATATCATTTCGTCAAATGAATGTCACATAAAGGTTTTATAGTGTGAGTAGGAAGTGAAACATACACAAAGCAGGAGATGAAATGATGAAAAAAGCGTTACAATATATATTCATATTACTTACGTTAGTAACAGTAACGAATGCCCTTTATTCAAAATATGAGAAGTATAAAGAGATTGACAATAATAAACAAATAATTGGTGAAGTTGCTAAGAGGTATGGTATTCCAGATTGGATTCCACTATCTATCGCAGACCACGAAACAAAATTGAATCGAAAAGCGATAGGGGATAATGGCACATCATTTGGATTATTCCAATTGCATCGGGGCGGATTAGCACCAGCCTCGTTATCTGAAGAAAGTTTAATGGATTCACAAATCAATGCAAAAATAGCAATCATTAATATGGTCAAATCATATGAGCGCGGTGTGAAAAAAGGATTAAAAGATTGGGAGTTATTAAAATATGTCGCTAATACATCAGGATGGCCAGGTAATTTAGGAGAAGACTGGACGGATAAAAACACGAAATATAATATAGGTTTGGAACAATCATATAAGCAATATAAGAAAGTGAATTAAGAAAAGCATTTCCTATTTTGGGAAATGCTTTTTCTATGTTATAGTATAATAGTGTTTTAAAATGATGTTATTTTAGTATACTTCAAATTTTGTTATGTATTATTTTTATATTAAATAATCATTTAAAGTATTTTTTTATATAAGGAGCAATAATTAGAGAAATGAAAAATATAGACTTTATACTAGAAAGTGATGAGACATTAAAACCGTCAGAACGATTAGTACTATTATTATTAGAGAAGCATAGAATGTTATATACAAACGATCTATTGGCATTGTCTAATTTATCATATAAAACATTAACGGATTCATTAACTGCCCTTGTTTTAAAATCATATGTGTTAAAGGAAACAGGTAAGGGGAGAAGGCAAAATTGTTATAGATTAGTATGATAAGTCTGCTCATTTTAGAGGGTTTATACGTATTTTTTTCAAATGAAAGGTTAAAATACATTTTAACTTTCAAATGATAAATGTTTATTAGGCAGCTATTTTTTGATATGCATAATGTGCTCGGTTTTTTAATATATATTTTTATTTCATTATTATAAATCAAATTCAGTTAAGGTAAAAACGATTAAATTATTTAAAGAATTATAAAAATGAAACATAAAAACAATCCATTTGTTAGATGGATTGTTTTTTTATTGGGATAATAAATTATAAAAATAATAGTATTATGTAAACAATTTTAAATGGAGAAGTAATGCGCCGTTAGTAATAGAGTTTATCACGCTATTTGCCGGGAAGTAAAACTCCCACCTCAAAACTCGGCTGGGGCAAAGAAGTTAGGTGGGAATGGGGCTGGACCGATTGGTGAGGGCTGATAATCAGTGGGGGTGAACATAACCCACATTGATTAAAGTTTTACTTTATAAAAATAAAAATGTTATATCTTAATAAAAAGATGTAATTGTAGAATGATTCATATTAATATTAGTTATAGGTTGGCATAAAATTCAACTTGTAGTCTGTAGTAAAATGGAACGATTGAATTAAATAATAATTTATTTTTAATAAAGGTGTGAGATTAATGGATGAAACGCAAGTAATGGTTTATTTCAATCTGTCCGGAGATGAATTTCCAGTAGAGGTTGTTTCTGAAAGATTGCAAGTAAGCCCAACTATAAGTTATAAAAAAGGGGACATAATTAGAAAAACAAACGAAACTGAAAACATAACAAGAAACTATACATCTTGGCAAATAAGTACAGGATATCAGGAATCATTAGATGTAGGAGATGTAATGGAGCAAGTAATTCTAAAACTAAAAGATAAGTCAGCCATTATTAATGAACTAAAAAGAGAATTTGGATTAGAATGTAGATTCACTATTGTAATTAAAATAAATGATGGCCATACACCAGCTGTTCATTTAGATAATCCAGTAATTGATTTTGCTAACAGTATTAAAGTTGATTTTGATATTGATTTATATGCGAATCCTTATGTTGAGGAGATAAAATAAAGTGCTAAGTAAAAAAACTCTTCTACAATAGTAGAAAAAGAATAACATAAACTACTATTTTATTGCAGCATACATAAAAAATCTCGATGTAAATATGGAAATGTCGTCGAATACTATCTTTAATTGGTTAATTTGAGAGATATTTTTGTGAAGGAACTTATTTTATAAGAATAGAATTTAGTTTAGTAAGAAAACGTGCCTATGGTAGTGAAAAATATGGGTTAGGGGGACTTGAAATGAGGAAACTCAAAAGAGTAAATGTTCCTAATATACCAGAGCAACTATCACAACCTAGTGACAATCGTACTATAAACAAAAAGAAGTTAAGACGACTTATTTTAATGGTTCTTTTTATTGCAGCGACTACTTTGTATGTTCAATATATTTTAACGAAACAGCAAGAGATAATAATGAATAAAAAAGATACGATTACAAATCAAAAGAAACAATTAGTTACATTAAAGAAGGATCAATCGTTTCTAAAGACTAACATTGAGAATTTAACGGATAATGAAGAGGAAATTTTGAAGTTTGCGAGAAAAGAGTACCAATTTTCTAAGTCAAATGAAACGATTTTCGTATTACCAAAGTAATGAAACAGTTAGCGTTGGCTAACTGTTTTTTATTTGTAAATGAAGTACGAAAACAGAAAAGCTAAATTTTTGCATGGTACAAGGAGTTCTAACATAATGTAAAATGTACAGTTGAAGCCATTACATCAATGGAATTCAATTATCCATAATTATGAAATATGTGTAAAGATAAATGTTGTTAAAATTCTGATAATTTTATATAATATTCGTAAGCGGATACATTTTTTAATGAATGTTGAGTTTATCGCTCGTACGACTATTAAGAAACCCGTTATCCTCGTATAAGAAAGGAAGATAGCTGTGTATGCTTCAAATACAATTTATGTCGTAGGGGATGCGAAAGCGCCTCAAAATAATCCCATTACGGAAAAGTTTAAAAGCTATTTTGTAGCTTTTGTACTTGTGAAGGAGACAGGGGAAATTGTAGATGCAGATTGCTCAGCGACAATTGCATTAACATCTCAATTCGTTAAATATTTATTTCTACATAAAAATATTAATGATCCAGCGCTAGTAACAGAAATAAAAGATCGTTATTTCGGTTCATCTCAAAAGGCATTATTAGTAGCGCTAAAAGATGCGAAAAAAAAATATAATCAGATTGCTGCTTTGTCTACTCAATCATAGACAAAATCCAGCCGTAAGGAAGTTCTTGCGGCTGGATTTTTTTATTGGACAACGAAAGGATGAGCGAAATGAAAATTACGGATATAAAGGTGAAGCGTCGTTGTGTAAAGCTTCATACTCCATTTAAAACCGCACTTCGTACCGTAACTGAAATTGAAAGTATTGATGTGTTTATTCATACAGATGAAGGAATTGTTGGAAAAGGAGCTGCGGCCGCAACACCGGTTATTACGGGAGATTTCGCTAGTGGGATTGAGGAAGCTATATTAGGGCCGCTGCGTTCATGCTTAATTGGTCAAGATATAATTCAATTTCAGCAGTTATTACAGCATATCCAAATGAGTTGTATAGGAAATACAAGTGCGAAAGCGGCGGTTGATATCGCTTTATATGATGTGTATTGCCAATATCAAAACGTCCCACTTTACGCATTATTAGGCGGTAAGAAAGAAATCTATACAGATATTACAGTAAGTGTAGATGATCCTATTATTATGGCAAAAGAGGCAAAGCAACATGTAGAAAAAGGATTTCAAACTTTAAAAATTAAAGTTGGTAAATCTGTGCATTTAGATTTAGAGCGTATTGAGGCGATTCGAAATAGCGTACCAAAAAATACAACGTTACGATTAGATGCAAACCAAGGATGGAATCCAAAAGAAGCGGTTTCTATTGTTAAAGAGATGGAAAATCGTAATTTAAATATAGAATTCATTGAACAACCAGTTCACGCGAAAGATTTGGATGGATTAAAGTACGTAAAAGAAAATGTACAAACGCCTATTATGGCTGATGAAAGTATATTTTCAGCAAGTGACGCATTAAAACTCGTGCAAGGAAGCTATGCGGACTTAATCAATATTAAATTAATGAAATGCGGTGGTATACGTGAAGCGTGGCGTATTGCAGATATTGCAGAAGCGGCAGGTGTGAAATGTATGGTTGGCAGCATGATGGAATCTTCACTTTCCGTTAGTGCTGTAGCACACTTAGCTGCTGCACATCCAAATATTTATTATTTCGATCTTGATGCACCGCTATGGTTAATGGAAGAACCGGAAGGAATGACTTACTCCGGCTCAAAGGTAAACCTTCATTCTAAAGTGAATATGTAATCTTAGAAGAAATGACTAGTAACTTACCTTTTAAGGAGGATATATATGAAAAAAGTAGGAACTGCATTATTAACAACTCTATTTATATTTTCATCGTTTACATCGGCAAATGCTGAAGAGAAGAAAGATAGCAAAGCGTTTATAGATGTATCTGCCGCAACGTTATGGACTGCACCTGATTCGTTACGGCCAATTGATGCACCGAGTGCAACAAATCCAGTTGATTTATGGAAATGGACGAAATCAATGACGCTCGATGAAAAACTATGGTTAACAAATGCAAATAAATTAGAAACGCAAGCACTACTCGGTCAAGAAGTAACGGTTGTTGATAAGAAAGGTGACTGGGTAAAAGTGTTAGTACACGGACAACCGACACCGCGAAATGAAGAAGGTTATCCGGGATGGATGCCGGAAAAACAATTAACGTATAATCAAGAGTTTGCAGATAAAACAAACGAACCGTTCGTATTAGTAACGAAACCGACCGCAATTTTATATATAAATCCTTCTGAAAAACAAAAAGCACTTGAAGTTAGCTATAATACGCGACTGCCGCTACTAAGTGAAGATAGCATTTCATACCGCGTATTGTTGCCAAATGGACAGAAAGCATGGCTACGAAAAAATGATGGAGCGGTTTACCGTTCTCAAGAGGATATTCCAACACCGACAGCCGATGATTTAATCAACACAGGGAAAATGTTTTTAGGTTTACCATATATATGGGCTGGTACAAGTGGGTTTGGATTTGATTGCTCTGGATTCACACATACGATTTATAAATCGCACGGTATTACAATACCGCGCGATTCTGGACCGCAATCAAGAGCGGGGGTTGCCGTTGATAAAGAAAACTTACAAAAAGGGGACTTAATCTTCTTTGCGCATGATCAAGGGAAAGGTAGTGTCCATCACGTTGGGATGTATATTGGTGATGGTAATATGATTCACTCACCAAGAGCTGAAAGATCAGTTGAAATAATCCCGTTAAATACACCAGGATATATAGAAGAATACGCTGGTGCTCGCCGTTACTTACCGTAAAAAATAGAGGGGGTTTGGAAATGAAAAAGGTAGTTCGCTACTCGTTAGTTAGTACTCTATTAGTTTCTTCATTTTTAGTTGGTTGCGCAAAAGAAAAAACAGCTACAAAGCCGAAAGATGAGAAGAAAGTATTGCAGCTACTAGAAACGGGTGAAATTCCATCATTAAATTCAGGGAAAGTAACAGATGCGGTATCATTTAACGTTTTGAATAACGTAATGGAAGGGCTATTCCGATTATCGAAAAATGATGAAGTAATTGAAGCCGGAGCGCAAAAATATGAGGTTAGTAAGGATGGAAAGACTTATACATTTCATTTACGTGATGCGAAATGGTCTAACGGAGATCCAGTAACGGCTCACGATTACGTATATGCTTGGAATCAGCTTATTAATCCAGATACAGCTTCTCAATATGCATATATTGCGTATGATGTGAAAAATGCGGAGAAAATAAATAAGAAACAACTAGGATTAGATGAATTAGGAGTAAAAGCAAAGGATGATAAAACATTTGTCGTAGAGCTGGAACATCCTGTACCGTATTTTACGAAACTACTCATTTTGCCATCTTTCTATCCGATTAATGAAAAATATGCGAAAGAGCAAGGTGATAAATACGGATTAGAAGCAAATAAAACGGTATATAATGGACCGTTTACATTATCAGAATGGAAACATGAAGCTAGCTTTACAATGAAGAAAAATGATAAGTATTGGGATAAACAAGAAGTGAAGTTAGATGAAGTAAACTATCAAATTGTTAAAGAAATTTCAACTGCGGTAAATTTATATGAAACAGATAAGGTTGATAGAGCGGTCATTTCTACAGAATTTGTAGATAAATATAAAACGAATAAGGAACTGAAACAATATACAGATCCAGTCATGTATTTCTTCCGTTTCAATGAAAATGTACCGATTCTTAAAAATAAAAATGCGCGTCTGGCACTAAGTACAGTGTTTGATAAGAAGGGCCTTGCGACTTCATTTTTAAATGATGGTTCTGTTGCTGCAAACTACTATGTACCAAAAGGTTTTTTAAAAGGTCCAGACAAGAAAGACTTTAGAAGTACAGCAGGCGAATTTAATAAGACAGACGTAAAACTGGCAAAAGAATATTGGGAAAAGGCAAAGCAAGAAACAGGAACGAATGAAGTAACGCTTGAGTTATTAAACTATGACTTAGAAAACTTTAAAAAAGTAGGCGAATATATTAAAGAACAGCTTGAGAAAAACTTACCTGGGCTTAAAGTAAATGTGAAATTACAACCACATACGCAAAAACTAGCGTTAGAGAAGAAAAAAGAATATGAAATGTCGTTATCACGCTGGTTACCTGATTATCCAGATCCAATGACTTATTTAGAAGTATTCCTTTCAGGAAGTACTGTAAATAATACAGGGTATGCAAATCCAGAATATGATGCGTTAATTAAGAAGATTAAAACTGAATTAGGTACCGATGAAAAAGCACGTTGGAAAGCACTGCAAGATACTGAAAAAATGCTTCTGGATGATGCAGTAATTGCACCGGTATTCCAGCGCGGTCTATCTTACTTACAAAAACCATATGTGAAAGATTTATATGTACATCAATTCGGTCCAGCTACAAGTTTAAAATGGGCAGATGTACAAAAATAAAGTGATGGAGAAACAGACTTCACGTATGTGGTGGTCTGTTTTTTTTCTTATGTAATACATAATCGGATGAATTATAGACATTTCATTTGTTTTTTCGACGTTTAAAAATAAAATTATTACTAAAATTCCAGTGTGAAATTTATGTAGAATCTTGTATAATTAACGTGTTTCTATGGAAACATTTGCTTGCGCTATTTGTATAGGACTTAATAGAACAAGGAAGGAAATACATACATGTATATAATAGATAAATAGAATGGAACATGTATAGAGAAAAAGGAGAGAAAAGATGACGTGTCAAAAACAAGGGTTACAATTTAATAGTAATGGAATGAGGAATATTTAATGAAGATGAAGCATGCTTTCGGACCAATTATTTTAGCCTGTGTACTTTTTTTCATTGTATTGCTTATTCCGTCTAAAAGTTTAGTATCGCTAATTAGTGATAAAAAGATAGAAGATGCGGCAACGTCCTTACAAAAAGAAAAACTACAAAGTGTTTTCTTACAACAGAAAATGTTAGAGAATTCGCAGTATTTACCGATGTACGGTTCATCTGAATTTTTACGAATGGATGCATACCATCCATCTAACTATTTCAAAGTAAATCCAGCAGGTTTTACACCATTTTTAATTGGAACTGGCGGTACGCAAAGTTTAGCTCATATTTTAAATATGACGTCTACAATGGATGATTTGGAAGGTAAAAAAGTCGTCTTTGTTCTTTCGCCACAATGGTTTACAAAAACGGGTGTATCACAAGGAGATTTTACTAATAATTTTTCCAAACAACAAGCATATCATTTTATTTTTAATGATGACATTAAACCTGAAATGAAGAAGCAAATCGCGAAACGACTATTAGATTATAAAGTTGTTCAAAAAGATGATATATTAAAAAATTCATTAGAAGGTATTGTTTATAATGATACGAAACATAACATAAAAGCAGGTCTAGCCAAACCACTTGCTTATATGTACCGAAACATTTTAGATCATAGAGATTTATTTAATTCTTTATTTAAGATTGAACCGATGAAAGAGAAAACAAATATGGGACTACGTTCAATTTCTTGGGAGAATGCACGTAAACATGCGGAACAAGAAGGGCAAGCGGAGTCTACTACAAATACATTTGGAATTGAAAACCCGTATTACTATAAACATAATTTAAAGAAAAAATTAAAAGGCCTAAAAAATTTTAGAGCAAATGAATCGTATGATGAATCACCAGAATATGATGACTTACAAATTGTTTTAGATCTTTTCAAAGAAAAAAATGTTAAGCCACTCTTTATCTCTGTACCTGTAAATGGACCTTGGTATGATTACGCTGGTTTCCCGAAAGAACGCCGTGAAGTGTATTATACAAAGGTTAGAGAGCAAGTTGAGAAAGCAGGGTATCCAGTAGTCGATTTCTCTAGCCATGAATATGATAAGTATTTCTTAAAAGATACGATTCATCTAGGCTGGAAAGGCTGGATCTATTTTGATGAAGCTGTGCAGAAGTTTTATTCTGAGAAATAACAACTAAGAAACAGGAACGGCTATGAGCTGTTCCTGTTTCTTAATAAAGAGGATTTTGATGTGGGCAATTCGGATATGCGTGTATATCTTGAATTTGTCTGAAATCATAATGTTTCATCGCGAACTGAGATTGGTAAAGGTATTCATACACATATAATTGGCCATCATGTGCTGAACATAATACCCCAGTAGTTCCTTGCCCATTCATGAAGGAAATGCCGATAGGGCGTCCAATTAAGTATGGTATTTTTTGTTGCCAGTGCATTGGGGGAGTCACTCCTTTTTGGGATAATATACGAAAGGAATGCCTAAATTGTTGCTTATCCATGTAAATATGGGGGCTTTTCATACAATTTCTAGAAGGTGTTATTAGGAGTGGGTTATAAATGGCAGAGTTGAAGCATAAAGAGGAAATAATACAATTTTTAATACATAATCAAGCCTATAATAAAAACCGCTATAATTCTGAATGAATTTTTAGCGGTTTTTTTATTATCTTAAGCAGGTTTTTTACGTTTTTTTGTCCACTTTTTTATTACGAAATATAAAAGAATAAGTACGACGCCACCGATAGCGAATGATTTCACATACGGTCCAGCAATATCATTAATATTCTCCCAGTTTTCACCTAGTTTTTCACCTAAATAAATAAAAATAATAGACCAAGGGATGATTGCAAGTGCCGTTAACGTAGTGAAACGTAGTAATGGCATTTTTGTAATACCAGCAGGGATTGAAATCGCATGACGCACTACCGGAATGAAGCGAGCTGTGAAAATTACGCCAGTTCCGTAACGATTAAACCAATCTTCGGCAGCATCGATTTGTTTTTTATGAATGAAAATATATTTTCCGTAACGTTCTAATATAGGGCGTCCACCGTATCGTCCAATCCAATAAATAAAGATTTGAGCAATAACGCCGCCAATAGTACCAAATACAACTGCACCTATAAATGAGATGCTACCATTGAATACTAAGTATCCTGCATAAGCGAGAACAATTTCGCTTGGAATAATCTCGATCATTAGTCCAAGCATAATGCCCCAATAACCTAATCCTTCAAAAAACGTTAATACTGAGTGAATAACACTACTTAACATTGTTGCACCTTCTAATGTATGGATTTTTGAATGTAGGCCCTTTTACTTAACAATATAAAAGGTTCACTATATGTAGATTATACCTTATTTATATAGGGGATTGCTATTTCAATTCTTTTATGTCTCGTATAAGTATTATAGTAAAGGATATAAGCCAAGCTTTCATGCAGAAATAATGAAAAGTTTATTAAAAATTTCTCATATGTTAATGATAATAGACTGAAAATTAAGTATAATAATATAGGTTTTAATTTACAAAATAGGAGGAGAATGTATGCATGTTGCAGATCCAATTTATGGCCCAATCTATATTCATGATAGAGATATCCTTCAATTAATAGATACAAAAGCATTTCAAAGGTTGGCCTATATTAAACAACAAGGACATACTTATTTTTTACATGAGAACGCAATACATACGAGGGAAGAACATTCGATAGGTGTATATGTACTAGTAAATAAAGTGATCGAACACCTTACTGAGATCGGTGATATACATTTATCGAAATATGAACGAAAGCTAGTATCTACTGTAGCTCTTCTACATGATGTTGGACATGGTCCGTATTCACATTGTTTTCAGCAAATATCAGGTGAAGATCATGGTGAGTGGACGATACGAATCATTCAAGAGGATGAAAAAATACGAGCGATTTTAAATCAGACTCATGGATTATTAGATGATGTAATGAAAGCTTTAACAGAAGATGGAGTTTTTCCAATTATAGATGAACTATTATTTAATTCATTAGGAATGGATCAATTAGATTTTTGGAATAGAGATTTATATTATTCCTCGCTTGAATTCGAGTGCTTGCGAATAGAAGGATTGATTGCTAATATGCGTTTTATTAACGGTAAACTGGTTATTGTAGAACAAGGAATCCCGTACATTGAACAACTAATGAAAATGAAAGAAGGGCTTTACAATAATGGCTTTGGCCATCCGTTTGTAGTAGGGAAAGACTTATTGTTGCAATCCATTTTTCAAAAGATAAAGGAGAAAAATCTTTCGTTCCATACTCCTGAGATACAAAATTTCTTTTATAAAAGAAAGCAGATAGAGATAGAGGACTTTCTTCCGTTACAAGATGAAATGATTATAAATGAAATAAAGTGCTTTGCAAAATCAGATGACATAGAAATAGCAGCATTAATCCATCTTTACTTCTCAGCAACTAAAAGTTTGTCATTTGAAAAAGGAATAGAAGGCGATTATAAAAAGGAAAATAGCACCGCAGTGGTAATAACTGAGAAAAAGGCTTACAGTTCATACGTAGGTGGTATTTATGTTTATAGTGAGGGGCAGCTAGATGACATTTTAGAAAAATCGAATTTCATTCAAGAGATAGTAAAATTGCCTAAAAAAGAATATGCGTATTCTTTTTAATTAGGTGTAGTAATTTGAAATGTAGATGAGGTGAAAATATGGATTGGCATGAACGTTTATTACAAATAGATGATTTATCAATTATATTAGAATGGTATAACAATGAGGAATTACAAAATATAGCAGATGTGAAATCATTTAAGCGATATACAATTGAAGAGCTTCGGCAGTATTGGACTGAAAAATTGTCGCGGTCTTATGCGAGCTATCATGTAATAGTAGTAGAAGATGAAGTAATAGGGAGAGTCGGATTAAAAAAGAAGAAATATGAAGATGCGTACATGATGGAATACTCTATCCTCATTGGTGTTTCGAATTTATATTCAAAAGGGCTTGGAACAGAGATTACAAAGTATTTTATTAGTAAATCATTTTTAGATCCTGATATAGAAGCTGTTGTATTACAAGTTAGGGAAGATAATAAGAGGGCCATTCGTTGTTATGAGAAAGCTGGATTTAAAAAAGAAAAATCGTATATAGAGAATCAAGTGAAAGTGTATGATATGCACAGAGTTAAGAAAGAAGAAACAATATAGAAAAATACACGCAGTTAATTCGGAATATAATGTTAATTTAGGGGGATGAAATACATGAAACATAAAATTGGTGTACTGGCAGATGTACATGGAAATGCAACTGCTTTAAAAGCAGTTATCGAAGATTCTTTGAAAGAAGGTGTGACTGATTATTGGTTTTTAGGAGATTTAATTATGCCTGGTCCTGGATCGAATGATTTATTTGAAATGTTAGATAGTGTTAACGTTGATACTTATGTACAAGGAAACTGGGAAGATAGCTTTCTTGACGTTCTTAATAAAAACATTGATATTGATAACGCAACCGATATTTATGTTTCTAGATTAGTTCAGTATCAATGTGAAAACTTGGATAAAAACTATATTAATCATATTAAAAATTTACCATTATATATAACAAAACAGGTTAATGATTTATCAATAAGTATTAGTCATAATCTACAAAATAAAAATTACGGAGGGGATTTATGGCCCACTAATAATCAAGAACAGTTTGATCGGTTATTTGATTGTGATTATGATATTGCGATTTACGCTCATACCCACCATCAATTGTTGCGCTATAGTAGCAATGATCAATTAATTATTAACCCAGGAACAGTTGGACAACCTTTTTACAAGTGGAATAAGCTAAACTCTGACTTACGTGCTCAGTATGCAATTCTTGAAATTGATGAGGCAGGGATTACTGACGTGAGGTTTAAAAAGGTTTTTTACGATGTAGAAAAGGAATATAAAAATGCCACTAATAAAAATCTTCCTTATATTGATTTATACCGTGAGCTGCTAGAGACAGGAAAAACTCATACGCATGATATTGAATTATTACAAGAAATTAATGATAAATATAATTATAAAAATGAAGTAATTAAGTTTATCGAGAAAATCTGATAGGAACTTAATAGAAAGAAATGAACATTGTTGAATGTTAGGTTAGTAATGATTTTTACATAATCAAGAGCTATTGTAGAACGAAACTTAAATGTAAAATGATTTGTGTAGTTTATATTGATTGAAAACAAGCATCCCCCTGTCATATACGTAGGACAGGGGGATGCTTGTTTTTTACGGTTTCACATCTAAGTTTTGTAAAAATAACGTTGCTGTTACGTAACGTTTCGCTAACATTTGTACATATGCGGTATGTACAGAAAGGGTCGCAATAATAATAGCGTTACGAATTGCTTCGCGTTGTTCGTTATTAATTTGATCGAACTTGCTTGCGATTTTATCAGCTTTTTCTTTTACGATGTTTTCAATTGTATGAACGGTATCTGTTGCATTTAATTGTAAGCAATTCCCTTGATTGAGTTCTTCAAATAGAGAAGAGTATGCTACATATAAATGAACAGGATTGATTAAATCATCACTTCGATCGGCTGGGTCATTTACAATAAGGCGTAATAGCTTACGAATGGATTCAAAATCAAGTGCTGTTTTTAAATCTTCGACAATAAATAGTAAGGCTGCTTGTTCAATTGAATATTTTTTCCCTTTTTGAGGAGAGCCAATCATTTCTTTTATATCTCGTTTCACCCAGTTTTGCATAGCAGTTACAGAGAAACTTGTGTTTTCAATCTGATTGCCAAGCGCAACTATTTCATTTAAAGAAAAACCGACATCAGTATCGTCAATTTTAATCAGCTTTTCAAAAATAGGTGAAAGTGCGGTAGTAATAAAAGCTGTAACGCTTTGTCCGCTTTCAATATCTTTTTTATGTGACTTTGCCCAAGCTTCTTGTAAAATACCGAGAGGCTTTTTCGTATTCCATCCTCTTAGTGATAGAAGAAGGGTAGCCATTTCGTTTCGTGTGAGATGAAATGTTTCCATCTTTTCACCTCCAAAATAATAAAAAGTTCTTATGAACTTATAATATGTTTTGTTTCATTTAAAGTCAATTCTGTTTTGCTTAATTTTTCCTTTGTGACCAAACTGTTGAAAGTAAATAATACTTGCATATTTCGACAAAAGTTCATATAATAAGTTCATAAGAACCTTTAAAATGTTCTTAAAAACAAATCTATCATTCTAAATTTACAAGAAAGATAGATTTCACATATATCTATATAAAAGGAGAATGGATATAATATGTTGAAAAAACTTGTAGCAGTAATGACAGCATTCATGGTTATCTTTGGAGCTAGTAGCTTCATGTTTGTAGATCACGCAGCAGCGAAGAGTTACAAATCTGGTAAAAAATCATTTACACCAAGTTCAGGTCAAAAGTCAAAAGTTGATTTAAACAAAAAAGACTCAAACGTGAATTCTCAAAAAACGAATCCAGATTCAAAAACAAAAGCAACAAACACAGCGCCAAAAAGTAATAAAGGAAGCTTTATGAAAGGTTTATTACTAGGTGGTCTTGGTGGTTTACTAATGGGTAGCTTATTTGCAAATATGGGAGCTCTTGGTTCTGTATTAGCGTTTATGGTAAATATGTTAGTAATGGCTGGTATCGTAATGTTAGCAGTTCGTGCATTTAAATACTTCAAAGATCAACGTAAGAAAAAGGCAGATGAAGTAGCATGGAAACAATAAAAATTTCTGAGCAAGAGCTTATAAATGCGCTTTGCGTATATATCGCTGAAAAAAGACAAGTGGGTCCAGAAGAAGTATTAGTTGAACTAATGTATGATGATGAGTATGGTTTCTCTGCTGAAGTAGAGGTAAATGGTCGTCAACAAATTTTAATTCAAGCGAACTTAATCGAGGCACTACGCTTATTACTTGACAGAGAATACAATGTCAATTCATTCGCAGCAAGATTACAACTTGAATTAGATGATGAAGAAGGCATTTATGCATTAGCGAAATTTAATAACTCGGATGAGTAGTGAAAAGAGCTGTTGAGAGTAATCTCAGCAGCTCTTTTTAGTATGTGCATATGTGGTGGAATAATCACGCCAAATTTCATTCATTTTTCGTCTACCAGCATCAATCATTGGATTAAACTGAATCGCAGCATGATGGCGTACGGTGTGAACATGTTGGATTGCTTGTTGTAAGTGTTGTTCAACTGAATTTGATTTTATATTAGCTTGTTTTACGATTGAATATCCAGCGACACTCCCTTGCGCCATCGCGATTTTCCCATTTTCAATCCCAGTAATATTTCCGGCTACAAATAAACCTGGAAGAGAGGTTTCCATTGTTTCGGAATGAAGAGGGACGTGTCCACCTAATTCTGGGATGTAATGGAAAGGGCATCCAGCTACAGCAGCAAGCTCAGCAAGCGGATATAAACCTCCAGCGATACAAACGAAATCTGCCTCATATATCTTCTCTGATCCATTCATAATGTTTCCTTTAGAATCAATAGTAGCAACACGAACACCTTCAACTTGATCTGTTCCAATAATTTCAAGTGCAGCTTTCCGAAGATGAAGTGGTGTCCCGTTTATTTTCATTCCGTTATTTGGATAGAAGGTTAATCCGGCTTTTCGAATCCAATCATATTTCATAAAACGGCTACCTATACGCAAAAAAGCAGAAGGAGCGAGATGAGCTGCATTTAAAAGGGAGTTCAAAACTTCTTCTGGTTCACCCGCTTTTTGGCTTAACTCACTTTTTTCAGGTAGTACGATATGATCCACTTTAATTCCAGCTAATTGCAATTCATTTAAAATGGCGAATGATAAAATGTTAGCACCAATAATGATTCCTTTTTTTCCGACTTGCACGCGATGAACATTTGTCATAACTTGAGCCGCTCCAATTGACATAACTCCTGGAAGTGTCCAGCCAGGAAGGGGGATAGAATACTCCGCAGCGCCAGTAGCAATTAATACGAACGGAGCTTCTAACGTACCGATATTTGTATGTACGAACCAAGAACTATCATCTTTATCTAAATTATAGACGGAAACACCGCACCGAATATCGACTGACAGTGATTCGGCTTCTTCGTAAAGACGTTTTGCTTCTTCAATTCCGTTCCACCATTCTCCAGTAGGCTCTTGATGTAACTGTCCTAACAATCTCCCGCCAGGTTTCATAAATTCATCAATAACAAGTACGTTAAGTCCAAAACGTGCACAAGAGATGGAAGCTGATAATCCTGCCGGCCCTGCACCAATAATAATTACATCGATCATCGCTTTTTCACCATCTCTCTCACGATATTTGGATGCTGTTTTCCGCTTTCAACAATCATATTGTTGTCTACAACTGTTAAGCATGCGCGTACATTCGTTTGATTATTTACTGTCACACGGCATTCTGAACAATGACCGATATTACAATAAATACCTCGCGGGTTCCCGCTATCTTCATGTACGCGTAGCGTTCGTATTCCATTTGCTAGCAGGGCAGCAGCAATTGTTTCATGCTCATATGCTTCATATTGTTGCCCGTTAAATTGAAAAGTGATGCGCTGACTATTATGTAAACTACCTAAAATAGGGTGATGTGTAATTCTACTCATTTATTATCACCTACCGTTCCAAAGGTAACAGCACGTATTGGTGGTTGATATTTTAACGGTATTTCATTAGGAGTTACGTCAGGATTTGCACTTTCAATCATTCGATCTAACATCATTCTACATGTGCGGCCACCGCAAAATCCCATACCGGCACGTGTTCTTAGTTTTAATTCTCTTGCCGAGCATTTATATTCAGCAATTGTCGATTGAAGTTGTCCGTATGTAACCTCTTCACAACGACAAACAATTAAGTTCTCTTTATTCGTCATATGTATTCCTCCTCTAGTTCGGTTTGCACAAATTATAATGCAAAAACTATGCCAATATAGAGGAGTTAAGAATTATCCGGCATTAACGGGCAGTAAGACCCCACCGCAAAATCCAGCGAAAGTAAAGAAGTTAGGAGGGGGATCACCTGCCCGTAAAAGCCTGATTGGTGAGGGCTGATAATCAAGTGGGGATGAACAAAACCCCCACTGATTAATGCTTCACTTTATTGTAACCCAAGTTTTTTTAAACGATTATATAAAGTGGCTCGCGTTACCCCAAGTTGTTTCGCACATTCTAATTTATTCCCCTTTAAAATGTGTAAAGCTCTTTCAATGACTTTTTTCTCATGTTCATCCATCTCTTCTTGTAAAGAAAGAATCGTATAATTATTGTTGAGTAATAGGGAATGAGACGTATGATTGTCTAAAGTATCATTTGTATGAAATGGTAAATATTCTTGTTTTATAATACCGTCTGTCGCAAATACGACGAGTCTCTCAACTACATTTCGAAGTTCACGAATATTACCAGGCCAATCGTAATGAAGTAGTTCATGCATAATGCTTGAAGGTAAGTCACGAATAGGTCTGTTATAGTTAATCGAAAAATCGTTTAAGAAAGAGTATGTTAATTCAATAATATCTTCTCGTCTTTCTCGCAGCGGTGGAATCTGTAAGCTAACTACATTTAAACGATAGTATAAATCTTCTCGGAAAGTTCCTTTTCGCATTTCTTCTTGTAAATCACGATTTGTAGCAGCGATAATACGGAAATCAATATTTATTTCTTTCTCTCCACCAACTCGGTAATACTTTCTTTCTTGCAATACACGTAAAAGTTTCACTTGCATATCGAGAGGCATTTCACCTATTTCATCAAGGAACAAAGTACCACCTTGAGCGAGCTCTATTTTACCTTTTTTTCCTTTACTATTCGCTCCAGAAAACGCCCCACGTTCATATCCGAATAATTCACTTTCAAATAACGCTTCTGGAATTGCGCCGCAGTTAATTGAAATGAAAGGCGCCTTTGCTGCCTCACTTGCTTCATGTATTGCTTTCGCAAATACTTCTTTTCCGACACCGCTTTCGCCGAGTATTAAAACGGTTGATTTCACTGAACAGACCTTTCTAGCTAATTGAATAGTCCTTTGTATAACAGGGCTTTTTCCATTCATCGCGAGGAAAGGATCGGATGTATCTTTATATTTTGCTACTTCTTGCTCTAATCGGTGCATTTCATGTGACATATTAAATAGTTTTTCATTCAATACAACTTGATTTGTCACATCTGTTTCTGAAACGACTGCTCCTATAATTTCATCGTTACAGAAAACGGGGTTTGAATTTATTAATACGAACAAATCAGGACGAGGCTGATGGAATTGAGCGATTATACTTTTTCCGTCATGCAATGATTGCAAGATTTCCAAGTCTTTATAATCAAAAAAACGAGTAATTGGTTGTCCAATAATTTCATTATGATTAACCGAAAAGATTTTTTCAGCACCATCTGTCCACGTACGGACACATTCTTTTTCATCAATGACTGTAACAGAAGAATCAGTCGTTTGAATTACAGTGTTATAAAAAGATTGTAGCTCAGTGTAAGACTTATAAAGAAACGGAATCATTTGCTGAGCCGTTATACAACATATTGGCTCTTCGTTTTTGTTAATGATGACAACGGCTAATGCATGTGAAAGTGCATCAATTAAAGTTGTGAATGAGTCGTCCTCATATATATAGCCGCAACTATATTCTTCTGTAGTAGAAGGGAGGTAATAAAATGTCCCATCTACTTTGTTAATGTGTTTCATGCTACTTGTATAATCGATAGACAAAATGTTCATAAACTCTTTGATTGTTGGAAATGAAAATGTCATAGCGTCCTCCTGATATGTATAAAAATTTAGACAGTGATAAAAAAATAATACACCTATTTACGATAAATTTAAAATATTTTTACAAATAAAAATATTATTTATAAAAAGTGTATATATGTAGAGTTGGCACGTCAATTGCATAAAAGAAAATGAGAGATGTAAGTGAAAGGAGGGGTGTTTTGTGAGGCACTGTGACGTTTTAATAATAGGTGGTGGAATTATAGGATGTTCTATTGCATATTACACTTCAAAATACGGAAGAGACGTAACAATCATTGAAAAAGGTGAGTTTGTCAGTGGGACGTCTTCACGGTGTGACGGAAACATTTTGGCGATTGATAAAGACCCAGGGTTTGATAGTCAAATGTCATTAGTAAGTCAAAAATTAGTAACAGATTTAAGTGAGGAGTTGGAGCACTCATTTGAATATAGGGCGCCAGGAAGTATTCTAGTCTGTGAATCAGACGAAGAGATGGAGGCAGCGCAGCAATGGGTGAATCGTCAAAAAGATGCTGGGTTACCGTTTCGAATGCTTGATAGGCAAGATATAAGAGAGGAATCACCATTTTTTGCGGATGATTTATTGGGTGGTTTAGAATGCGCAACTGATTCTACTGTAAATCCATATCTCCTTGCATTTTCACTTCTAGCAGAGTCGAAAAAAATGGGTGTGAAAGCGATTAATCATACAGAAGTAAAAGAAATGAAAAGAGATATAGACGGCTCCTTTATTGTAGAAACGACAAATGGGACGTTTACTGCGAAGCAAGTTGTGAACGCAGCCGGTGTGTGGGCTCCTAAAATCGGGCAGATGTTAGATGTAAATATTCCAATCGAACCGAGAAAAGGGCATATTATTGTAGCCTCAAGGCAACAACATGTAGGTTGCCGTAAAGTAATGGAATTTGGTTATTTAATTTCTAAATTTGGCGGAAAACGAAAAGTGGATGCTTTAACGGAAAAATACGGGGTAGCTCTTGTATTTGAACCGACAGAAAGCCAAAATTTTTTAATTGGTAGTAGTCGAGAGTTTGTAGGATTTCATACGAGAATTAACAACGAGGTTATTAAATGCATTGCGAACAGAGCAATTCGTTTTTATCCGAAAATGGCAGATATGATGGTGATTCGTTCATATGCCGGCTTACGTCCGTGGACAGAAGATCATTTGCCAATTATTTCACGAGTGGATCATATTCCGAATTATTATATTGCAGCTGGACATGAAGGTGATGGAATTAGTCTTGCGGCAGTTACTGGGAAAGTGATTGAAGAGTTATTAAATGAAAAAGAAACAATTATTCCTATTGAACCACTTCGTTTGAGTCGTTTTACAGAAAGGGTGTTAAACGGATGAGGTCACAAAGAGTCTTTACGACGATTGATACACATACGGGCGGGAATCCAACGAGGACATTAATTAGCGGACTTCCTAAGTTAATTGGAGAGACGATGGCAGAGAAGATGTTACATATGAAAAAGGAATATGACTGGATTCGCAAATTGTTAATGAATGAGCCGCGTGGTCATGATGTAATGTCTGGAGCATTGTTAACAGATCCGTGTCATCCTGAAGCTGATATAGGCGTTATATACATAGAGACAGGTGGATATTTACCGATGTGTGGTCACGATACAATTGGTGTGTGTACAGCTTTAATTGAATCAGGTTTAATTCCAATAGTTGAACCGATTACTTCTTTAAAGCTTGATACACCAGCCGGCTTAGTTGAAGTGGATATTACTGTTCAAAATGGAAAGGCGAAAGAAGTTTCATTCTGTAACATACCAGCTTTTTTACTGAAAAATATTACTGTACAAGTCGAAGGAATTGGAACTGTAGAGGCTGATATTGCGTATGGAGGGAATTTTTATGCCATTATCGATGCGAAGTCAGTAGGTTTAGAGTTAGTACCAGAAAATGCATCCATAATTATTGATAAGGCGATTCATATTCGAAACACAATAAATGAGAAGTTTGAAATTATTCATCCAGAGTATTCGTTTATAAAAGGATTAACACATGTTGAATTTTATACAGATCCTACTCATAAAAGTGCGCATGTGAAAAATACAGTTGTTGTTCCGCCAGGAGGAATTGATCGATCTCCATGTGGTACAGGAACATCAGCGAAGTTAGCTGTATTATACGCTCATAAAAAAATCGACATCGATGAAGAATTTGTTCATGAGAGTATTGTAGGTTCACTATTTAAAGGGTGTGTCATCAATACAACATATGTAGAAAATATTGAAGCGGTAGTAACAAAGATTACCGGCTCAGCTTGGCTTATGGGGATGCATAGATTTTTCTACAATGAAAAGGATCCACTGAAAGAAGGCTTTTTGCTAATTCCGCCGATGGAACATGAAACGGAGGATGTAAAATGAACATTCAAAAAATGTATACAGCAGTAGATGTGCACGTAGCTGGCGAAGCGTTTCGTGTAATAAAGGACGTACCATGCAAATACTACTACAGTTTAGAACATTTAAATGAACAATTTTCAGGCGAATTAGCAGAAGAAATGCAGCTTTTATTAAATGAACCACGTGGTTTTATTGGGTTAAATGGAGGTATTGTCGTTCCTTCTATTCATAAGGAAGTGGATGCAGCTGTGTTATTTTTTAATCATGAAGGAACCATTCCTCTTCATTATGGAGGTATTGTCGCAGTAATAACGATGTTACTAGAAAGTGGATATTTAAAAAAGAGAGAGTCTAATCAATACAAAATTGAAACACTATCTGGAATATTTTCAGTCCATGCCTATGTAGTGGATGATGAAGTGATATCGGTGTCGTTTGAAAGTAAACTATGTTATATGGTTGAGAAAGATTTGAAGATTGGTAATATACGTTACTCTCTTATACAGGCTGATAAAGTATATGCAGTTGTAGAAAAGGATGCATATTCACCAGAAATTGGTATTAAAAATATCTCTGAATTAAAGAAATGGGGAGAAGCTACACTTCAAGCGATACAAAAACAGTCGCTTATAAAAAGACTTATTTTAGTAGATTCTTCGCAAACAGAAGAGAAACATATAAAGTCGATTACATTTCATGAAGATAACTTTATTGTCCGTTCTCCCGGTTTTGTTTCTACTATTGTGTCCTATGTACATGCGTTATTTAATAATGAGTATATAACGGATAAACCTTTTAAAAATGAAAGTATATTTAATAGCTTTATAACAGTAGAAAAAGTGAAGAAAGAAGAATTAGGATATATTTTCCGTTTTGAGAGTAGAGGATTTATTACAGGGATGCAGACGTTTCTATTAGACCCTACTGATCCATTTCCAACAGGTTTTTTATTAAAATAAAATGTTAAAGGGAGAGATAAATATGCAAAAAATTAAAGGGGCATTTCCAGTATTAATAACACCAATGGATGAATTTCAAGAGATTGATTGGAAAGGTGTAAAACAAAACGTAAACTACTTTATTGAGCAAAAGGTAGCTGGAATTATTATTAATGGAAGTACGGGGGAGTTTGTTAGTTTATCAAAAGAAGAACGATTTAACATGGTAGAAACAGTATTAAAAGAAGTCGATGGCCGTATTCCAGTCATTGTTGGAACTGCAGCAGAAACGACGAAAGAAACGATTGAATATACGAAACATGCAGAAGCACACGGAGCGGATTGCGCATTAATTATAAACTCTTACTATTGTAAACCGAAGGAAGAGGAAATTTATTTTCATTTTAAAGAAATCTCACACGCTGTAAATATACCAATTATGTTATACAATAATCCATTTACTTCTGGTGTTGATATGAGTACAGAGCTAATGCTTCGAATTGGAAAAGAGTGTGAAAATGTTACACATATTAAAGAGTCTAGTGGAGATATTCGTAAAGCAAGAGATTTAGTAAGACAAGGCGAAGGTGCTTTTCAAGTTTTCTGCGGATCTGAAGATTTAGTAATGGAGTCTTATTTAGTTGGTGCCTCGGGATGGGTTTCAGTTGCAGGAAATATCGTACCAGGACTCGTTACGAAAATGTATGAGCATTTTCAAAATGGTGAATTAGAAAAAGCATGGGAGATAAACGATGCGATTTTACCGCTTTGTGAATTTCTTGAAGGATCAGGGAAATATGTACAAATTGTTAAACGGTCAATGGAATTACACGGGCAAGTTGGAGGACCTTCTCGTTATCCGAGATTAGGATTAACTGAAGTAGAAGATCAAAAGCTTCAAACGATATTATCCGAAATCGCAGCTCATGCAGCTGTTTAAATAGGGAGGCGTGTATATATGTTAACGACAAACATTGAGCTAAAACCAAAAGTGAAAGCGTTTTTAAATGAAGAGATTAAAATGTTTATTAATGGTGAATTTGTTCCTTCTATTAGCGGGAAGACGTTTGAAACATATAATCCAGCAACAGAGGATGTTTTAGCTGTCGTATGTGAAGCACAAGAAGAAGATATTGATGTCGCAGTAAAAGCCGCGAGATTGGCCTTTGAATCAGGCCCTTGGACAGAAATGACTACTGCTGAAAGAGCACATCTTATATATAAACTAGCGGATTTAATTGAAGAACATAAAGAAGAATTAGCACAGCTAGAAGCATTAGATAATGGAAAACCATATCAAGTAGCACTTGAAGATGATATTGCAGCGACGGTTGAAAACTACCGTTATTATGCAGGTTGGGCTACAAAAATTATCGGACAAACAATTCCGATTTCAAAAGATTACTTAAATTACACACGCCATGAACCGGTTGGTGTTGTAGGTCAAATTATTCCGTGGAATTTTCCGCTCGTTATGTCTTCTTGGAAAATGGGAGCTGCACTTGCAACTGGTTGTACGATTGTATTAAAACCTGCAGAACAAACACCTTTATCGTTGCTATATACAGCAAAACTTTTTAAAGAAGCTGGTTTTCCAAACGGTGTTGTAAACTTTGTACCAGGTTTCGGCCCTGAAGCAGGAGCTGCGATAGTAAATCATCATGATATTGATAAAGTTGCTTTTACAGGATCTACTGTTACAGGAAAATATATTATGCGTCAATCTGCAGAAACAATTAAACATGTAACGTTAGAGCTTGGTGGTAAGTCACCAAATATCATTTTAGAAGATGCTGATTTAGAAGAAGCGATTAATGGTGCATTCCAAGGGATTATGTATAATCATGGCCAAAATTGTAGTGCGGGATCCCGCGTATTCGTTCATCGGAAGCATTATGAAACGGTAGTAGAAGAGTTAGTAAAAAGGGCAAATAATATTAAACTTGGAGCTGGGATGGAAACAGATACAGAAATGGGGCCACTCGTATCTAAAAAACAACAAGAGCGTGTGCTGCATTATATTGAACAAGGAAAGAAGGAAGGTGCTACTGTTGCAGCTGGTGGTGAACGTGCATTTGAAAAAGGCTATTTTGTTCAGCCAACTGTATTCACAAATGTTACTGATGATATGACAATTGTTAAGGAAGAAATCTTTGGACCGGTTGTCGTTGTACTTCCATTCGATTCAACAGAAGAGGTAATCGAAAGGGCAAATCACTCTTCATATGGACTTGCAGCAGGCGTATGGACACAAAATATTAAAACAGGACATCAAGTTGCCAATAAATTAAAGGCAGGAACAGTATGGATTAATGATTATAACTTAGAAAATGCAGCTGCACCATTTGGTGGATATAAGCAATCTGGTATTGGGCGCGAACTAGGTTCCTATGCGCTTGATAATTATACAGAAGTGAAGAGTGTTTGGGTTAATATTAAGTGAAAAACTAGTTTGTGAGAGTCTTGCAGACGATGAATAGTGAGATAAAAGAATGATGAAATAGTATGAGAAGCGGACAACTGGAATGTGGGATAAAGGTTGTCCGTTTTCTTATATATAAAATTACTTTTTCAAAAGAATGATAAGGGGGATTTGGATGGAAAAGTTAGTAGAGTGGTTAGTGGGGCAAGTATGGAGTATAGGTTTAGTTGTTTTCGCATTAGGAGCAGGAGTGTATTTTACCATTGCGACTCGTTTTTTACAGATTCGTTATTTTAAAGAGATGATTAAGCTACTTTTTGAAGGGAAAAGTTCAGAGACTGGAATATCATCCTTCCAAGCATTTTGTTTGGCTCTATCAGGAAGGGTTGGAATAGGTAATATCGCAGGGGTAGCAACAGCGATAGCTTTTGGAGGACCGGGCGCTGTATTTTGGATGTGGGTGATGGCACTTTTAGGAGCCGCTAGCGCATTTGTTGAATCAACATTATCTCAAGTATACAAAAGTAAAGTAGGAAATGAATATCGTGGTGGTACACCATATTTCATTGAGAAAGGTTTAAAAATGAAATGGTTTGCAGTCATTGTAGCGGTAGTTGTAACACTTTCATACGGCGTTTTATTACCAGGTATTCAATCGAGTAGTATCGCTGTTGGATTTGAAAACTCTAACGGTATTAGTAAATATGTAACAGGTATATTTTTAGTTGTGTTACTAGCAGCGATTATTTTTGGGGGAGTAAAAAGAATTGCTGGTGTGTCACAAATGTTAGTACCTTTTATGGCAATTGGCTATGTAATTGTTACATGCATCATTTTAATTGCAAATGTAACAGAAATTCCAAGTATGTTTGCTTTAATTTTCTCAAGTGCATTTGGTGTAAATGAAATGTTTGGCGGAATCGTTGGTGCAGCAATTGCATGGGGTGTAAAGCGAGCGGTGTTTTCAAACGTTGCAGGTGTTGGAGAGGCAACATATAGTTCGGCTGCTGCAGAAGTATCGCATCCTGCAAAACAAGGGTTAGTTCAAGCGTTTTCTGTATATATCGATACAATTGTAGTTTGTACAGCGACAGCGCTTATGATATTAATAACAGGTATGTACAATGTTATACCTGAAGGGAAAAGTGCAATTGTACAAAATATAGGCAATGTAGAAGCAGGTCCTATTTATACACAACAAGCAGTTGAAACTGTTATGACTGGATTTGGTCCAATATTTATTTCAATCGCAATCTTCTTCTTCGCATTTACAACTTTGCTTGCTTATTACTATATCGCAGAAACGACTCTCACTTATTTAGATCGTAAATTGAAATATGGATGGTTAAAACCAGTTTTAAAAATTGGATTTTTAATTATGGTATACATCGGTAGCGTAGAATCAGCTTCACTTTTATGGAATCTTGGAGATTTAGGAATCGGTAGTATGGCATGGTTAAACCTTATTGCGATCCTATTATTAAGCAAAACCGCATTAAAAGTGTTAAAAGATTATGAGGCGCAGAAAAAAGAAGGGAAAGATCCAATATTTGATCCTAAAAAAGTAGGAATGGAAGGTTTAACGATTTGGGAAGAGCGAAGTAAAGAGGGAGAAAGGAAAAGTTCTAAAGAAAAAATGTCGGTGGATGATGGGCTGAAACTGTAAACGTGTAAATTTAAAAGTTTAATAAACTGAAAATTCCTTCTATTTTTAAAGTGAATATTTGTATATATCATTCATTTTATCTCATACTAAAGTAAGTGTAAAAAAATGAATGGAGGATATACGATGGAAAATCAACAATTTGGCTCTATAAATGATGTATTACTTCATTACAAAGAAGGTATTGGGAATTTCACACAACAAATTCCTGAAATTGCAGAAACCTATAACGCTTTTACACAAGCGTGTTTTCAGGAGGGTGCATTAACTAAAAGAGAAAAACAGCTTATTGCATTAGGGATTAGTTTAGCAACACAAGACGAATATTGTACGATTTATCATACAAAGGGATGTATTGACCAAGGATGTTCTGATAAAGAAATTTTAGAAGCTTGTGGTGTTTCGACCGCGTTTGCTGGCGGAGCTGCAATGAGTCAAGCAGTAACTTTAGTACAAGAGTGTATGGTGGAATTAAAAAATCAAAGTCATTAAACTAGAAAACCCTCCTTAAAATATTATTTTAAGGAGGGTTTTCTAGTTTATCCTAATTTTTTTGAAAAAGTTTCAATTGCTTCATATAGTCGATAGCTTTTGTTTTATTTCTTTGCATAGAAACATATTGTGCCTCGTTTAAATGCCTATAATAATTTTTAAATATTTCTTCAGAAAGAATTCCATCAGACATGGCTTTTTTAACCGCGCATTGTGGTTCATTTGTATGTGAACAGTTAGAAAATTTACATTTCCTAGAGATATCAACTATATCTTCATATCCAATATTTAAGTTACCTTCATGATTTATTAAGTCAAATCCTATTTTACTAATAAGTAATCCCTCCACTTTTAAATGAGTTTTTTAGAAGCATACTTACAAATTGTATCGTTTTTAAGTTATGATTGTTTTAATATTCTGTATTCTTGTAAATTGATTTCTCTACATCAGGGAGAAGGGTGTATATGCTCTTCCCAATTAAAGATTCTAATTCATTCTTAATTGTATAGAATCCTTTCCAATGTGAAGAAGTATGAGAGGTTGTGCCATGACGTAAACCAACAGAAACCAATCTTCTTTCAAGCGTAGTAAAACCATCTGCATCAGCAAGAGCGTCGCAAAGAGTAATTACTTTATTGTATAAGTCATAGTCACTATGTTCATTCAATATTTCAATTAACCGGCTTTTCATATAATCGGGAACAAGGCTCCACTCTGCTGCGATATCTATATGCTCATTTTTGCAAGGAAATGAATGCGTCACACATATAACGGCGTTTCCTGTATACCCTAAATCATTCATATACATGTAACCATCATAGGAATGAATAACAGATTTAGTAAAACCTTTATATCTTCCTATATCATGCAGGAGAGCGGCATTATATGCTATATCAACATCTAAGTCATACCCATTTTTTATAAGTTCTACAATTATTTTTTCAGTTGCATTGGCAACATGAATTGAATGTTCGAACCAAGGACCTGGGTTTTGTTCATATGCCCAATCCAGTAATTTTCTTGCGTATTTCCTGTCTAATATATATTTCATATAGTGATCCTTTCTCTAAAAAATCGTATCTTAATTAATTTCATCTTAATATTTAATTATTCCTGCTATAAAAATTGTTAAAATGAAAACAAAAGGGGGAAAAGTAATGCGAAATTTAGTAATTGAAGAAATGAAGCAACTAGAAAATGAGATTGAAGATCTTTCTAAACTTTTGACAACGGTTGTAGATGATGGGGCATCAATTGGTTTTTTACCTCCACTGGAACAAAAAGAAGCAACAAATTATTGGCAAACGGTATTAGCACCAGAAGTAATATTGTATGTTGCTAAAATAAACAATGAAGTGGCAGGAAGTGTTCAATTACATTTGGTTACAAGGCCTAACGGGACCCATAGAGCTGAGATTTGCAAGTTAATGACTCATTCGAATTTTAGACGTAACGGTATTGGACGCTCACTTATGCAAAAAGCAGAGGAAAGAGCGAAACTAGAAAACAGATCTCTTTTAGTATTAGATACTAGAGAAGGAGATCCTTCCAATAGATTGTACAAGTCATTAGGCTTTCAAGAATCCGGTAAAATACCGGGGTATGCAATTTCTCCGGATGGTGAGTTAGATGCAACGGTTATTTATTATAAAATGATTTAGTTTTTTTCTTTTCATTCTTTAACTTCAAATTGAACGTTCAATTTGAAGTCCAGTTTATATAAGAGTTTAACAGGTTTTTAAGAGGTAGTATTAAAATAGGGATTTTGAAGCCATTTGGTGAATAGTAAATGTTAATCTAAAAGATGGAGGTTGCTGTGATGTTGAAACTGTTTCAATATAACTGGCAAGTTCGTGATGATTGGTTTACATGGTGCGAAGACATGTCGGCTGAAGAACTGGTAAAGAAACGGGTCGGTGGGTTCGGCAGTATACTACATACCCTATTTCATATTGTAGATGTGGAATATATGTGGATCTTAGGGTTGCGCGGCGAATCAGTCCCTGAGGAACCAGTGTTTGAAGAGTATGCCAGCTTACAAAAAGTGAAAAATCTTTCAGCTCAATACCGCGAGAAAGTGAAGCCGTTTGTGACTTCTTGGACAAATGAAATGGATTCTCGGAAACTTTCAAAAGCTGACTTCAAGGAAGAGCCGATTAGCTCAAGAGACGCACCAATTAGGCGCCGAGTCATTGAATGTACAAACGGAGAGTTAATACGTCATGTCATTGTCCACGAAATCCATCATATCGGCCAGTTATCTATATGGGCACGTGAGATAGGAAAGGAGCCAGTTTCCGCAAATCTGAGAGGGAGAGGGCTATTTGATAACTAGACTACCTTTGCCAAATTCGTAATTGCACGCTTTAATGGCACAAGGATCAAGTAATAATCAATCTTTTTCAAAACCCACTTTTTCTATTTATTATTTTATCTAGGTTTATAGAGTTAATGTAATCAAACTTTTTTCAACGCTACACTGTGATATATAATTGTAAGTAGTTAACAATAAAACGACAAAATAAATAATAGATGTGATAACTGGTAATTAATATACGTGAAGAATTGATATTTTTGTAGCTAAACGTATTTGAGAAAGTTTTTAGAGGGTTCTTTTAGTAATGCTCTTCCACTTATAATGGATGTAGAGAAGATGACTAGGCAACTATAGTTATTTTCGTTTCATTTTTGGGAAGGGGATGAAAGAATGAAAAAGACAAGTTTACAAAAGATGAAAAAAGTTATGTTAAGTGGTGGGATATTACTTACGGGATTATTAACATTTGGATTTTCAGAAAAGGCTTCAGCTCATGGGTATGTAGAATCACCAGCGAGCCGATCTTATTTATGTAAGCAAGGGGTAAATGTAAATTGCGGTCCAGTTCAATATGAACCACAAAGTGTAGAAGGAATAGGCGGCTTTCCGCAATTAGGACCTTCTGATGGACAAATTGCAGGTGCTGGTCATTTTCCTGCTTTAGACGCTCAATCAGTGGATAGGTGGAAGAAAGTTACGTTAAACGGCGGGACGAATACATTCAAGTGGAAACTAACGGCTCCTCATAGTACGAAAGAATGGAAATACTACATTACAAAGAAGGATTGGAATCCAAATATGCCTTTAACAAGGTCTAGTTTAGATGTAGTGCCGTTCTATGTGAAAAATGATGGCGGAGTTAGACCGGGGACAACAGTAACGCATGAAGCAAATGTACCAACTGATCGTAGTGGCTACCATCTTATTTTAGCTGTTTGGGAGATTGCGGACACTGGAAATGCATTTTATCAAGTTATTGATGTGAACCTTGTGAATAATGGTTTAAATTCCAATTTTGCGTTTAACAATGCAGTGCAAGTTCCTACACTATTTTAAATTAAATATACATTTTGATCATCTAATTCATTTTAGATGATCTTTTTTATGAAAAATATAGAAGAAAGTACAATTATTTATAAAAAATTCGGCTTTAAATATTGTCATATTTGCTTCTTTAAGATATCCTTTTCATGAAGAGGTGGAAAACATGGAAAAAGTACTAGTTTTCGGGCATAAAAACCCAGATACAGATGCAATTTGTTCTGCAATTGCTTATGCAGAATTGAAAAAAGAATTAGGAATGAATGCTGAGCCTGTACGTTTAGGCGAAATCAGCGGTGAAACTCAATTTGCGTTAGACTATTTTAAAGTAGAAGGACCGCGTTTTGTTGAGACAGTTGCAAGCGAAGTGGACAACGTTATTTTAGTTGACCATAACGAGCGTCAACAAAGTGCTAACGATATCGAATCTGTTCGTGTGTTAGAAGTAATCGATCATCACCGTATTGCTAACTTTGAAACAAGCGATCCTATTTACTACCGTTGTGAGCCAGTTGGATGTACAGCTACAATCTTAAACAAAATGTACAAAGAAAATGGCGTTACAATTCGTAAAGAAGTTGCAGGTTTAATGTTATCTGCAATCATTTCAGATTCTTTATTATTCAAATCTCCAACTTGCACAGAACAAGACGTAGCAGCAGCTCGTGAATTAGCGGAAATCGCTGGTGTAGATGCAGATAGCTATGGCTTAGAAATGTTAAAAGCTGGTGCTGACTTAAGCGGAAAAACAATGGAGCAATTAATCTCTCTTGATGCTAAAGAATTCCAAATGGCTAACGCGAAAGTTGAAATTGCACAAGTAAACGCTGTCGATACTAACGACGTTCTTGTACACCAAGCGGAACTTGAAAAAGTTATCTCTGCAGTAGTAGAAGAAAAAGGGTTAGACCTATTCTTATTCGTTGTAACTGATATCTTAACTAACGATTCTGTCGGTCTTGCGATCGGTAAAGCAGCAAACGTTGTTGAGAAAGCATACAACGTAACATTACAAAACAACACAGCTACTTTAAAAGGTGTTGTATCTCGTAAAAAACAAATCGTACCAGTATTAACTGAAGCGTTCCAAGCTTAATACTATTCAGTACTGATTAACAAAAAAAGACAAGTAGTCGGATGGCTACTTGTCTTTTTTATTTGTTACATAGGATACTGGTATGAAAATAAGGATAGCATTAGCTTAGCTATTTTTATAACTGTTTATCCCGTATTAACGGACAGTTAGCCCCCTACCTCAAAGTTCATAGAAAATAAAGAAGTTAAGTGGGGATCAATTGTCCGTAAATGCCCGATTGGTGAAGGCTAATAATCAGTGAAGGATGAAGAAAACCCCCACTGGTTAAAGTTTCACTTTATTCGTAAGACTTTTTCCTGTTTATATAAAATGTAATAACAGCAGTAATGAGGAAAATGGGTATTGCGTATACTTGCCCAACAAACAACTTCCAACTAATAGAATTATAGCCTTCAGATGCTGGAACAATCATAACAATAACACAAACGATAAAATAGACGAATAGTGCAGGGATAATATTTTTCATTATTGTTCACCTCCTTTAAAAAAACAATAAAATAAATATATTCATATATTATAATTTTTATGATACGTTTTAAAGATTAAGCTCACAAAATGTTTATGAAGTAGTATTATATTTGTAAAGAGTGCAGTGTACTACGTAGATGTAGAACGAAAAAAATGGGACTATGCTTCTGAAAATAAGTGAAATATGAGTGGAAATCGATATAAATATGGTAAAATATTCAATTGCACCGTTTGGAATTATTATATAGTATTTTGCGAGGGAAATGTATGAAATAATTGATTTAACATAAGGAAGAAAAGAGGTAAAAAATATAGATGAAAAGATTATGTATAATCCCATGTGGAAAGAAGAAAATTTGGGATAAGTATGTAGATTATGGACCTACTGAGGCGAAGAATGTATATATTAGTCCTTTCGGGAAAGCATGTCAGGCGTACGCAACTGAGTTTTTTGAGGATTGGGTTATTTTATCAGCAAAGCATGGATTTTTAAAGCCGAATGATATTGTACAAGAAAACTATGATCTTGCATTTGATTCGAAGAGTGATGAAGTTATTAGTATAGAGCAACTACAAAAACAGATGATTGATAAAGGTTTAATACAGTTTGACGAAATTGTTTTGCTTGCGGGAAAGAAGCATAAAAAAGTAGTCACAAAGTTATATCCAGAAGAAATCATTACATATCCGTTAGAAGGATGTAAAGGGATCGGGTATATGCTGCAGAGGTTGAAGGGAGCTGTGGAGGAGGTAAAGGAACTATAGTAGTGGTGTTTCATATTTAGTTAACGTAGTATTTACCTATTATTATGAACGAGAAGTAAGAAAATATACATGAATGTAAAGCCCAAGCATTGGGCTTTTTTATTTGCAATATTTCCTACGAATATTTAATAGAAAATTTTTAAGAAAGTGTAATACTTAAAAAACTATTGTTTAAAAGTAGAAAATAGACTAGTAAACAAGCCTTTTTCTACTTTTAAACATAGAATATGATGAATTCTATTGAGGAGGAAGCATATTCATGGGGAATCATTGTCATTGTGGACGTTCATTTTGGGATGATTTAATGTTTGGAAGATGTAGATGTAAACGCAGGGACTGTGACGAATGTTGCTGCAAAGAGAAACCGAAATGTGATTGTGACGAGTGTCGTTGCAAGGAAAAGCCGAAGTGTGATTGCGAAAAATGTCATTGTAAAGAGAAACCGAAATGCCATTGTAAACAGGAAGGGTATTAATAATAAAAGAGTACTTTACGTACTCTTTTATTTTATGAGTTTATATTCCATCTTGAACTAATTTTTTTTCAATTTCCCATGTATCTCGCTTTTTAATTTTTATAGCTACATTAGTTCCGCCAGATTCTTTATAAAAAATATAGCCATTGTTTGCGTTTACGTATGTTATTGGTTCACTTATGCAATCTCGTGAACAAGATGTATTAACGAGCTCAAGTAAGGATAGTTCGCTCGGGTCGGTTTTACTTTCAGCTATAACGGCATCAATGTTTGTTTTACGATAACCTTGTAAATTCACATGGAAAATCTGTTCAATTTCTCCTGTAATGCTAGTATTCATTACTTCTACTGAATTCTTTTTTTCTTGAAGAAATCCATTTTCATAAAGTAATTTTGTATATCCAAGCCAGGCGATTAAAACTAGCATGATAAACATACTAGACATTTTTAGTGTTCGAAGTCTTTTACTAACAATTGTTTCTGAGTATTTCATTCAGTCTGATCCTCCAATGTTTTTAATTTAAAGTATGCCTGGATACATACATTTAGAAGAGGATGGAAGGCAACGAGTTGTTGATTCAAAAAAGAAAACATCAGAAGTTAGATGCTTTCTTTTTGAATGATTATTGTTATCTGTTCGTTACTTGTTTCATAAGCGGTCTTATTTCTTTAACAGGTGGTTTTTTATCATAGGCATCAACGTAAGAAAAGTAATAATTTAAATTTCTAAGAAGTCCTTTTCCTATTTTAGCGCTTAAAAAGGGGAATACTTGTCCAGTATAATCATCGAGAGATTTACAGTAGTATTTTTCATCTAAATATATACTGTATTTACAAGTGAGTTCTACTAATGAGTTACCTTCATCATCAATTACCTCTTTAGAATCAATAATGTCTATTAATGCAAATTTTTCATTCAAATACACTTTCTTCTTTTTCTCGTGTTTATTTGTGAGTATAAATACGAGACCAATGGCGTTAATCAAACTATTTCCTCCTATAAAAAACGGATATAAATAAAATATATCGATATACGTTAAATGTAAAGAGGAGAGGCGAAATAACATTGAGAGAAAGCTAAATAAGCCGATTTGTTTTTTTGAAATCGGCTTATGCTTATTTTTATCCCGCATTGACGAGAAATAAGAATCACACCTCGAAATTCAGCTTAAGTAGAGAAGTTAGGCGGGAGATAAAATGCTCGTGAAACCCTGATTGGTCTGGGTTAGTAATCGGTGGGGATGTACAAACCCATCACTGGTTAACGTCTCAGTTTATTGAAATACTTGCGGGAATTGTTTTACGATTGCGTTTGTTATCATGTCGGCCATTTCTAATGCTTCTTTTTCAATTTTATCGTAAAGTTTTACTCCTGCTTCATAATCTTTATTTAGGAAGGCAAGCGCTTCTGCTTTCGTTAGTGCTAAATGTTCATAAAACATTTTTCTAAATTCCTCTTTATCTATATATGGATTGATACTGTGAAGAAATTCAGTAATTTCATCACCATTAGCATACCATTTCTTCTCTATAGCGGCAGCTGCATTTTGATCACCAGCTTTTGCGGCTTTCACAAGATCGGCTGCAATTACTAAATGATCTTTAATTAATGCACTATATTTCTTTACTGCATCCTCGCCATAGAAGGGCTCAAGTGATAGTCCCATATGTGTTGCGTTTTGTAGAAGCCGTCCAACAGTAACGTTAACATCGGGTAAATTAAAGACAATACTTATAATAGCCAATCTCGTCCAAGCGACGTGTTGTTCCCATAAAGAACGCATATATCCTTTTAAAAAATTCTCGTTTTTACTTATTCGGTAGTTACGTACGGATAAATCATAGTTTACATAAAGGTTATGATAGGGAGAGTAATACGATTGCCAATAAGAATACATAAAAAGTAACACTCCTTTGAACATGTATAACTCAAAGTATGATAAAGATTTATTTTTAGTTACGTGTCCTAGATAATTTTCAGGTAATTTGAAATGGAGAAATTCAATGAATGATATTGTGATATATATAAATAAATTGAATGTAAAGTAAAAGAGGCTCTGCAAGGGAAGTTGCAGAGCCTCTAAAGGGTATTGCCGAGATGTCGGACTCGACTACGTAATATTATCATAAAATTCTTTTAAAAAAACCTGGTAAATGTGTCCAAATGAAAATGGAACTTTAATAAAGTCAAAGGGACCTGCTTCCCGCGGCAGGCCCCATTAACTAGATAATGTAGATGAGCAAAAACTCATCTGGAGTACTTTTATAGTAACAAGTAAAATGCGTTTTGTGTATTGAGAAAAAAGAATTGCATAATTACATGTGAACAATTTATATTTTACTTTTTATGATTATCATGAATTGTTGGGATTTAAATCTGGTTATAAAATGGAGAAAAGACTTGGAAGTGAAATTGAAGTGCACAGAAATATGTAATCATGAAAAAGACCTGCTATTATGAGCAGGTCAATTTAAGGGGTTTATCTAACTGATTATTATATAGGATAACAACTGAATTGTAGTAAGTCTATACGTTTCATATTGAGAAACCTTCTGTGAATGATATATTTTTACGCATATATTAACGTCTAAAAAGTTGAGAAAGAAAATTAAAAATCTTTTTATAAGAGAATAATGGCTGGTATTTATAGTATGATTCATATTTCCACGCATCATTATTAGAGAATTGGAGTTGTTTTGTTTTCGTTTTTGCCTTGGTGGAACCCATATTACGATGCTTCATATAGTAACCTCCTGCATTTATATGTATACGATTAGTAGTATTCAAGAAAGGGCAATAAAATGAATATTTAAATTGAAATGCTTTCTTCATGTGTAATGGATGTATGTTTTAAATGTTGTGAAACATACAAAACACCGATGCTAATTAATATTAAATACGAGGAGAAATATAGAATAATGAAAAAACAATAAGCATTTATTCATCGCTTTCAAGTCGCATAAGTGATGATATAATAGAAGTAGATGAAAGATAAAGAAAAGCAGGTGAATCTTTTTTGTTTACAAAAGCACAAGAACTTTTAGCGTCTTATTTCGGTTATTCGTCATTCCGAAGAGGGCAAGACGAAACAATTAAAAATGTATTAGAGGGGAAAGATACAGTTTGCATTATGCCTACGGGCGGAGGTAAGTCAATTTGTTATCAAATTCCCGCATTAGTATTCGAAGGAACGACGTTAGTAATATCACCTTTGATTTCACTTATGAAAGACCAAGTAGATACACTAATACAAAACGGTATATCCGCTACATATATTAATAGTTCTATTTCAATGACAGAAGCTAATCATAGAATTCAATTAGCGAAACAAGGGCATTATAAGTTACTTTATGTCGCTCCTGAGCGTCTTGATTCAATGGAGTTTGTTGATCAACTTATCGATATGAAAATCCCGATGATTGCGATTGATGAGGCGCACTGTATTTCGCAGTGGGGACATGATTTCCGTCCAAGTTATTTACATATACATCGTATACTAGATTATCTCCCAGAAAAACCGCTCGTATTAGCGTTAACAGCGACAGCAACTCCGCAAGTACGTGATGATATTTGCAAAACGCTTGAAATTAATCAAGAAAATACAATTATGACAACTTTTGAGCGTGAGAACTTATCATTTTCTGTCATTAAAGGGCAGGATCGTAATGCTTATTTAGCGGATTATATTCGTCAAAATCAAAAGGAATCAGGGATTATATATGCAGCTACTAGAAAAGTAGTTGATCAGTTGTATGAAGATTTAATGAAAGCGGGAGTTTCGGTATCAAAATATCACGCTGGTATGAGTGATCATGATCGAAATGAGCAACAAGAACTCTTTTTACGAGATGAAGTAAGTGTAATGATAGCGACATCTGCATTCGGAATGGGTATTGATAAATCGAATATTCGTTACGTTATTCATTATCAGCTGCCAAAAAATATGGAAAGTTACTATCAAGAAGCAGGACGTGCTGGTCGTGACGGATTAGATAGTGAATGTATTTTGTTATATTCTTCTCAAGATGTGCAAGTACAACGCTTTTTAATTGATCAATCAACAGGAGAATCACGTTTTTCGAATGAACTTGAAAAATTGCAAAATATGACTGATTACTGTCATACAGAACAATGTTTACAATCATTCATTTTGCAATACTTTGGAGAAGAACCGAAAGAAGATTGTGGACGCTGCGGTAATTGTACGGACGACCGTGAGAGCATCGATGTGACGAGAGAATCACAAATGGTTTTATCCTGTATGATTAGAACGAACCAACGATTTGGAAAACAAATGATTGCACAAGTATTAACTGGATCGAAAAATAAGAAAGTTATTGAATTTAATTTTCATACGTTACCAACGTATGGCCTTTTATCAAACCGTAGTGTAAAAGAAGTGAGTGACTTTATAGAGTTTTTAATTTCAGATGAGTTAATTGCAGTTGAACATGGTACGTATCCGACATTAAAAGTAACGGGAAAAGGGAAAGAAGTATTACTTGGTAATGAGAATGTTCTACGAAAAGAACGAGTAGAGACGAGACAAATCGTCCAAGATCATCCTTTATTTGAAGTGTTGCGTGAAGTACGTAAAGAAATCGCACAAGGAGAAGGTGTACCTCCGTTCGTTATTTTCTCTGACCAAACATTAAAAGATATGTGTGCCAAAATGCCGCGAAATGATTCCGAACTGTTAACAGTAAAAGGTATTGGAGAACACAAACTTGTGAAGTATGGCTCGCACTTCTTACAAGCAGTTCAGCATTTTATTGATGAAAATCCAAACTATGCAGAAACAATTAAGACAGAAGTTGTTTCTGAGCGTAAAAAATCAGGAAAAGCTTCAGCGAATTCTCATTTGGAAACGTATGAAATGTATAAACAAGGAATTGACCTAAATGAGATTGCAAAAGAACGTGATCTATCAAGACAAACAATTGAAAACCATTTAATTCGCTCTTTTGAGGATGGGATGGAAGTAGATTGGCAAAGTTTTGTACCAAAAGAGTATGAATCTCTTATAGAAACTGCTGTACAAAATGCAGAAGGTGGTTTGAAATCTATTAAAGAACAGCTTCCAAATGAAGTGAGTTACTTTATGATCCGTGCTTATTTACAAATAAGAAAGTAGAGACATATAAAGGGGATAGGGATTTATGTATCATGTTTTCGTTTATGGCACGTTAAGAAGAGGGCAAACGAATGCTCATTATATGCAAGGTGCAACATGCATCGCAGACGGAGCATGGACGTATGGGGAATTATTTGATACAAACGAAGGATATCCGGCCATGATTTGTTCTAATGAAGTAAAGGTATATGGGGAAGTTTATGAAGTAAATGATGATGTTTTGCATAAGTTAGATGAACTAGAAGAATATACAGGTAATGCAGAGACTGATTTATATGACCGAATAACGCAAACAGTGTATGTTGCTGATACGGAAATACATGCGTATGTGTATATTGCTCAGGATAAAAAGATGTTAAAGAAAGTGATTAATTCTGGGGATTGGCTTTTATATCAAAAAGTATAATAGAAGTAACTATATAAAATTGGAAAGCAGATAATGAAATATTTCATTATCTGCTTTTTATTGTTTCTTTTAATTGAACTTCTCAAATTAATAAAGAATGTTTTAAATATGTTATATCGAATTAAAGCAAAGCAGAGTAGGGATTAATGGTTACTCTTTTATATTTTAGAAAATTCTCACTAGAACTATTGACTTTGCGAATGGATTTTTAATACAATTGTATTTCGACTGAAAAATTAGAACGGACAGGAGGGAATCGTCGAAATGAGCAACATATTTGAAGATGAGTTACAAAAAATGAGGGATACTTTACATATGATGGATGATCAATTAGAACAGCTTGAAAAAATCCCGGTTTATTATGGAGAAGATTTTAAAGAGCAAATTCTTGAAAGCATGAGGGAGTCAAATAGACAGAACTTACGTATCGGTGTGGAAGAGCCGTATTTTGGAAGACTAGACTTTCAAGAGGATGGAAAAGAACAAGTTATGCCGATTTATATCGGTAAAGTAGGTGTTTCAGATAAGGACACGATGAAACCAATTGTTATCGATTGGCGAGCGCCTGTCGCAAGTATGTTTTATTCATTTACCGGTGGAGAAGAACTAGCGTTTTATCAATCACCAGATGGGTTAGTTGAAGGTGATGTGTATTTAAAACGAAACATTTCCATTCGTAAAAGAGAACTTGAACGTGTTGTTGATACATATGTGAAAGGAAATGAAGATGTATCGCATGCCGATGATTTTCTTCTATATCGATTAGGTGAGAATAAAGATAATAAACTAAAGGATATTGTTTCAACGATTCAATCGGAACAAAATGATATTATTCGAGCGGAAAGAAATTTACCATTACTTATTCAAGGGGTTGCAGGGAGCGGAAAGACAACAATCGCTTTACATCGCCTTGCTTTTTTAATTTATGAATACCGTGAACAGTTAGAGGCAGAAAGAATGATTGTATTTGCTCCGAACAGCTTGTTTTTAGATTATATTTCGAGTGTACTGCCTGAATTAGGGGTAGGGAATATTAGTCAAACAACGTTTCCAGATTGGGCATTGCGTACGTTAGATGATTCAGTGAAACTAAAGCAAACAGAAGAGAAATTGAAAGAAGCATTTTCAATTAATCGTGATGAAAGTAAGGTAATGCTCGGTAAATTAAAGGGTACACTGGAATTTAAGGCGTTTATTGAAGAGAGAATGATTCAATTTGAAAATGACTTAGTTCCGACAAACGATTTTGAGGTGTGGGATAAAGCGATTATTCCAGTGGAAGACATTAAAAAATGGATGCAAGTTGAATATAAACATTATCCACTAAAGAAAAGAAGAGAACGTTTAGTAGGCCGCATGAAGCGCTGGATTGAAATTGAACTTAAAAAGTTTGGGGAAACGAACGAGAAAAAATTGCTCAAAAAAGAAGCGACTAAGAGATTGAACACATATATGAAGTTTTGGCCAAAAATGAGTGCTTTTTCACTGTATAGTTCAATATTGAAAAGTAAAGAAATACTCGAAGTTTTACCTGAAGAACTTGTTAAAGAAACAGAAAAGAGTTGTCGTAAAAAAGAAGTGTATGTAGAAGATTTACCTGCCTTAATTTACATCCATCATCGCATAACAGGTATTGAAATCGGTCAGAAGTTTCACCATGTCGTTATTGATGAAGCGCAAGATTTTTCGCCATTTCAAGTGTATGTATTAAAAGAAATTACACTAGGTAATTCTTTCACTATATTAGGTGATTTATCGCAAGCGATTTATGATTACCAAGGAATTGAAGATTGGAACGCATTTAAGGAAGTATTCCAAGAAACAGGTTATTTTGAATTGACTAGAAGTTATCGTTCTACAAAAGAAATTATTGAATTCGCAAATGAAATAATTAAAAATGCAGAAATACCAGTGGGGCTCGCAACACCAGTTTTCCGTAGCGGTGAAGACGTAAAAGTAATCCATGCAGAAGATCAATTCACTGAAGTTTTGAAGACAATAAAGCATTTGCAAAATGAAGGTGTGAAAACAATTGCGGTAATAGGTAGAACAGATGATGAATGCCGCGGTATGTATGAGAAATTAACGAATGCAGGATTGACGGTAAATGTCATTGAAGCAAATCAAAGTAAATATGAAGGTGGTATTTCAGTAGTACCTGTATATTTAGCGAAAGGTTTAGAATTTGACGCTGTAATTCTAATGGATGTTGATGAAGACCATTATAAAAATACAAAGCATGATGCGAAGTTACTGTATGTCGCATGTACGAGATCACTGCATGATTTATGGATTTTCCATAGCGGTGAAGCGTCGCCTTTAATTAAAGGATTAAAATAAATGTAAAAAGAGGATTTTCTAGTAGGGTATGAAAATCCTCTTTTTTATATTTAAAAGCTAGATGAATTAACGACCTGAGCGGTTATTTAAATAATATAATAAAGTAAAAAAAGTGCAATGGAGTTATATGCATTAATATGTGCGTTTAAGTATAAATCTTGGTGATGGAAGTGTTTCTTGTTCTGCTTCAAAATACGCAACTTGATTTGTAATTGAGTATAGAATAGAAGGCATTCCCATTCCAACAGCAGCCTCTAATGCGTCCAGCAAAGGGAGTGTTTTTCCATCGATTTTTGTGTCCCATGATATGGCGTAACAAGAATCAACAGCCCCATGTTTTTTTAACAGATCTCCTATATCAATTGGACAATAATTAGGCTTAGGAATTTCAATCATATATTCTTCACGTAACGTAGTTCTGTAATTATGGCAAAGTCGACCGATCGCATCTTTACGTTTTTTTGAAGAAGAAAGCTCAAATAGTACTCTATTTTGAAGGCGCTTAGTAAAAAATGATTTTACAATGATCTCTTCTAATTTTTTATCCATTAAGATTCTCCAATCAACTAATCATTTGTTGGAAATTTTAGTGTTATTATATCATTACATATATTAAAAAAGGGGAAAAGCTATGATTACAAAAGTAATAACAAAAAGAAAATGGGAAATCGCAAAAACAACTGGAGAAATTCATGAAGAGTCACTTATAAAAGAGGGGTTTATTCATTGTTCATTATTTGAACAAGCTTTAAAGGTTGCAGAAAAACATTTCTTTCATGAAGAAGAGGTTTTATTACTTACAATAAATCCATCCTTGGTAAAAGCAGAAATAAAATATGAACTTGCTTCAAATGGTCAAGAATACCCGCATGTATATGGAGTAATCAATGTTGAGTCGATTGTAGGGGTTATCCCATTTCCTAAAGAAAAAGGAGAGTTTATATTACCAGAGGTACAAAGTTAAGCGTGTTATAAATATATAAGTTAGCTAGAAAAGCACAAATCGTATAGTTTGTGCTTTTTTTATCCGTTTTTTGGTAAATGATAATTGTTTTTGTCACACAAATACTGTACGATACATAGTATAAAACACATACTGTATGACATATAGTAATAAAAATGAGGTGGGTGAATGGATACTTTATTAAATTCATTAATTACTGAGTTAAGAAGAGGGACATTGACATTAGCGGTTTTAAGTCAATTAAGAACGCCGCAGTATGGATATTCACTTGTCCAATTATTGGAGCAATCAGGGATTACAATTGATCAAAGTACTTTATATCCACTACTTCGTCGATTAGAAAAGCAGAAACTAGTTACGAGTAGTTGGGATAAAACGGAGAGTAGACCTCGTAAGTATTATGTTTTAAGTGAATATGGACTAGAGATATTTTTACAATTGAAAAAGGAGTGGATAAAGGATTCGAAAGAACTTTATAACCTATTAAAGGAGGAGGACGAGAATGAGTTTGATTGATATGTACGTCCAAGAAGTGGCGAAGAGATTACCTGAAAAAAATCGTGAAGATATTACGCTTGAGCTACGGTCGACAATAGAGGATATGTTACCAGACGATTATAATGAAGATGATGTGAAGAGCGTTCTCGAAAAATTGGGAAGTCCGGTTTCATTGGCTAATGGGTATTTGGATAGACCGATGCATTTAATTGGACCACGTTATTTTGATGTATATACGACGTTATTAAAAATGATTATACCAATTGCAGCTGTTATCGCACTCATTGCAATGGTTGCAGAAAATTTTATAGGCTATACTGGTAATCAAGTAGTATTAGATGTTATTTTAAAATTGATAGGTAAAGGCATTGGGGAAATTGTTGAAGTAGGCCTCCATGTGTTTTTCTGGTTGACACTTGTATTTGCTGTTTTAGAAAGAACTGATAAAGAAAAGGATCCACACCCATTAACAACAAGTTTAAAAAAATGGACGCCAGATGATTTGAAAAATATCTCGTATATCCCGAAGAAAAAGGCAATCTCAAAGTTTGAAGTTTTTGGAGGTTTAATGTGGACAGCAATATGGGCTACCCTTTACTTTTATGCGAACCATCTTGTAGGCGTATATAATGGTACGGAAAACGGACTGAAGTTTATCGCGCCAACGTTTAATCAAGATGTTTTACTTCAATATTGGCCAATTATTTTGGTTATGATCGTTTTTGAAGTAGCTATATCTCTTTATAAGTTAGTACAAGGACAATGGACGAAAAGATTGGCAATCGGAAATGGTATTCTTCAAGTAGTCGGAACGATAGTATTCATTGTAATTGTAGTAAATCCACATATATTTAACGAAGGATTTATTACGTATTTGGCAAATGTGTTTACTATTTCCCCAGAAGGATTTAATACGTGGTTAGTTGGCGGTGGAATTATCATTTATACGTTGTCCGCTGCGATTAATATATTTGATGGTTTCAGAAAAGCAAATATTCGTATGCGGAAATAAAACAGAAATTTCGGTAAAATAAAATTATTAAAAAGATAGCGAAAGAAGATTAACATTAGGAAAGGAAGAAAACGATGATCAGGGAAGCAACGAAAAGAGATGTAGCATATATTTTAGACATTTATAACGATGCGATACTTTATACAACAGCTGTATATGCATATAAACCTGTAACCCTTGAAAATAGAATAGATTGGTATGAACAAAAAAAGGCTGATGGCTATCCAATTTTCGTATACGAACTAGATAATAAAGTAGTAGGATTTGCGACATTCGGCTCATTTAGAGCGTGGCCTGCTTACAAATATTCAATTGAACATTCTGTGTATGTTGATAAGGAATATAGAAAAAATGGAATTGGCTCCTCTTTGATGGAAAAATTAATCGCAACCGCAAAAGAAAGAGAATATATGACCTTAATTGCTGGAGTCGATGCGGAAAACGAGAAAAGTATAGCCTTGCATCAAAATTATGGATTTGTTCATGCCGGAACAATACAAAAAGCTGGTTATAAGTTTAATAGATGGCTAGATTTAGCCTTTTATCAATTGGAGCTTAACGGGCCTGAAAATCCTATAGAAGATTAGAAGTTTTTCGTGAAAATGAATGTTTTAGGTAGCAAGGAGTAATTCATGCTACCTTTTTCTAATTGTCATTACAAATATAACCTGTCAAAAAAGGTTTTTTATATTCCATATTGAATTATTAGAAGGTGATATAACGATGTGAAAAGAGGAATGGAAATGGAAACTGTCATTCAAAAAATGAAAGAGATACAAGTTGGTCATGTAGGAGTAGCTATTTATTCTACAAAAAACGAATGTATAATTATTTCATATAATAGTGAATTATATATTCCATTAGCATCGGCAGCAAAAGTAGTAATTGGATTTGTAGCAGCACAAATGGTGAAGGAAAATAAACGTAATTGGAATGATATACTTCATCACATTAAATTTCATCCACATGAAGATAGTGCACAGTTATATCCGCATCTACAAGGAAGAAGTACTTTAACACTTAGTAAAGCAGTAGAAGTGATGATAGCTTGTCACGACAGTTATATTGCTCACTCGGTTGTAAAGCACTGCGGTGGATGGGATGCTGTGAAAATAAATGCTCAAACGTATTTTTCAAAAATTTATATACAAGAGAATGCTAGAGATGAGAAAAATATTGGAGAATTAAATCAAGTTCTTTCGCTTTTAGTACATATTTTTCAAGGCTATAAAGTAGAACCAGCAGTATGGGAACCAATTATCAATGGAATGGTAAGACAACAAGGGGATTATGAAAGTATACCGTATTTTCATTTAGCTCATATGACAGGTGGATTGCCCACAGCTACAATAAATATTGGTATAATGGGAATGTTTAACGAATTCCCGTTTCTTTATGTAATTGGGGGAAAAGATTTACCCGAGCGAGTTCATAATATAGAGGTTGATGAAACTATTGCAACAGCTTTGAAATACATTTACAAAGCATATAGTGAAAGCATGCTAGGAGTGAGCGATTGAAACGAAACTTAAAGACTTCAACAATTATTATTTTAATTGTAACGATTATTGCTCTTGAAGTTGGAATCGCACTATATGATCACAATTTGTCATTAGATACCATTTACTTTGCAGCGATTCTTATTTGTATTGTATTGCTTTTTGGTACACGTGTTTCTGAAGAGAAAGAACGTACATCGAAACAGAGACGAAGAAAAACGGCTCTAATATTTTGGCCATCTATTTTAATGTTAATTACTAGCTTTGCAGCTATAAGTTATGTACGAACAGGCTATGTCTCTGTACCTGGGATAATTGGTTTTTCATGTTTTGTTACATATGGTGGATTTGTATTCATTAGTATTTTAAAAAGGCGAAATAAAAATTAGATGCAATTTACTAAGTTGAAAGGAAGAAATATATATGAAACACATAGAGAATGGTACTCGTAATGAAGGAGAATACATTAGAAATAAAGTCATTCAATATAATATGTCCATCTTAACAGATGAAGTAAAGCAGCCGATGGAACAAGTAAGCCTTGTAGTGAAAGATGAGGAAGGGAAAATCTTTGGCGGCGTAACAGGAACGATGTATTTTTATCATCTTCATATCGATTTTTTATGGGTTGATGAATCCGTTCGTCATGATGGTTATGGAAGTCAACTGATACATAAAATCGAAGACATTGCGAAGGAAAAAGGATGTAGACTCATATTACTAGATTCATTTAGTTTCCAAGCACCGGAATTTTATAAAAAGCACGGTTACCGAGAATATGGTGTCGTTGAAGATCACCCGAAAGGGTATAGTCAACACTTTTTAGAAAAGAGATTATAATAATATTATGTATACTAGTTGATGGGAGAAAGAATATGTACACGTATAAATTACAACATGAACGACCAATCTGTGCAGAGAAAATAAAGAAGCTTTACGACTCTGTCGGTTGGTGGCCAGAAAGAAAAGAAATCGATATTGAAAAAATGTTAAAGAATAGCATAGCAATTGGGGTATGGAAAGAAAATGAGTTAATTGGGTTTACTAGAGTCGTTTCAGATGGTGTTTTTCGAGCGTACATAGAAGATGTTGTCGTACATGAAGGTGTAAGAAATAAAGGCATTGGAGAGAATATGCTTACAATGTTACTGGAAGAGATATCTCATATTGATATTGTTAGTCTATTTTGCGGAGAGAAACTCATAAATTTTTATGGGGAACAGCAATTTAAAGCGACGAAGCAAATTGTGATGCATCGTAATCAAATAGTGAAAGAATAAGAGGTGCCATTTAAAATGAATGCAACGAGAGCATATTGTTTATCAAAAAGAAAAGCGACAGAGGATTCTCCAAATGGCTGGAGTGCAACATGTATGAGACTCAATAATAAAATATTTGCGATAGTGAACCATGAAGAAGGTGAAAAAGCTGCGATTACATTAAAATGTGATCCTGAGCTCGCTTTACGAATAAGAGAAGATTATCCAGACACAATAATTCCAGGGTATCATATGAATAAGAAACATTGGAATACAGTGTATATACATAAGGGAGTAGAACAGGAGCAAATTAATAAAATGATCGATTGGTCGTATGAGTTAGTACTACAATCATTTTCAAAGAAAAAGCAGCAAGAGTTAATGGATTAATATGTATTAGGGGTGGATATAATGAAAGACGCAGTCAAAGATACGTATGATAAATTAGCGAGTACATATAAAGAAAATATAGATTTGGCAAATCCATATAATAGTTATTATGAAAGACCTGCGATGATGGAGATTATTCCAAGGGAACTAGAAGGGAAGAGAATACTAGATGCTGGATGTGCCGCTGGATGGTATACTTCTCAATTCGTAGGAAGAGGGGCTAACGTTACAGCAATTGACATAAGTCCTGAAATGGTAAAAGCCGTAAAAGAAAGTATGGGAGAAAAAGCAACGTTCCTTTGTCACGATTTGCAAGAAACATTGCCATTTGAAAATAATACGTATGATATCATTGTAAGTTCGTTAACTCTTCATTACTTAGAAAATTGGACGCAAGTATTTCAAGAATTTCAGCGCGTATTGAAGCCGGGTGGAGAACTTATATATTCCGTTCATCATCCTTTTATGGATTTCACAAAGTTTACATGTGAAGATTATTTTGAAAAACAATTATTAGTAGATACTTGGGTTAAACCAAATATTACAATAGAAGTTAGTTTTTTTAGGAGGTCGCTCCAAGACATAATCAATGAAACAACAAACTATTTTGTATTAGAAAAAATAGTGGAACCGAAGCCGATTGAAAAGATGAGAGAAGTAGACAGAAAATCATATCATTATTTAAGTACAAATCCACATTTTCTTATTATGAAAGCAAGTAATATATAGCTAGTAAAATGATTGTATTTTACTAGCTATTTGCAGTTTTACATAATGAATTAGGAGCTTTTGAAATGAATATAAAACGAAATCAATTACTATATGTAATATTTACTATAGTTGTTATTATGTTAGGTCTTAGTTCTAGAAAGTTTGCTTTTGCGTTACCTCATTTATTAAATGATTACTTAGGTGATGCTTTATGGGCATTAATGATTTTCGTTGGATTCGGATTTTTGTTTCCTAAAATAGAAACGAAGAAATTAGCTTTTATGAGTTTAATATTTTGCTACGGGATTGAAATTAGCCAATTGTACCATGCACCTTGGATTGATAATATTCGTGCAACGACTATAGGTGGACTCGTTTTAGGTTACGGATTTTTGTGGAGTGATGTAGTTGCTTATACAATTGGTGTTGGAGTGGGAATGCTTTGTGAATTTATGTTACGGAAGAAATAAGTGAATTTTAAAAGGGGTATTTATATATGGAGGATATATTAGAAATTGCAAAGTTTTGGTTTCAAGATAAAGATGTCACAACTACTGAAGTTCAACCAAATGTAACGAAGATTCATTGTAATAATAAAGCGTATATTTTAAAGGAAATGAGATCGATAAAACAGTTTCTAGTTGAACTAAATGTATTAGAACAGCTTGATGAAAAAGGAGTTAAAGTACAAAAACTAGTAAAAACGAGAAATGATGAAAGGTACGTATTTTATAAAGAGAAATATTATTGTTTGTACGAATATATTGGTGGGAGTGTATTAGAAATAAAAGATACAGAAAAACTAAAAAAGCTAGGAAGTACAATTGGAGAGAAGATAGCTAATTTACATCAAGCACTACATTCAGTGAATAGTGCTAACGAGTTAATAAAAAGAGAATTGTATAAAGTGGTATACGAATGGGCCTTACCAATTTTAGAAAAGAATGCATCTGTCCATCGGAATGTCGTTCGAAAAATGGATCAAATACGTACAGTTTTCAAGGAAACGGTTCACCCACTACCGAAACAAATTATTCATCGTGATATGCACTTATCGAATGTAATTTTTCATGATAATGAATTTCAAGGATTTATAGATTTTGAACTTTTAGAAAGCAATGTAAGAGTATTCGATTTATGCTACTGCTGTACAAGTATATTAAGTGAGCTATTTAGTGATGAAACAGGAAGAGGGAAATGGTTACATATTGTCAGCAAAATCTTTGAAGGATATTATAAACAAAGCATTTTAACGAGAGAAGAACTGCAATCCATTTGGTATGTCATGCTTTCTATTCAAGTTATCTTTATTACTTATTTTGTTCAGTTACCAAATTTATTAAAGTTGAATGAAGAGATGTTCTTCTGGATTTTTGCAAATAAGGAAGATATTGAAGAATCTATAGTAAGGACCGTATGAATATGAAAAAAATCATATTAATTGGTTCTGGTGGTTCAGGAAAATCTACATTAGCAAAGCAGTTAGGAAATAAACTAAATATTAAGGTGCATCATCTTGATGCATTGTTTTGGAAAGCGAACTGGGAAGGTGTTCCTCGAGAAGAACAAAGAAAAGTTCAAAAAAACTTAATTAAAGAAGAAAAGTGGATTATTGATGGGAATTATGGCGGGACGATGGATTTAAGACTGAATGCAGCGGATACAATTATCTTTCTTGATATTCATAGAACGATTTGTGTTTATCGTGCTTTTAAAAGAATTGTACAATATCGAAATAAAACAAGACCGGATATGGGTGCCGGATGTGAAGAAAGACTTGATTTACAATTCTTTAAATGGATATGGGAGTATCCGAATAAGAAAAAACCTACCATTTTAAAAAGACTAGATCAATTAAGTAAAGGAAAAGAAGTGATTATTTTAAAATCTCCAAATGAAGTGAAACGGTTTTTGAAGAAGTACGATAAGATAAGTAGTTAGATTTTAAAAAGAAGTAATATGGGGGGATACTATTGAATACATTCATTCGCTCGATTGATTCTAATATGATGGAAATTCCAGCAGGAGAGGTAGTATTAAGAGATGATCGAATAAAAAAAGAATGGCAAGTTCAAATAAAACCATTTCTTCTTGCAAAGTATGCTGTAACAATGGAAATATATAATGCTATTACAAATCCTATATTAAATAATGATAAAGATAGTAATAAACCAATTGTAAATATTTCATGGAATGATACAATTGCTTTTTGTAATTTACTTTCTAAACAAGCGGGATTAACAGCGTATTATTCTATTAGTGATGATGGAAAAAAGGTTAGTTGTAATATAGAATCTGACGGCTACCGATTGCCATATGAGGCAGAGTGGCAATACGCATGTAAAGCAGGTACGACGGGATATACATATGGGGAACTTCAGAAAATAGCGTGGTATAATGAAAATTCAATTGGACAAATTCATGACGTCGGTAAAAAAGAGCCGAATGCATGGGGACTTTATGATATGTTAGGAAACGTTTGGGAATGGTGCTATGATTTGTATGATGAAAAAGTGTACGGATCGTACCGAATTTTTCGTGGTGGTAGTTGGGCTGAAGCAGCTAGAGGTTGCGGTGCGACTTGTCGCCGTCGTAGCCATCCTACATTTCATATAGACGATCTCGGTTTTAGGCTTGCTAGGTCAATTGGGCAGGAAAATGATACATAAAATACCGTGAAGAGTATGGAAAATATCCATACTCTTTACAACATAGAAATTTTAAAATGTAAGGAGTATTTTGAATGGCACGTATTTTATTCATTAACGCTGGATCAGAAGGACATATAAATCCAACATTACAAGTTGTAGAAGAACTGATTTCTCGCGGTGAAGAGGTCGTTTATTTTTCAATAGAGGCTTTCAGGGAGCGTATTGAGAAGACAGGTGCTACTGTACGAACAATAGATGATCAAAAATTTATACAAGCATTTCTTTCCGGTGGTCGAAATTATTTACAGGAAAGAATAAACGGCCTTCTACATACAGCAGATATTGTAATACCTAGTGTTTTAGAGCAAATTGAAGGAGAATATTTTGATTACATGATCCACGATTCTATGTTTGGCTGTGGTCATTTAATTGCCCAAATTCTTAATCTTCCGGCCATAAATTCCTGTACATCTTTTGCGCAGGATGAAAAATCATTTAAACAAATGTTAGACCATCTTTCTAAAAATATCCCAGTGGAAGTGCAGAATAGAATACATAATGATTTTCAAAACTTAACTAGAGAAATTGCAGGAAAATATGGTGTTGAAATAAATTCACCGTATGAAGTTTTCTGTAATCCAGCACCGCTTACTATTGTGTATACGATTAAGGAGTTCCAACCTTTTGGTAATACGTTTAATGAAACATTTAAATTTGTAGGTCCATCTATTTCTGCACAAGGGGAAAATGAAGATTTTGATTATACTTCAATTGAAGAACAAATCCTGATTTACATTTCACTAGGTACTGTTTTTAATGAAGCAATTAATTTTTATAAACTTTGTATGAAGGCATTCGAAAATAGTAAACATACAATTGTTATGTCTATTGGTAGTAAAACGAAAATAAGTGATTTAGGTGATATTCCTAAAAACTTCATTGTGAAAAACTATGTACCGCAAGCTGAACTACTTACATATACAAAATTATTTATTACACATGGCGGGATGAACAGTATGCATGAAGGGCTATATAACGGGGTTCCACTCGTTGTAATTCCGCAAAGTGCAGATCAGCCAGTAATCGCAAAGCGAGTGGAGAGTCTCGGAGCAGGAGTTAAATTGCAAATGCAAGGATTAACTGCGAATCAACTTAGTAAAAGTGTAGAAAAAGTATTAAGTAATCCATCATATAAAGAAGCTGCTTTGAATTTGAAGGAGTCTCTCCGAAAATCAGGTGGGTATAAGCAAGCTGTTGATGAAATCTTTAAATTTACAGGCCGGTATTAAAACTATATATGTGAAAGGGTGTCTATATTAAATGATGTAGACACTTTTATGTATATGAAGCGAGGAATTGATTATATGGAAATAATGAAAATATTAAATGTGAATTTTGAAGATATGACAGCTACACCATTTTTTCAAGTGGAGGAAAAAAATAGAATTAGATTCGATATAGAATTATTTGAGGGGAATTTGAGGGAATTAAGAGGACTACTGACTGAACTTTTTAAAAGCCCCGATACAATTGACGTTTCATTTATTTCCGGATATATAACATATGGTAAAAGTAAGAGAGTAAAGGAGAAAACAAAAATTGGAAGGTTCATGAAGATTAAAAATTGGACCGAAACGCAAGTAGACGTTGATGATCTTGAAAGTACAATCATATTTACTACGATTAAAGGTGTCCATGAAGATGAAGTATATAAGTATTGCAAGTATGTCGTTAATGGTGGTCAGCAAGCTTATATTTCTTTTTATAACGATACTTATTTGTTGTATATAAGTACAGACGTAATTGAAATTATTTCACCAGATACAAGTTTAATAGAAAAATTAAAAATCCAATACTATGAAGAGTATGACAAGTTTTATGAAACTATTTTGAAACATTAAGGATTATTCGCAATACATAAGTAATTTCACGTATCCAATAGAGACATATATTGAATATGGAAATGGAAGGGTGTTACAAAAAATATAATCTTACATCGCTATGCATATCAAGTTGATTAACAAATATTTCGAGAAGACTTGGTGCAATCCATCCGCGTATACAAAATGCTTTTATCTGGCCTTTTTTTACAAGATTTATAATTGCTATTGCGAACTTTTACTTTATAATTTTAAGATGTAGTTTTATGTGTTAGTAATAATTTCACTGTTTCTGCACAACTTCTGCACGTGTTTAGGTAATTTCTATGTCATGATATATTCAGTAAGTGAAATATATCACATGGAATGAAATATTTCTTTACTACGGTGTATGCATAACTTACGCATACAACACTACAATATTGTCTCGTGTTATTCTTTTACATCAAAGCCCACATACACTACGAAGTATAACAAGAAGGGGACATGAACATGAATAATCGAATTTTAAAACATCTACAGAACATGAAAATGAACAAAAAAAGTCTAGGAGCTGTTGCATTAACAGCCGGAATTATCGGCACGACACTTATTCCTCAAAATGCTTACGCGCATGGTTTTGTTGAAAAGCCTGGTAGCCGTTCCGCTTTATGTAGTCCAACTTATGGTGCACTAAATGTAAACTGCGGAAGTGTTATGTATGAACCACAAAGCTTAGAAGCACCAAAAGGATTCCCGCAAGCTGGTCCAGTTGATGGACAAATCGCTTCTGCAGGCGGAAAATTTGGTGGTATTTTGGATCAACAAACAGCAGACCGTTGGTTTAAAAATACAATCACTGGCGGAGAAAATACGTTTACTTGGAAGTTTACAGCGCCACATTTAACAAGCAAATGGCACTACTACATTACTAAAATAGGCTGGAATCCAAATAAAGCACTAACAAGAGCAGACTTTGAGCCAATTGGAACTGTACAACATGATGGTTCCGCAGCTTCAAATAATGTAGCACACAAAATCAATGTACCTACGGATCGTAGTGGCTACCATGTGATTTTAGCTGTATGGGATGTAGCTGATACAGCAAATGCGTTCTATAATGTAATTGATGTAAATCTCATCAATAATGTGAAACCAGACACAGAAGCACCAAGTATTCCAAATGGAATTCAGACACAAAAAGTAACAGCGAATAGTATAGAACTAACATGGAACACTTCTACGGATAATGTAGGAGTAAAAGGGTATCAAATCTTCCGTAACGGAGAGATGATTGACACCGTACCAGGCACTCATTTTATTGATAAGACATTACAATCAAGTACAGAATACTCTTATACTGTAAAAGCAATTGACGCAGCTGGCAATGTATCGAAAGAAAGTACAGCGCTTACAGTAAAAACAACATTTGAGGCTCCTGATACAGAAGCACCAACACAACCAAAAGGATTACATAGTATGGGAACGACAGCGTCAAGTGTGGACCTAATGTGGAGTCCATCTGACGATAATGTTGGTGTAGACCATTACGATATTTATAGAGAAATAGAAGGAACAATGAAAAAAATCGCAACATCTAATACGACTTCTTATATGGATAATAATTTACTCGCTAATAAGACTTATAAATATGTAGTGAAAGCTGTTGATGTAGCTGGAAATGAATCCGTACAAAGTGATATATTCACAATTACTACAAAAACTGAAAGCGTTTCATATGGAGAGTGGGATGCAAAGAAAGCGTATAAAAAGGGTGATAGAGTCCTATACGAAGGAAAAGTGTATGAAGCAGTACAAAATCATCAAGGAAATGGGGATCCAAACTGGATTTATGCTTTATCCTTATGGAGAGCAGTGTAAGTTTTATCTCAAAATGAAATAAAAGATCATGGGCTTTGATGCAAAAAAGGAAGCTTGAGAATTCACTATTCTGTTTATAAAAAAGACGACGTATTCAGCGTCGTCTTTTTTATAAATTTTACTTTCCTCCATTAAATGATGATAAATTCCGTAATTAAACAAAAGCGTTATTTTAATAAAAAAAGGGGAAATGAGAAATGTATAGAAAAATCGTTGAGTATGATTCTAAAATGTTTTTAAAAATGTGGTGAGTGAAAAAAAGAACCCTTTATAAAAGGGGTTCTTCTGGTGAGTGGATCTATTAATTATAATCTTGGTAATATTCATCACATGAATCGTTATTATCGTTACAGCAAATACAAAATGTTTTTTGGACAAATAAACTAACTATACTAGTAGAACCTTCCTGTTTTGTAAGAGTAAGACTTTGAAAATCTTCAACTTGAAATATTTTTGTTTGAACAGGTTGTAATGTTGTAGTAATTGGGCGGCTAGATTTTCTTGTGAGAATAGTTACTTGAACGGGTGCACTCATTCCGACGACGAATAACTGAATTAATGTTTTATTATGATTGTTTGTGAAATCCTCGAATACAGTTTGTGGAGCAGTGGTTTCAAGGAAAACAGATACAGGTATATTTCCATTTGCATTTTCTGCAGAACCAGCAATTGTATGAGTTTTAATAAAACAGTTATTTTTTTGATCGTCCGAATGTGATTGTTTTTTATAATATTTTTTACCATCTTTATAAAAGTAATTAGCCATATTTATGTTGCTCTCCTTTCTTTGAGATATCAATATATATTATTAAACAAAAGGAAAGAGTGCTTGTACAAAAGGTTAACATCCGCTATCGTAAATAATTGAAAACGCTATTTGATATGTATACTATTTGAGAATGTTTTAGTTTTTAACTAAAAATAAAGCACACATTAAAGTGTGCTCCTATGAAAGCTTTAAATTTGTATGACTAGATAGTCACCATACAATAAAATATGCTTATTTAATATAAATGTGTGTCGAATCTATAAAAATATATTTCGGCTTACATTGTATTTTTATTACCGAATTTGTGCAACCGTTAACGCTGCCGAACGAATGTCTACAGTACCAATTACTTCAACGGGTACAATTTGAATTAAATCACCAGGGTTTAAGTTAATGAGAATGACACCACTGGATACATCAACTTCACCAGTGCCAAAAATATTAGAACGGACTGCGGTTCCAGATCCTGCAATAATATTAGTTGATGAGTTTAGTGTCAAGAAAAATCGTGCTGCTTCCGGTGCTACGGGGACATTATCAAGGCTAATTGTTAGTGTATAACTAATTTGATATATGCCAGCTATCTGAATTCTAATACCAGTTCCAATACTAATTGTATCATTTATTACGGGAACGGTAATATTAGGATTTGGCCCTGTACTAGGTAATAGTAGTGGCGTGAATAATGTTGCAAATTGAGGTGAAGTAGCATTGAAAGCAAAACCAAGGGCAGGTAGTGTACTAGGGGCTTGTGCACCACAATTAAAGTGCGTGAATTTACGACTAGATGAGAGCATATTTTCACTCCTTTCTTTCATTTAGATAACGTAAGTAATAATCTCACGTTTTGGACAAGCATAATACAATATATGAAAATTTATAGTACAAAGTGCAGAAGTGTTACTATTACGGATAATTTTTAATTTTATATAGAATAAAAGCAGCTAGCCGAATTAGCAAACTACTTGGTAGGTTTTTAAAGAGAAAACAGGAGAATATTGACGGGATATAGGTCTTTATTCAGAGGGTTCAAATACCATTAAAGAAAAAAATATAGCATACCGCATTCCAAATCATGCAATCTAAATAATTGTAAAGGTTATATATTATAAAAACTATATAAATAGTCCTCTTGAAAAATGTTGAAATTGGCTAGCAATACAGGGGTAGGTGTAATAGTACCAATTTTTAATTTTATATAGAAGTCACTATTAGGTACATGAATGTATGACTCTCAATACATGGGGATTAAATTTTTTGTACAAGAATTTCATCTTGCGGGTCGTTGGTTTTAATAACTCGAAAGCGGTAGGAACATTATACTGCCAGCAAATTGAAGGTTTATAGATATGATATTAGAATATCTACCAAAAATAATTCAAAACGAATAAGATACAAAAAAGGTTACTATAAGAATACTTAATGTAGATTCATATAGTAACCTTTCTATTATGATAATACTTTCGTCATAAGTATATGTGAAATGCCATCTTCCATAAATACATTGGAAGAAGTTTGATAGTTTAATTTTTTATAAAATCCTTCAGCTTGTGTTTGCCCGTGTAGTTTCACTTTTGTAGCTTTTTTGCTACGGGCAATTTCTTCTAACGTTTGAATAATTACTTTACCTAATCCGTATGTACGATAATCTTTTAAAATACAAATGCGTTCTAATTTTCCGGCACCATCAACAAATCGTATACGACCTGTACCTACAGGAAGTTCATTATAATAAACTAAAATATGTTTACATTCTTCACCAATTTCATCAAATGTATCGAATTCATCTTCAAGAGGGACACCTTGTTCTTTTATAAATACTTCTTTTCGAATGTGAAAGGCAGTTTCTAAATCTGTAAGTTCTGTTATGAGTTTGGATTGCAAATTGTTCAGTCCTTTCTAGTGTAATCAGCTTTTGTTTTCATAGTATATCATAATAAATACCTATAAAGAGAAGAAGAAAATAATAAAAAGCCGACTTTAAAAAGTCAGCTTTCATTATAGTTCCTTTATCCCGTTTTTAGTACCGATAATCGCTTTCCTTGTCATATTTATAAACAATCCTGAATCAACTACACCAGTAATCATTTTTAATTGTTCGTGTAAATTAGCAGGATTAGATATATGATTAGGAAATATACAATCGATAATCATGTTATTATTATCGGTAATAAAGGTTCCATTATTTTTTATACGTAACGTTGTTTGACACCCTAAAGATTGAATTTTACTTTCGGTTTGTTTCCATGAAAAAGGGATAATTTCAACAGGCAATGGGAAATTACCTAAACGAGCCACAAGTTTTGATTCATCAGCAATAATAATGAGTTCTTTAGAGGAGGAGGCAACAATTTTCTCACGAAGTAATGCGCCACCGCCGCCTTTTATAAGCTGTAAATCGGAATCAATTTCATCCGCTCCATCAATTGTAAGATCAAGACTTTGTACGTTATTTAAAGAAATCAGCGGGATGTTTAGTTGCTTTGCTAAAGCTTCAGTTTCCTTTGATGTTGGTACAGCTTGAAAGTATAGCCCGTCTTGTACAAGTTGACCTAATTTTTGTATCGTCCAATATACGGTAGATCCTGTGCCTAGTCCAATGTTCATTCCATCTTTTACAAAGTTAGCAGCATATTCGCCAACAAGTTGTTTTAAATTCATCATTTTACTCCGCTGGGCGTGGACCGGTAGCTAATCCTGAATTTTCAACTGTAAGTACCGGACGAACGACTATATCTTTATGTACACGCATTTGACAAGATAATCGTAAATGATCTTCAATCCCTTTTTCTGTCATCGCATTTTTTTCATTCGCACTCGCTTCACAGAAATCACCCGCTATAATTTCTACTCTACAAGTTGTGCAACGTGCATTTCCACCACAACGATGAAGAATGTTTACACCGTTATCTTCAATTGCTAATACTAACTTTGTTCCTTCTTTCACATCAAAAGTGCCAGCACCTTCAATTGTTAATTTTGGCAAATTTGTTCCTCCTCACGTAAAATTGTACATAACATATTTATGACCGCGAATTATTGAACATAAACATTATTTTTTTTTAAGTCCCGTAACTTTTTTGTTTCATCAATCGTTTATTAAGTAAGCGCTGAAAAGGAGTGGTTATTTTGTGCACAAAAGTAACGCAATTGTTTAAGAAACATATCGATATGAATCATTCAAATATAAATTTTTTGATTGAAAATTATGCAGAGTTAAAAAGGTATTGTACGTTTTTAACGAAAAACAGATGGGATGGGGAAGATCTCGCCCAAGAAACAGTTTGTAAAGTTCTTCAAAAATATAGTAATAAAGATATTTGCATGACACTTGTATATAAAATAGCTAGAAATCGTTGGTTAGACCAGATAAAGTCAAAATCAGTTCATGAAAAAATAAGGGAACAAATTACTTTCGAAGAACCACATGAAAAAATTGCAGATTTGCATGAAATGGTAGGGAAAGTATTATCTTCATTAAATGTACAACAATCCACAATTTTATTATTAAAGGATGTTTTTCAATATAGTATCGCTGATATCGCTAAAGTATGTTCTGTATCGGAAGGAGCAGTGAAAGCTTCTTTATTTCGGAGTAGAAATAGGCTGAAAACTGTAAGTGAAGAAGGGCTTGAAATCATTGAATTCACAGAAGATATTGATATTATTGTAACGTCTATTCGTGAAGAAAGACCGGAATTGTTAACTAAGCTTCTTCCAACAATAGATTTTACGAAGTTACCAACTAAACAACCTGTCTTATTATTCAGTGCGAAAAACCCTTCTTCCTACAGTTGTATGCTTTGTGCGGCATAACAATTATTGGAGGGATTTAAAATGAATGCAATTCCATATGTAGTAGAGCAAACGAAATTAGGAGAACGTTCCTATGATATATATTCAAGGTTATTAAAAGACCGAATTATTATTATCGGTTCAGAAATTAACGATCAAGTAGCGAGTAGTGTTGTAGCTCAATTATTATTTCTAGAAGCGGAAGATGCAGAGAAAGATATATATTTATACATTAATAGCCCAGGCGGATCAACGACAGCAGGTTTTGCAATATTAGATACAATGAACTTAATTAAACCAGACGTGCAAACACTTTGTATGGGATTTGCAGCATCATTTGGTGCGTTGTTACTCTTATCAGGTGCAAAAGGAAAACGATTTGCATTGCCTAACAGTGAAATTATGATTCATCAACCGCTTGGTGGTGCGCAAGGGCAGGCAACTGAAATCGAAATAACAGCAAAAAGAATTTTAAAGCTAAAGCATGATATTAATAAAATGATTGCAGAAAAAACAGGGCAACCGATTGAAAGGGTAGCACATGATACAGAAAGAGATTATTTTATGACTGCAGAAGAAGCGAAGGAATATGGGATTGTAGATGATGTTGTTACGAAAAAATAAGATAAAACAGGCTAGAGAATATGCGAATTCTCTAGCCTGTTTTATTAATCTTTTATCCATTCATCAACTAACGATTGATTCTTTTCAATCCATTTTCGTGCTGCTTCTTCTGGATCTTTCGTTTTATTTAACATGACCATTAACGTACCAAGTTGCTCATCGTTCATTTTCCATTTATCAAAGTATTTCACAATATCCGGATGATCTTTTTCGAAACCTTTACGAACGGAGTAATAAATGTCATCTTTTTCACCATATACTTTCTTAGGGTCTTTTAAATATTTTAAATCAAATTCTGAAAAACCCCAATGAGGATTCCAAAGCGTAACAGCGATTGGTTTCTTTTTCGTATATGCCTTTTTTAATTCACTCATCATCGCAGCTTCTGAAGATTGGACAAGTTTTAGTTTAATATCATATTCCTTCATCGCCTTATTTGTTAAATTCATTAGGCTGCTGCCAGGTTCGATTCCGACAATTTTGTTATCTAGTTCATCTTTATGTGCATTTAAATCCTCGATACTGTTTATGTTTTTCAAATAAGAAGGAACGACAAGGCCAAGCCCTGTACCTTCATACCATTTTGATTTTAAGACAATGTCATTTTTATATCGATCATTTAATGGTTTATCCGTAACAGGCAGCCATACTTCTAAATTTGCATCAACATCACCACGAGCGACACCAGTCCAAATTGCCGCTTTTTCTAAATACATGAGTTCAACTTTGTAGCCTTTTTGTTCTAATAACACTTTCCACATGTTTGCAGTTGCAATATTTTCTTTCCAACTTGTTACACCAAGTTTAATTTTTCCTTTCGAATTTGCATTTGTTGCATTACATGAGGTGAAAATCATAGTAATAAATAATGCAAGGCATATAAGCCATATTTTCTTTCTCATTGAAAACCTCCTAAGAAACGTTTGCCTTTTTAAATAAATGTATAAGTAAGCATTCTTATTATGAACGGAAACGAGAATTTTAAAGAAATCTTATGAATGTCATTTTTATGTAATATTTCTTTGTAAAATCGCAACACTATGTAAATAGATGGGTAGAAAAGGAGTAGTGACATGGATAATACAAAGGTGCGTGTTGAAAACGTAACAAAAGTATTTGGGAAACACCCGCAAAGAGCCCTTTCCTTATTAAAAGAAGGAAAAAGCAAATCCGAAATTTTAAAAGAGACCGGAATGAATGTTGGTGTGAAAAAGGCAACGTTTGAAGTATTCTCTGGAGAAATATTCGTTATTATGGGGTTGTCGGGTAGCGGGAAATCAACGTTAGTACGCATGCTAAATCAATTAATTAAGCCAACCGCAGGTCATATTTACATAGATGGTGAAGACATCGCAACTATGGGGAAAGAGGAATTACGAAGAGTAAGAAGAACGAAAATGAGTATGGTGTTTCAGAAGTTTGCTCTATTTCCGCATCGTACTGTTTTACAAAATGTTGCATACGGATTAGAAATACAAGGAGTTCCAGTAGAGGAACGAGAGAAAAAAGCGTTAGAGTCACTTAAGTTAGTGGGACTCGATCATCATAAAGACAATTATCCAAGTCAACTTAGTGGTGGGATGCAACAGCGAGTTGGTATTGCGAGAGCGCTTACGAATGATCCGGATGTTTTACTTATGGATGAATCATTTAGTGCATTAGATCCGCTTATTCGAAAAGAAATGCAAGATGAATTGTTAGAGCTACAAGATAAAATGGAGAAAACAATAATATTTATTACTCATGATTTAGATGAAGCACTTCGAATTGGAGATCGTATTGCATTAATGAAAGATGGAGAAATTGTTCAAATTGGAACGCCTGAAGAAATTATGATGAGCCCTGCTAATGAATTTGTAGAGAAATTTGTTGCGGATGTGAATTTAGGAAAAGTAATTACGGCGGAGTCTATATTAAAACGACCGGAGACTTTATTAATTGACCGTGGACCTCGTGTGGCACTGCAAATTATGAGAAATGCGGGCGTTTCTACAGTATATGTTGTAAACAAAAAGTATGAGTTTTTAGGTATATTAACCGCAGATGATGCAAGTAAAGCAGTACAAAAACAGTGGCCGATTGCTGATTTATTACTTAACGATATTCCGCACGTTTATTTAGATACTTTACTTGAAGAGACGTATGCAAAAATGGCAGAGATGAAATATCCGTTACCCGTTATTGATGAGAAGAAAAGGTTAAGAGGAATTATTAAACGTGAAAGTGTCATTCAAGCTCTTGCAGGTAACATTGAGGAAGAGGTGAAAGACGATGAATAGTATACCGCGTATTCCATTAGGGGAATGGGTCGACTCGTTTGTTGCAAGTTTATATGAGAACTTTGAAGGCTTGTTCCGAGGATTCTCTTATATTATCGGCGGATTCGTTGATTTACTCACTAATTTTTTAACAATAATACCAGCTATATTGATGATTATTATACTATGTTTCCTCATTTGGTACACAACGAGAAAATTATCTTTAGTTATTTTTACACTCATCGGATTGTTATTTATTTTAAATATTAACTATTGGGCACAAACGATGCAAACATTAGCGCTCGTACTTACATCTGTTATTATTTCGATTATTGTCGGAATTCCAATCGGTATTTTAGCATCTCAAAATGAGCGTTTCTCAAAGTTTTTAAAACCAACATTAGATTTTATGCAAACAATGCCCGCATTCGTATATCTCATACCAGCGATTACATTTTTCGGAGTAGGTGTAGTACCTGGCATAATTGCATCAGTAATCTTTGCGATGCCACCAACAATCAGATTTACAGACTTAGGAATTAGACAAGTTCCGGAAGATTTAATTGAGGCAGCGAATGCATTTGGATCCACAGCATCACAAAAACTATTTAAAGTACAATTACCACTCGCAACTGGGACGATCATGGCCGGAGTGAATCAAAGTATTATGCTTTCGTTATCGATGGTTGTAACAGCGTCACTTGTAGGAGCACCAGGACTAGGAGTAGATGTGTACCGTTCTGTAACACAAGTTAATATCGGAATGGGATTTGAAGCGGGACTAGCCATTGTTGTCATCGCGATTATATTAGACCGCATTACACAAGGATTTCACCAAAAAAGAAAATAACAAAAAAACACACTTTATTATACAAAGTGTGTTTTTTGTTCGAAAAGATTACATACGAACAATAACAGAACCGCCAGCTGGTGCACAAACTTGATTTTTTTCTTGTTCCATTGATTTTATTAATTGATTATTTTCTTCGATTAATGAGATTAATTTCGCTAATTGGTTTTCAAGACTTGCGATGCGCTGCATCATATATTGAGAATCGTGATGCAGCGTATTTCTTACGGGATGGGGGGAGTAAGCATATTGTTGATTTATATTTGGATTCCAATGAGGATACATTTGAATCGTTCCTCCTTCAATGAATAACTGATCTTTCTTATAGTAAATGCCTATGTAGATGTAATGGTGACTTGAAAATTCTTTCATATAAAGAGGATTAAATAGGGGGAATGGAAAAGTAATAAAGTACATTTTTTGGAAATTTCCAAGTGGGATAGAAAATATATTAGGAAATAGCAACATTCATGTAAATATTATATTGGGAGAAATGATGTGAGGAGATGCTATTTTGGCTAATAATAAAAAAAGAAATAATGCAATGACAATTGGTGTCGCTATAGGCGTTGTAATCGGCGTAGTACCTGGCTTATTTACTGATAATGTAGTAATTGGAATTGCGATTGGGATTGTAATTGGAATGGGGATTGCGGTTTTGAAGAAGGAATGAGGTGCAAATTTTTAAAATGAAATAATGTAAAAATTCCTAATTTAAAAGATTGAATTTTCGGAATGAAAAACCTGTTTTTCCTTTTTTTATGATATTATATATAAAAAGGATGGTAATGGATATGTCAATAAACAATCCAGCAGAACAAAACTGCTTCATTTGTGAAAAACATAAAGGAAACATTATAGTTCCAGGTGGCGCTATTTATGAAGACGATCTTATATACGTTGGACATGTCCATTGGGATACAGAAGAAACATATCTCGGTTACGTAATGATTGATATAAAAAGACATGTACCTGGTCTTGCTGAATTAAATGAAGATGAGGCGAAAGCATTTGGACTTATAACAAGTAGAATAAGTAAAGCGCTAACAGAAAACGAAGGTGCAGAACATATTTACACGTTTGTTTCGGGTAATGGTGTACCGCATTTACATATGCATATTATTCCCCGTTATCCGGATACACCAAGAGAATTTTGGTCGCCGACTGAAGTAGCAAATTGAACTGGTGCACCATATGGAGGTTCTGAAGAAATTAAAAAACTATGTGAAAGAATACGAAAGTATATGGTAAATGAGTATGCATACAACAAATAATAACCAATATTCATGGGTTGGAAATACGGAAATGTGTTTAGGGGAAATCTCAGTTAAGCAATATGATGACATTGTACTTGGTAAATACGGTGGGAATATAAGTGCCGGAGCAAAAAAGAATGAAGACGGTGCGTTAGTTTGGTCAAATGATGATTGGGAATTTGCAGCTATTTTAGACGGGCATAATAGCGCAGAAAGTGTTGATTTAGTTATACATACAATCGAAAAAGAATATGAAAATATAAAAATAATGATGAATGAACGAATTGAAACAGTTTTTCAATCAGTTGCAAATCATATACTTACAATTTTTCAATCCTCCTCATTTAAAGAAAAGTGCAAAAGAGTTAAAGGTGAAACAGCTTTTTTACTATGTGTAAGAAAAGAAAACTACATATGGTGGCTATCTATTGGAGACTGTCTCGTTTATGTATTTCATGATGAATTACATAAATTAGGGCAATACGCACTAAATCAACGTCATTTTTACGAATGGATTGGCAATGTAAATACATTTGAATTACCTGTACCTTGCTATTCATCAGGAATTCGTGAATTACGTACTGGCAACAATCGAATTGTAATGGTGACAGATGGGGTATTAGAATGTGGGGAACGTCGTTATGAAACGCCATTAAATCTGTATAACGATATGAATGAAAATAAGATAGAGCTTAAAGAAAATGTTCACAATGTTTTAGAACACGTGCATCATCAATTGGGGCGAGATAGTGCAACAATTATTAGTTGGGATGTTGAAAATAAAAAGAATGCTACGTATCCGAGTGATCAGCCGGAGAAAATGAAAGTAAGAAAATAAAAGGAGGGGGGTCCGTCAATTACAAAAATGGCTCTATTAATTTTATAGGTACTATCCATATTCGCTTATGAAAGAATAGCAAGAAAAAAGTTAAACATCCTGAAACAAAAAGGATGAGAAATAGATTGTTGTTGTACAATACATAAAACATGTCTTGATAAAACTACTACTTAAGCATAAAGAAAATGAAAACATTATCGAAACATTATCAAAACATGGGAAAATTATATAGTCTACTTTATTAAAAATATAATTAATTTAATAGGAGGGAATGCAATGGGCAACTCTACTATTTGGATTATAGTTATTAGTATGATAATTGGAGGATATTTTTTAGAAAAGTTTTTAAGAAGAAAATTAAATATGCCAAAGGGCAATGTTTGGATATATAAGCATGTAAATAGTTTACATGTAAAATTAGAAATAGGTCTTTTTATCGTATATCTTATATTAAGTTTTATTTATCTGTTCAAAGCAGAAAATGCTAATATAGGAATTGTTGTACTTATTTATTTTGGAGCAATTTCCTTATTACGCGTATGGATGGAATGGAAGTATAACAGAGAGACAAAGGAATATATTCTTTCTATAATTGGATTCTTTGCATTTGTTTTTATGGTTTCAATGTTGTTTTATTTTGATCCTCTTTCTACATATTGATATCGTTTGGGTTTTTAATGATGAATATTTAATAAGAGTAGCTACCATTATTTATCTTGATAGTTACTCTTTTTATTTACATCTTCCTAAAACTCCTCAAAACAAGAAATTCCCACAATCTCCAAGGAAGAATCTTCTTCGCAAAAATCATAAATTTTACACCTTTTCCAATTGGATATCGTAAATTAGTACGCTTTGCTTCAGCAATTTCAAGGATTTTATTAGCAACATCTATCGGATTACCAAATGTATCACTACCGCTATTAATATGTTTTTGTATTTTATCCATATATTCTTGGTAAGGAGATGTTGTATCAGATTGGTTTTCAGCTAGTTGTTTACCAACCTCCCATATGTTTGTGTTATAAGAACCTGGTTCAAGTAAAGCAACATCAATTCCGAAAGGTTTTACTTCTAAGCGAAGGGATTCACTCCAGCCTTCTAATGCATATTTTGAAGATACATAAGGAGATAAACCAGGGAATCCAACTTGGCCGCTAATGCTGCTTATATTAATGATTTTTCCACTTTTTTGTTCTCTCATATATGGTAAAACAAGCTGAGTGATTGATATAGCGCCAAAAAGATTCGTTTCAAATTGTTTACGATATTCCTCTACTAGAATTTCTTCTACAAATCCTCCATTTGCATATCCTGCATTGTTTATAAGGAGGTCTACTCTATTAATTTCTTTTAAAAACACTTGGAAGTTATGTATAGAGTTTTGATTTGTTACATCTAATTGTTGAATTTTGATGTTTTGTTGTAAGTTTAGTTTAGTAGCTTGAGATAGTAAGTTTACTTGTTTTTCAAGGTTTCGCATTGTAGCAATGACAATATAGTCTTTTTTTGCTAGTTCAAGTGTCGTTAATAGTCCGAATCCACTTGATGCTCCTGTAATAACCGCGATTTTTTTATTCATTGGTCGCTCGCTTTCTTTTTCTTTTATCATAACGAGTTATAGGAATAAAATCTATTAATGATACATGTTGTTTTAATAAGATTATATGATAAAGTGCTTTAGTTTTTTCATTTATATATGTATTGGAATGATTTAAAAAGGGAATTGTGTAGACTCAGCGTATATAGAGAAGTAAGTATTATATAAGCCAATGAAATGAGGGAAGAAAAATGGTCCATGTGAAAGACGTATTAGCAGATCAGTTGTTAGCAAATGCGAATGATCCTAGTTGGTATATGCCATTTTCAGATGCAGTGAAGGATTTATCAGAGAGAGAAGCTTTCTGGAAACCGAATGAAGAGAGTAATAGTATAGCAGAAATTGTACAACATTTACTGTATTGGAACTCAACGTGGCAAACTAGGTATAAAGAATCAAATGTTAATGCGGTACCCGCTATTGGTGACAATAACAAAAGCTTTATGCTATCAGATAATCAAACATTCGAAGAGTTAAGGGGAAAATTATTAGAGAAATTGTTACAATGGCAAAATCTCATTAATGAAGACAAGGTTGAAAGTGATGTAGTTGGATTTCCTGTATCCGCGAAGTGGTGGGAAGTGCTAGGTAATGTAACTACTCATAATGCGTATCATATTGGTCAAATTATTTACATCCGGAAACTACAAAAAAGTTTTGATAGTGAATAAGGGAATGATTCTCTAGTAAGGTGAACAAAAGTGGACAAAACGAGACAGCTGTCTCGCTTTGTCCACTTTTTTATTTTTAAAAAGAAGAGAAAGTCTAATAAATCAAGGTTAGAATTTGGCACGCTTCTTGCAACATAAAGGATGAAAAAGAAAATAGGAGGGCTGGACATGTTAAAAACAACTGAAAGTAAAGGGAATGAAATTACGAAAGAACAAGCTCGCTGGATGTATGAAAAAATGTTAGAGATTCGTAAATTTGAAGATAAGGTACATGAATTGTTCGCGCAAGGTGTTTTACCAGGTTTCGTTCATTTATATGCTGGAGAAGAAGCGGTAGCAGTTGGTGTATGTGCCCACTTAACGGATAGTGACAGTATTACAAGTACACATAGAGGTCACGGACATTGTATTGCAAAAGGTTGTGATTTAAATGGTATGATGGCTGAACTTTTCGGGAAAGCGACAGGATTATGTAAAGGTAAAGGCGGTTCCATGCATATTGCCGATTTAGATAAAGGAATGCTTGGTGCGAATGGCATTGTAGGCGGGGGGTTCCCACTTGCTTGCGGTTCAGCATTAACAGCTAAATATAAAGGAACGAAAGATGTAAGTGTTTGCTTCTTCGGTGACGGAGCAAATAATGAAGGAACATTCCATGAAGGGGTTAATTTAGCGGCGATTTGGAAGTTACCAGTTATTTTTATCGCTGAAAATAATGGTTACGGTGAAGCAACTACATTTGAATATGCTTCAAGTTGTGATTCTATTGCTGATCGTGCAAAAGCATATAACATTCCGGGAGTTCAAGTAGATGGAAAAGATTTACTAGCGGTATATAAAGCAGCGGAAGAGGCTGTTGAACGTGCACGTAATGGCGGTGGCCCAACTTTAATTGAATGTATGACATATCGTAATTACGGCCATTTCGAAGGAGAAGCACAAACATATAAAACCTCAGAAGAAAAAGAAGAACATTTAAATGAAAAAGATGCGATTGTGAATTTCCGTAAGCATTTAATTCATGAAGGTTTATTAACGGAATCTGAACTTGTTGATATGGAAAAAGCAGTAGACGAAGCAGTGCAACGATCAATTGATTTTAGTGAAAATAGTCCATATCCAGAGGATGAAGAATTATTAAAAGATGTATACGTTTCTTACAAATAAGAGGAGGGTGAAAAATAATGACTAGAACAGTAAGTATGTCAACTGCTATCAATGAAGCGATGAAAATATCAATGCACCGTGATGAAAATGTAATTTTAATAGGTGAAGACGTTGCGGGTGGTGCACAAGTTGATCATTTGCAAGATGATGAAGCGTGGGGCGGTGTTCTTGGCGTTACGAAAGGGCTTGTACAAGAATTTGGCCGAAATCGTATTTTAGATACACCAATTTCTGAAGCTGGTTATATGGGAGCTGCGATGGCAGCGGCGGCAACGGGATTACGTCCAATCGCTGAATTAATGTTTAATGATTTTATCGGTAGTTGTCTTGATCAAGTTTTAAACCAAGGTGCAAAATTCCGTTACATGTTTGGTGGAAAAGCAAAAGTACCAGTTACAATTCGAACGATGCATGGTGCTGGATTTAGCGCAGCAGCTCAGCATTCTCAAAGTTTATACGCGTTATTTACGAGCATTCCAGGTATTAAAGTTATCGTTCCGTCCACCCCGTATGATGCAAAAGGCTTATTATTAGCGGCAATTGAAGATGATGATCCAGTAATCTTCTTTGAAGATAAAACACTTTACAATATGAAAGGTGAAGTGCCAGAAGGATATTATACAATTCCTTTAGGAAAAGCAGATATTAAACGGGAAGGCTCTCATATAACGATTGTCGCAATTGGGAAGCAAGTTCATACTGCGCTTGCGGCTGCGGAGCAATTATCGAAAAAAGGACTTGGGGTAGAAGTTATTGATCCACGCTCTTTATCACCGCTTGACGAAGATACAATTTTAGCATCTGTTGAAAAAACAAATCGTCTTATCGTTATTGATGAAGCAAACCCAAGATGTAGTATCGCAACAGACATTGCAGCAATTGTAGCGGATAAAGGGTTCGATTTATTAGATGCACCTATTAAACGAATTACAGCACCACATACACCAGTTCCGTTCTCACCACCACTTGAAAAACTATATTTACCAACGCCAGAGAAAGTAATTGAAACTGTATCAGAAATGATTGGGGACCGTTCTTTATTGAATGTGTAATGAAACGATGAGAAGGGAGAGAGAAATATGGCTGTAGAAGTTGTAATGCCGAAATTAGGAATGGCGATGAAAGAAGGTATTATTACGAGTTGGAATATTAAAGCTGGTGATAATGTAGCAAAAGGTGAATTAATTGCTAGTATTAATTCTGAAAAAATCGAAACAGAAATAGAAGCACCCGCTGATGGAACGGTACTGGATATAGCTGTAAGTGAAGATGAAGGAGTTCCACCTGGTACTGTAATATGTTACATCGGAAAACCAAATGAACAGGTATCGGTAAATGAAACCGTAAATGCTACAGAAGAATCAATACCGAAAGTAGAACCTCAAAATGTACAACATCCTGAACCGTACGCGGAAGAAAGATCAAAGAAACAAAGAATAAAAATATCTCCTGTAGCAAAGAAAATGGCAACAGTTGAAAATATTGGAATTTCCACATTAATAGGAACAGGTCCTGGTGGGAGAATTACAAAGGCAGATGTATTAAAAGTACTTGAAGAAAAAGTTGCTACCCCAGAAACGTTTGTAAAAGAAGAAAGTAAAGTAATTCCTGTTACCGGTATGCGGAAAGAGATCGCAAATCGGATGCAAGCAAGCCTCCAAAATAGCGCACAATTGACATTAACGATGAAAGTAGATGTTACGGATTTAGTTGCTTTACATAAAGAAATAGCGGAAGTTGTACAAAAACGGTACGATAACAAACTAACCATTACTGATTTGGTTTCTCGTGCTGTTGTATTAGCGCTTCAGGAGCATAAGGAAATGAACAGCGCTTATATAGATGATGCAATCCATCAATTTGAACATGTTCATTTAGGTATGGCAGTAGCGTTAGAAAACGGCTTAGTCGTTCCGGCTATTCGCTTTGCAAATAATCTATCTTTAGTAGAGTTATCTAAAGAGATTAAAAATGTGGCACAAAAGGCACGAGCAGGTAGTTTAAATAGTGATAATATGCAAGGAACGACATTTACAATTAGTAATTTAGGAAGCTTTGGTATCGAATATTTTACGCCAGTATTAAATACACCTGAAACTGGTATTTTAGGTGTAGGTGCAATTGAACATGTTCCAGTATATAAAGGAAAGAAAATAAAAAAAGGTAGTATGTTACCTTTAAGTTTAACATTTGATCATCGTGTACTAGACGGTGTACCAGCAGCTGCATTTTTACGCACAATTAAACAATACTTAGAAGAACCGGTAACAATTCTTTTATAAAGAGAAGGTGGGAGAATGAATAAATTAGTAGTTATTGGAGGCGGACCCGCTGGATATGTGGCGGCAATTACCGCAGCTCAAACTGGGAAAGATGTTACTCTTATTGATGAAGCTGATCTTGGTGGAACTTGTTTAAATGTCGGGTGCATGCCTACGAAATCTTTGTTAGAAAGTGCTGAAGTATACAATATTGTTAATCATGCGCAACGTTTTGGTGTATTAGTAGATAAGCAAAGTATATCAATTGATTGGAATCAAATACAGACGAAAAAATCACAAATTGTTGTGCAGCTCGTACAAGGAATAAAATATTTAATGAAGAAAAATAAAATTAAAGTTATAAAGGGGAAAGGGAAATTTGAAACGGATCATCGTCTGCGAGTTATGCAGGGGAATAAGGAAGCGATAGTGGTTGGAGAACAATTCATTATTGCGGCAGGTTCAGAACCTACTGAATTACCTTTTGCTCCATTCGACGGGAAATGGATTTTAAATAGTAGTCATGCGATGTCTCTTGAAAACATACCAGCTTCATTACTTATTGTTGGCGGTGGCGTAATAGGTTGCGAATTTGCCAGTATATATAGTCGTCTTGGAACGAAAGTAATGATTGTTGAAATGGCACCGCAATTACTACCTGGTGAGGATGAAGATATCGCAAGCATTTTAAGAGAGAAACTAGAAAATGATGGTGTAGAAATTTTCACAGGAGCAGCTTTAAAAGGATTAAACAATTATAAGAAACAGGCTTCGTTTGAATACGAAGGAAGTATGCACGAAGTAACTCCAGAATTTGTTCTCGTTTCTGTTGGTAGAAAACCTCGTGTACAAGATTTAGGATTAGAAAAAGCAGGAGTTCAATTTTCAAATAAAGGGATTACTGTAAATGAGCATATGCAAACGAACGTATCACATATTTACGCAGCCGGTGATATTATTGGAGGAATACAGCTTGCTCACGTAGCCTTTCATGAAGGAACGACAGCGGCATTACATGCGAGCGGAGAAGATGTGAAAGTAAACTATCGTGCTGTGCCTCGTTGTATATACACAGCTCCAGAAATAGCTAGCGTCGGTTTAAGTGAAAAAGGTGCAAGAGAACAATATGATGATATTATTATCGGAGAATTTCCTTTTACAGCGAATGGAAAAGCTCTTATTTTAGGAGAACAAATGGGGAAAGTAAAAGTCATTGTGGAACCTAAATATCAAGAAATTGTAGGGATTTCTATTATCGGTCCTCGTGCAACTGAACTAATTGGTCAAGGCACCGTAATGATTCATACAGAAGTTACCGCTGATATTATGAGAGGTTATATTGCAGCACATCCAACTTTATCTGAGGCAATTCATGAAGCTTTATTGCAGGCGATAGGACATGCTGTACATGCTTAAATGAAAATATAATAAACCACTATTCTCTAAATGAATGAGAGAATAGTGGTTTGAATTTTTACTATTTAATTTCAATAGCTGAAGTTATATCGTTCCAATCAGGAGCTAAATTAGCAGTTTTACCATACCAATCAGCGTGTTTAAATAAAACACCTTTTCCATATCCTTGTGTAGAAGTATGCTCCCAAAGTGTCGTTGAATAACTTGCAGAAGGTGACGCTGTACTTACAGAAGAAATTCTGTCGTTCCAGCTAGATGGTAAGTTTTTAAAGCCGCTGCTCCAGTAAATATATTGGCCACCTTTATCTTTATGTTCATAAAAATCAGTACTACCAGCACCACTACCTAAAGGGTTAATTTTATTTTTAAGTGCTTTTTTATCTTTTTCAATATAAGCATCCAATGTTTCTCTACTAGTAAAACCATAAGCTAACCAATCTCCATTTTCATTTTGCTCTGGTAATACCATAGTAATTTGGATGTCTTTCTTATCCTGATCACTTAATTTTGCAAATGAAGTAACATTCTGTTCATCCACTTTTAAATAATCAAATGACTTAATTGTGTTACCTTTTTCTTCAGCACTTGCTACGCCTAGTCCGCCAGTTAATGCAAAACCCGCTACTAATGTTCCTGCTACTAATTTCTTCAACATATAACCATCCCTTTTTGTTTAGATTTTTGTACAGGTGAATCTTGTACAACTAAAATGTATTCTAATTTCTTATTTTTGTAAATATTCTGAAGTTTTAGAAAAAATAGGCGGAATATTTACATTTTTACATTTTTTCTTTAGAAAAAATGGTTATTGGAATGATATAATAAGCGGATACATTGCTTTTCTTGGATGATAAAATGTTTTAGGAGAGATGTAATTGAAATATTTCACAAAAGATTGGTATAAAGAAATGCAAATTTCAGGATTTGTGCATTTCATAGAGTCAATAGAAGAATGGAAAGACATAGATCCCGATTATATACAAAGTTTGAAAGACGAAGTAGAAGAAAGGAAAGAAGATTTATTACACTATCTTCCTGAAACACTACATCCATACATTCATAACAACATGTTTGATTCAGTATATCTACCTAATGAATTAAAGAAACTTTTGTTAGAGTGGACAGCAGATTATGAGGCAAGAATGGCACAATTAGATCAATCATACTTAAAACATTTTAATTCCATTAAGAAAAAACTTCCGTCTCATGTCGCTCAGCTACATGAGATGTCACTACATGATAGTGTGATTAAAGTAGTAAAGAGAAAATCAGAAGATACTTTGTCTATCGTATTAGATTGCAGTGGTACTTTTAGTGAATTTGATAAACTTGAAGTAACTTTTATAGGAGTAACCAAGTGTTCTATGCCAGAAAACTTTGAAAGTGCTTGGTGGCTATATCATGAAATAGCTCTTACTGAAGATGGTTTTGAACTAGGTGTTTTATTTGACTGTCCATTTAGAGAAGTGACGATTTGGGCAGCAGATGTATTCCTTGAGAAAAAATGATTAAGTTACATGTATATTAACTAATAATAAAGAGAGTTCTTTTAGATGGTATTTACAAGTTCAACAATAAAAAAACAGTCAATAAAGACTGTTTTTTTATTTTGATGCTAGATTCCCAAGCTTCCAATATGTATTTGTTAATGGAGCAACTTTACTATCAATATACAAATACATGTTATTTAAGTCTTTAGGAGAAGTTTTCATTTCAAATACAACGTCAGTAGTTAAAGAAAATTTGTGTGGAACATTTTTATAGTGCTCGTCATCTATCGGATGAGCTTCACCTTCATATTTCTGACTAGTTTTTTCATCTTGTATGAAATATTTTATTTTCGAAAGATCAATAGTTTGTCCATCGTCTCGAACATTATTAATCATAACACGAGTAGTAAGGCGCCACTCTTTGTCTATTTTTTCAAATTTTGCATTTTCAACTGTTGCTCTATAGTATTCGTTTTTAACTATTTCTCCATAGTGCATTGCATTCTTTTCGAGAGCGCTCTTTTCTTGTTTTGGTGTAGTATTGCTATTACATCCTGTTAATATTCCCGTAAATAATAATGCTGTACATGTCGTTTTGATTAATGATTTCATAGTAATTCCTTTCTGTATTAAAAAGTAAAACATAGGAAAAATTTTACATGAATAAGGAAATAAATAGAAGTCTTTTAGTAGAATATGCAAATGTGCATTTATTTTATGTAAAGTTAACAAAATAGAAAAAGAGAGAAAACCTGCATAAAGACGGAAGAAAAAGGATTGAAAATATTGTGAAACGGAAGAAACGTGCATATAATTAACATAAAGTTCAAATTTCTGAATATTCAATAACGGTGGTGATAACATGTTTACTGAAGAACGTCGGGAGAAAATTTTAGAACTACTTAGTACAGATGGAAGAGTAATCGTAAAAGATCTTGCGGAAAGATTTGATATGTCTATTGATTCTATAAGAAGAGATTTGTCTATTATGGAAAAGGATGGTTTATTAAAAAGAACGCACGGAGGTGCAATTGAACTTACGCGAGTGAGAAACTTAGCTGCGGAACCAGCTAAACGTTATAGTGATAGCTCAATATATGAGGACACAATTGCAAGAGTTGCGGTATCTTATATAAAAGAAGGTGATTCAATTTTTATTGGTGGGGCTTCCGTTCATAATGCGATGCTGAAATATTTACCGGAAGTATCATTTACGGTTATTACGAATTCTATAGAAATAGCTGGTTATCTACGAGAATATAAGAATATTGATACGTATTTAATTGGCGGAAAAGTAAAACCTTCAGGGAATATTACTGATACACTTGCCTCTGAATTGATAAGTAGATTTTCTATTGATCTTTATTTCTCTACAGGTGGAGGCATTTCATTACAAGGTATTAGTACTGCAACACCTGAAGTTGCTTATTTTAGTAAAAGAGTAAGTGAAATTGCTAGAAGAAATATTTGTTTAGTTCCGCATAATAAACTTGGAATAGATTGTTTTATAAGAGGAGAGTCTCTAAAAGAAATTGACATTATTATAACTGACGAAGAGGCTAGTAAAGAAACTGTTCAGGACTTTGAGAAACAAGGTAAACAAGTTGTAATAGCGCCATTATATTCATTTGAAAGGAGTTTGACATGATTGTAAAAGAGCAAGAGTTTCATATAAATGGATTAACTTATACAATTCGTTCTGCAGCTGAGAAAGATGCTGAGCAGTTATCGAAAATTAGAGTTCAGATTGATGGAGAAACTGAAAATATGGATAGAGATGCTGGAGAGGGATTTATAGATAATCTAGGATTTCAAAAAATAATAAAAACAGATAGTGAAGAGACGAAAAATCTCTTTTTAGTTGCAGAAGTGCACAATCGAATCGTTGGATTTTCAAGATGTGAAGGATCAAATTTTAAGAGATTATCTCATAAAGTAGAGTTTGGTGTTTGCATTTTAAAAGAGTTTTGGGGATATAGAATGGGTAAGAACCTATTACAACAATCTATTAAATGGGCTGACGAAAATGCAGTAAATAAAATATCTTTACAAGTATTAGAGACAAACGAGAAAGCTATTCATCTTTATAAAAAATTAGGTTTTGAAATAGAAGGCATTTTGAAAAATGACAAAAGACTATCGGATGGAAAGTATTATAATACGGTAGTGATGGGAAGGTTTACTGATACTTTTCATAAAAGAGGTGAAGAAGTATGTTTTACAGAAGGAAGTACTATGTAGTGAAAAATGAATTCATAGAAGTATTTAATGATCATTTCAATAACACGAACTTACCTAATCAGTTAAAGCATGGTTCTAGGCTAATAGGACGCTGGATGAAAGATAATAAGAATGGTACGTCTGAAGTATTTGCCATATGGGAATATGATAGTTATGAACAGTATAAAGAAATAGAATCGAAAATTAGAAGTGACGAGATGCATGTTAGAAGAATACATGAATGGTATGAAAACTATGGCGGGAAAGAATATGTTTTACAAGAGTACATAGTAGAGATGAAAAATGAAGAGTTAGTATGTACTGTAAAATAATAGGAGTTAAGACTAATGCAGGTCAGAACGAAATTATATATTAGTTTATCAGCCGCTATTTTATTTGCAATAGCCGTGATTGTTTTCTTTATAAATGGTAATCCACAAAAGTGATTTTGGTTATGTATTTTCATTGCGTCCATTATACAAAATATAGTAGTGCTACTAAAAAAGAATAAAGAAGTGCAGTAAAATATTCAAATTATTAACATATTTGTGTCGTCTTTCTAGTTGTATTGAAAACGCTTTTATTCAGTTTTATAATAAAAGTATGTTTTATAAAGTGAAACTTTAATCAGTGGAGGTGTTATTCATCCCTCGCTAATTATTAGTTAAACCAATCAGGCTTTTACGGGCAGCCGGACCCGCACCTCACTTCTTTGCTCTAGCTGAATTTTGAGGTGGGGGTCTTACTGCCCGTTAATGCGGAATAAATCTCCAAAACAATTAAAAGGGAGATGATACAATGTTAGCTTCACCGTTTTACTTACATACATGGAAAAAGTTTATTGATAAAGGAGTCCTTGATTCGAACCGTATAAACGAAAGAATTTCAGAGTCATGGCATCGATGTAAACAAGCAAATGTGAATTCTCATATGAATAAAGGTCAGAAAATTTTGTCTTCTAACATTTTTCAAGAACAAAAGAAAAAGAGTGAAATTTTCCTTGATATAGCATTACCTCAAATACAAAATATGAGAAAAACCATTGATGAACTACAAATGATGGCATTATTAATCGATCCAGATGGTTATGTTCTATCCTTAAGTGGAAATAAACAAACGTTAAAGCGAGCGAAACATATTAATTTTATTGAAGGTGTAAAATGGACGGAAGCAGCTGTGGGGACAAACGCAATAGGAACAGCATTAGAAATTGAAGAAGCTATTATGATAAGTGGTACTGAACATTACTCCGTGGCATCTCATAGCTGGAGTTGTGCGGCTGCTCCCATTCATAACGATGACGGGAAATTAATTGGTATTCTAGATTTCTCCTGTCCAATTGAATTTTCGCATCCATATATGCTCGGTATGGTAACTTCAATTGCACATGCGATAGAACGTGAATGTAGCATAAGAGTTCATCAAAATGAATTACACTTAATTCATCGTTTTTTAGATGTCATTGATAGTGATGAACAAGTAGTTATTTGTAATCATCGTGATGTTATCGTTTCTGCGAGTAAGAGCGTTCGGGAACGAGTAACTAATTGGTCAAGAATGAAACTTGAAGATTTAATGCGCTATGGATTGGAAACTAAATTAGAGATACCAGTATATAGTAATGAAAGAATGATCGGGAAATGTATGTATTTAAAGGAAAACAAACAAATGAATACATATTCTGCTTTCACATTTATAAAAGGAATTACTTTTTCAGGAGTTACCGGGACAAGCAAAGCATTTCAACACACACTAGAAGAAATTAAGCTTGTTTCACCGACTGATGCTAGTGTGTATGTATGTGGTGAGACAGGAGTAGGAAAGGAATATGTTGCGAGAGCGATTCATGAAAATAGTCCAAGAAAAGACGGGCCCTTTATAGCTGTTAACTGCGGTTCTTTGCCTAAAGAATTAATGGAAAGTGAATTGTTCGGTTATGCTGAAGGTGCGTTTACAGGTGCGCGACGTCAAGGATATAAAGGGAAATTTGAACAAGCGAATGGAGGAACATTGTTTTTAGATGAAATTGGTGAAGTACCATCAGAGATGCAAGTAGCATTATTGCGTGTTTTACAAGAACGCACAATAACTCCAATAGGAAGTTCAAAAGAGGTACCAGTAAATATTCGTATTATTACTGCCACACATAAAGATTTACTACGGTTAGCAGAAGAAGGGAAATTCCGTCAAGATTTATATTATCGTTTGCACGTTTATCCGTTATATGTTCCATCGTTACTAGAAAGAAAAGAGGATATTCCATATTTTATACAACACTTTTGCGAACGGAAGAATTGGAATGTTGTATTTCCAAAGAGTATTTGCAATCAATTTTTACAACATACATGGCCCGGAAATATTCGAGAACTAGTAAATGTATTAGAACGCATTTACATTTTGTCGCAAGGGCGGGAAATATGCGAAAAACAAGTCGCTTTTTTGTTACAAACAATGATGGGAAATCAACAACAACTTGAGTTACAAGTTGAAAATAAAACAGAACATACATTGAATTTTCGCGAAAAAATACAGCGTGATAGCATGATTGAAGCATTACAAAAGACAAACGGAAATGTTTCGTTAGCTGCAAAACTATTAGATGTACCCCGTAGTACATTTTATAAACGAATGCAAAAATTTAATCTATAAAAGTAGATTTTTGTAATCTGCTTTTTCTTTTTGAGCTCATGTTCTGTCGGAATGTGCGCTTCCCAGGGAAATAATAAAGTAGTTAGACGGGAAATTCCCTAAAGGAGGTTAGTATGTGAAGTATATTGAAATTGGTATCGGGAATAGATGGTTCGTTCGAACAGAGACCGAAAATACAGACGGTACTGAATTTGAGGAAAAAGGAATTGTGAGACCTATTTATTTTGAATCATTTTATGTCCGTGTTTGGTTTCGGAAAACGTGTTTTATTTTTGATACGAAAGAGGGCTTTAAGAAAGTAAGGAAAAGTAGAGCTGAGTATAAGTTTATTATTGGAATTGTGAGTAGGTTAAAACAATAAAATAAAACAGGTTGTATTCTTATGATTATAATAATCACATACATACTCGCAATTATTATAATAGGCTATTCCATTTATAGTTAGAATGATGATTTTAAGAAAAAATAGCACACTTTAAATATGTGAAGTGCGCTATTTATATAATCCCGTTGTATACATCTCCGTTAATGTATACACTATTTCTTCTAGTTTTACTTCTTTGTTATTTTGTACAATAGTCCAAAGAAACATTTCATTCATTGCGAACCAACCGCGTGCCACGAGCTCTTTATTTAATTCAGGATGCGCTAATCCACTTTCTTGAGAGTAAGTAATATCCTGCGAAATACTTTTTATAAAGCGTTCGCGAATCTCACCCCATTTTTGACGTATCTCTTTTGATAATCCGATTGCTTCTTCGACAACTTGCAAAATAGCTCGTTCTTCTTCTGCTAATTGTAGGAATGCTCTAACGTGATTTTGAATCAAGTCACGTGCTGCTGCTTTCGTTTGAGGGAAGAAAGAGCGCCCAGCAATATTATAAAAACGATTCATAACATCTTCCATTAACACGATAAGGAGATCATCTTTGTTTTTAAAGTATACATATGCTGTTCCATAACCAGTTTCTGCATGTTTAATAATTTGCGTGATTGTCGTTTTCTGAAATCCATTAGTAATAAAAATAGTGTAACCCGAATGTAATAGTTTCTTTTTTGTTTCTAAGGAGCGGTGTTTTCTTGTTGAAAGAGTAGTGTTTTTCAAAGAATCACCTCTTTATACTGAAATATCTGAAAATATAATTGTATTGTAAAAGAAGATAGTATGTAAAGTCAACTGACATAATATCATTGACGTTATATCAACTAAGGTGATATATTTCAATTAGTTAGAATAAAAAGAAAATTAAGAGAAGGTGACACCATGTATAAAGAACCATTTCAACCAACTTATGAGTATGCGCTTGAGTGTGATAAACATGATGAACTGAAAGATTTTCAAACTGAATTCTATAAAAAAGAAGGAACTATATATTTAGATGGAAACTCATTAGGACTACTTTCGAAAAGAGCAGAAAAATCGTTACTTACTTTACTAGATTCATGGAAAGAGTATGGCATTGATGGCTGGACAGAAGGCGAACATCCATGGTTTTTCCTTTCGGAGAAATTAGGTGAACTGACGGCACCTCTTATTGGAGCTTTACCAGAAGAAACTATTGTAACCGGTTCCACGACTGCGAATATACACCAAGTTATTGCGACGTTTTATGAGCCGAAAGGAATACGTACAAAAATTCTTGCGGATGAATTAACTTTCCCGTCAGATATTTATGCACTTCAAAGTCAAATTCGTTTAAAAGGCTTAGAGCCAGATGAGCATTTAGTAAGAGTGAAAAGCCAAGATGGTCGAACACTTTCTGAAGAAGATATTATTCAGGCAATGGAAGATGATATCGCTTTAATTTTATTACCTTCAGTCTTATATAGAAGTGGTCAAATTCTTGATATGAAACGTTTAACAGTGGAAGCTCATAAACGTGGCATTCATATCGGATTTGATTTATGTCATTCAATTGGTTCTATTCCACATCATTTTAAAGAGTGGGATGTTGATTTCGCTGTATGGTGCAATTATAAATATTTAAATGCAGGGCCGGGTGGTGTTGCAGGTCTTTATGTAAATAGTAAACATTTTAATAGACTGCCAGGATTGTCTGGATGGTTTAGTTCTAGAAAAGATAAACAGTTTGATATGGAGCATACATTAACTGCAGCTGATCATGCAGGTGCTTATCAAATTGGTACACCTCACGTATTAAGTACAGCACCGTTAATCGGTTCTCTTGAAATTTTTAAAGATGCTGGTATGGAACGTTTACGTAAAAAGTCTTTACATATTACGAGATACATGCTGGATTTAATTGATCATGAATTAAAAGATTTCGGATTTACAATTGGAAACCCGTTAGAGGATGAAAAACGAGGTGGACATATTTATTTAGAGCATGCGGAAGCAGCGCGTATCTGTAAAGCACTAAAGGCAAATGGAGTAATTCCAGATTTCAGAGCACCAAATGGGATAAGACTTGCGCCAGTAGCTTTATACAATACGTATGAAGAAGTATGGAAGTCTGTTCAAATTTTAAAGAAAGTTATGAAAGAGGAAGAGTATAAACAATTTGAAAATAAACGAGAGGTTGTGGCATAAGAATGAAAACATCAAAGTGGATTGATATTTCACAGCCATTAAATAATGATATTGCAACTTGGCCAGGAGATACACCGTTCTCGTATGAAGTTTCATGGTCAAAAGAAGAGAGCGGTTCAGTAAACGTCGGAAAGTTAACGATGAGTATTCATACAGGTACTCATATTGATGCGCCTTTTCATTTTGATAATGACGGAAAGAAAGTAATAGATTTAGATGTTCAAGTTTATGTCGGACCTACGCGAATCATTGACGTTTCTAACCTTGAAAGCATCGGAAAAAAAGAATTAGAAAGTTTTCATTTAGAAGGTGTAGAACGACTATTATTACGTACATCTTCACATGGGAAAGCAAAAGAATTTCCAGATGTGATCCCGCATTTACGTGCTGATATTGCACCGTTTCTTTCTGATAAGGGAATTCGTTTAATCGGAGTGGATGTACCATCAGTTGATCCGTTAGATGATAAAGAACTAGCAGCACATCATCAATTGTTTAAATATGGAATTCATATTTTAGAAAATGTCGTACTAGATCATGTAGCAGACGGCGATTACGAATTAATTGCATTACCACTTGCGTTAACAGATGCAGATGGAAGTCCAGTTCGAGCTGTCATTAGACCAATATAAGTAGAAACATATAAAAGGGGTGTTTGACTAATATGAAAGAAAATGAAAAGGTAATTATGGAAAAAGGGATTCACACGGATTTTAAGGAAAATATGACGTATGGTGAGTATTTACAATTAGATAGTTTACTATCTTCTCAAAAGAGATTATCAGACCATCATGATGAAATGTTATTTATCGTTATTCACCAAGCTAGTGAGCTTTGGATGAAGCTTATTTTACATGAACTAAATGCAGCAATTGAATCGATTAAAAACGATAAATTAGCACCGGCATTTAAAATGTTAGCACGTGTATCAAAAATTCAATCGCAAATTATTCAATCTTGGGATATTCTCGCGACATTAACGCCATCTGAGTATATTGAATTCCGTGATTCACTCGGTCAAGCTTCAGGCTTTCAATCGTATCAATATCGAATGATTGAGTACGCACTTGGTTATAAAACACCACATGCATTAAAGATTTATGAAAAAGATCCAGAATTACACGCTCGTCTTCATAAAGCGCTACACGCACCAAGTTTGTATGATGTTGCGATACAGGCGCTTGTTAAAGAAGGCTTCCCAATTCATAAAGATGTGTTAAATCGTGATATTACGCAGCCTTACGAAGAAGATGCAACTGTAGAAGCGGCTTGGATAGAAGTGTATGCGGACGTGAAGCAATATTGGGATTTATATCAGCTTGCTGAAAAATTAATTGATATCGAAGATTGGCTACAACAATGGCGTTTCCGTCATATGAAAACGGTAGAACGCATTATCGGAAATAAAATGGGAACTGGCGGATCTTCAGGTGTATCTTATTTAAAACGAGTACTTGATCAACAGTTCTTCCCTGAACTTTGGAATGTTCGTACGAAATTATAGGAATAAGCTTGTCAGCTAATTATAGCTGATAAGCTTATTTTTTTATTTGAGCACAATTATGTTTTAATAAAAGGAACAAGATATAATAAATGAAGTAACTATTTTAATGGAGGTAAGATTTTTGGATTTTAAGCAACTACAAAATAAATTTGAAAAGAAAAAAGTGAATACATTTCTTATTTATCAAAAAGGGGAATTAACAACTGAGTATTATAAAACACCCGAATGTGCAAATAACTTATATAAAATAAATTCGATTACAAAAAGTATCGTATCTTTATTAATTGGTATTGCAATTGATAAGGGCTATATAAATGATATACATACACCGATTACAGAGTGGATTGAAAATGTACCTGGGGAGAAACATGATTTAACGCTGTATCACTTATTAACAATGACTACTGGTGAGGATTGGAAAGAGTTTGGGAATGGAGTAGTATTCCCAAACGACTTTGTAGAATCAGAGAACTGGGTACAGTACATATTAGAAAAGCCAATAATTGAAGAACCTGCTACAAAAATGAATTATAATTCAGGTTCTTCACATTTACTTAGCTATATTATTCAAGAAGCTACTGGGATGTCGACAGAGCAGTTTGCGAAAAGATATTTATTTGAGCCATTAGAAATTAGCGAATATGAGTGGCAACAAGATCCGCAAGGTATATATGTCGGCGGCTTCGGTATGAAAATGAAATCTACCGATTTATTAAAATTAGGAAAATTATGTTTGCAAAATGGATATTGGAATGAGAAAGAAATTGTATCAGCGAAATGGTTAGAAGAGTCAAGTAGGGCGCAATTTGAAACATATGAACATGTTGGCGCATATGGATATCACTGGTGGGTATTACATAACGAAAGATTTCACATACCGTATTGTATATATTTCGCTATGGGGTACGGCGGACAATACATCGTTATCATTCCTCAGTTAGAAGTAGTAGCTATTATAAGTAGTCATATGCCAAAACGTGGGCTCGTTCCATTAAAATTATTTATTGAGCATGTACAGGGAAATTCCAATTATATATAAGAAAAGGAGGGAATGTATGAGGGATGAAAAAACTTTATCTTTATTTAGACTATGTTTAAGTCTTCTAGCATGTAGTGCCATTATTACGCAATTCATAATCAGGGCACAATTGAAACCGTTCAATCCAGTTAATTTTTTTAGTTTCTTTACGATTGAAAGTAACATTTTAGTTGTATGTATTCTCCTTTTAAGTAGTATCGGAACAGCTACATTTGGTCGCTCAGAACAATTTAGTATACTTCGAGGTGCGGCAACGGTATACATACTTACGACAGGACTCATTTATTTTTTGCTATTAAGAGGATTAGAAGAGTCACTTCAAACGGCAATACCATGGGTAAATACAGTGCTACATTATATCATGCCGATTGCAATGCTTTTAGATTGGATTTTAAATCCACCTATTAAGAAAATCACTTGGAAACAATCTGCAAGCTGGCTCTTATTCCCGTTTTTTTACGTTGTATATAGCTTAATACGTGGCCCAATCGTGAATTGGTATCCATATCCGTTTTTAGATCCAAGAATAGGTGGGTATGGTAAAGTACTTTTATACAGTATAGGGATAGCGGTTGTAATTGGCGCTATTTGTATATTGGTAAGATTTTTAGGGAATCGAAACTTTAGGAAAGAATTTTAGAAATGCAAGGAGCCCCACTGTTTCCGTTTTTAACAGTGGGGTTTCATTTTATCTACTCGTCTTCTGAAACGACAACTTTATAAATTTCTCTGTCTTCGTTTCAAATTCTACATCAACAAAAACACCATATTCTTTTCCATCTTCACGTAGCCACAATTTAAACTTTTCAACAGTTATTTGAACCGTTTTTGGTTTTCTACCTATATGAAGATAATCAACAATCTCTGCTTTCGGATATTGTTCTTTCGTCTTTTCTACAGCAAGTTTACCCCATTTTGCATAAGGCGGTTGTGCATGAACAATCGATGACCCGGTATATATATTTAAACATGTTGTTAATAAAAGAATGACGAATGCGATACGCTTTAACAATTGCTTCATAATGAACTCCTTTTTTCCTTTTTGTATATTGTTTACATATTCTTTCAACGATATAAGTTTGGATTTTTTTGTCTTCTTTACATAAAAGCGAGGCTTTTACAAAACATAACCAAGAAATCATTTCTGTAATTAAGGAGGGAAAATTATGCGCCAAAAAGCTATTTTTAAAATAGCAGTTTTACTTGCGTTCATAGGACTGTCTTTAATGGTCAGTAGTATACAACTAAAGAATGTAGAAGCTTTTTCTAATCAAGTTATTCAAAGAGGAGCATCCGGTGAAGATGTCATTGAACTACAATCTCGTTTGAAATATAACGGATTTTATACAGGAAAAGTAGATGGTGTTTTCGGATGGGGTACATATTGGGCACTTCGGAATTTTCAAGAGAAATTTGGACTACCTGTTGATGGTTTAGCGGGTGCTAAAACGAAGCAGATGCTCGTAAAGGCAACAAAGTATGATAAGTCGACTGCGAATAAAGGGACGACAACGAATAAAGGAAATAGTGGTGGCACTGCACAAGAAAATAAACCACCACAAAATAAAGGGACAAATGTTCCGAACGGTTATTCCCAAAATGACATTCAGCTCATGGCAAATGCAGTATACGGGGAATCACGTGGTGAGCCGTATTTAGGACAAGTTGCAGTAGCTGCAGTTATTTTGAACCGTGTTACAAGCGCATCATTCCCAAATACTGTTTCAGGTGTAATCTTTGAGCCGAGAGCGTTTACAGCGGTGGCTGATGGACAAATATATTTAACGCCAAATGAAACAGCGAAAAAAGCGGTTTTAGATGCGATAAACGGCTGGGATCCAACAGGAAATGCTTTATATTATTTCAACCCAGATACTGCGACAAGTAAATGGATTTGGACTCGTCCACAAATTAAAAAAATTGGTAAACATATTTTCTGTAAATAGAGCGGAGGTGGGACAATGTTAAGAGGTATTATCATTGTATTATTAACAGTCGGTGTAGTTGGAACAGGATATTGGGGCTATAAAGAGCACCAAGAGAAAAATGCGGTTTTAATTCGAGCGGAAAATAGTTATCAACGAGCATTCCATGATTTAGCATACGAAGTTGATTTATTACACGATAAAATTGGTACAACACTTGCGATGAATTCACGCTCATCTTTATCACCTGCATTAGCAGATGTATGGCGTTTAACATCTGAAGCTCGTTCAGATGTAGGACAACTCCCGTTAACATTAATGCCGTTTAATAAAACGGAAGAGTTTTTAGCAAATATCGGTGATTTTAGTTACCGTGCAGCCATTCGTGATTTAGAAAAAGAGCCGTTAAATGAACAAGAATATAAAACGTTGCAAACTTTATATTCAAACGCGGGAAATATACAAGATGAACTAAGGAAAGTACAACATCTTGTTTTGAAAAATAATTTACGCTGGATGGATGTTGAAATGGCACTTGCATCAAATCGCGATCCAGCAGATAACACAATTATTGATGGATTAAAAACTGTAGAGAAAAACGTAACATCATACTCTTCTACAAACTTCGGACCAACCTTTACAAGTGCACAAAAAAATAAAAAAGGTGGATTTGAAGCAGAAGGAAAGGCAATTTCTAAAGATGAAGCCGCAAAAATCGCAAAATCATTTTTAAATTTAAAAGGAAATGAAAAAGTCGATGTAGAGAAAAGTGGAAAAGGTGCGAAAGAATCATTCTATAGTGTGAAGATTAAAGACTCTGCAACGAATAATGAGTTTTACATGGATATTACCGGAAAAGGCGGATATCCAATTTGGGTAATGAATAATCGAGAAATTAAAGAACAGAAAATTAGTTTAAACGATGCAGGAAGTAAAGGATTGACGTTTTTAAAGGATCATAAGTTTAATAATATGGAGCTTTATGATAGTTCTCAATATGATACTATCGGCGTGTTTACTTATGTAGTAAATGAGAATGGCGTACGGATTTATCCGGAAGCAATCCAAATGAAAATTGCTTTAGACGACGGATCTATCGTTGGATTTTCTGCAAAAGAATATTTAGCATCACATCAAAAACGAACAATTCCGTCTGCCAAGCTAACTGCAGCGGAAGCAAGGAAGAAAATTAACCCTGATGTGAAAGTGATGGAAGAGCGAAAAGCAGTCGTAGTAAATGATTTGCATAATGAAGTGCTTTGCTATGAATTTGTTGGAACGTTAGGGAAAGATACGTATCAAATTTTCATCAATGCGAATAGCGGAGCAGAAGAAAAAGTGAAAAAAATGCAAGCTGTTGAAAAAATTTATGATTAAACCTTAATAGTAAAGTGGTGAAAAGAATGAAAATCCTAATATATATGTTGATGCTTTGCTTTTTTATAACTGGATGCAGTATTGGAAAAAAAGACAATCCAAATGAAAAGCCAGAACAAAAAAATGTCTCAATGAAAAATGTTAATTATACAAATAAATCAAATAAGCCAAATGAAAAAGCAGCGGATCATTTAGCATCTTTAGCGGCAAGTGTGCCAGGTGTGAATGATGCAACAGCAGTAGTTGTTGGAAAATATGCTATAGTAGGTATTGATGTAAAAGCGAAACTAGACCGAACTCGTGTTGAGTCAATTAAGTACTCTGTTGCAGAAAGTTTAAAAAACGATCCGGATGGTGCGAATGCAGTCGTTGTAGCTGATGTTGATACGTATGAACGGCTGAAACAAATTGGAAAGCAAATTAAAAAAGGGAAAACTGGCGAAGGTATACTGGATGAATTAGCAGCAATTGTTGGCCGCGTGATGCCACAAGTTCCGAATGATATGATTGAAAATAGAGAAACGAATCCAATTAAAGATAATGACAAGCAATTACCAAAAGATGAAGAACAAGAACTAAGAAAAGAACAGAATGACCAATCTAATAATCATTTGAATAAGTAAAATGAGCCTCGTACTAAATTGTACGAGGCTTTTTAAATATAATATTAAATATTCAGTTTATTTTTAAGGGAATATATGGTTTAATTATTGTGGGAGGGACAACTGTTATGATGAAAAAAAGTGCATTTATTTTATGTGGTTTCTGCCTAAGTTTCAGTATGACAGCGTGTGAACAAAAGAAAGAAGTGAAAAAGCAAACAGCGACTTCTTCTACTGTGATGGAAAGTCAGAAGAAAGAAGTTATCAATATAAATCATTTCTCAAAAATAGATGAAGGAATGACTTATACAGAAGTGAAAGATTTAATCGGTTTTGAAGGAAATTTACTTATAGAAGAAGGGGTAGAACATTCTACACAAATTAAACAAATTTTTGCTTGGAAGGGGAATAATCCAAATTCATTTGTTGAAATTACATTTTTGGATGGAAAGGTGCATTCTAAATCACAGCAAGGTTTAAGTTAATTTGATAAAAATGGGAGAGTATAGCATGAACATACATACTGGGGAAATACAATTAGTTCCGTATAAGGAGACGTATAAAGAAATTATACAATCATTTACTTTACCAAGTGAACAAGTTCAATTCACATCAGATCCAGGCGGATTATTGAAAAAAGCAAAAAGCGATCGCACAAAAAATGTAATTGTTATTTTAGATTATAACGGGGTACCTGTTGGTCTTTTCGCATTACAAACAGGCGAAAGAGTACAAGAGTTCACAGAGAATGAAGACGCTTTACTTTTGACATCGTTTTCTATAAATTATAATAAACAAAGAAGAGGATACGTTAAAAAATCATTGGCATTATTACAAGATTTTATAAAACGTTATTTTCCAATAAAAAATGAAGTTGTACTTGCTGTAAATGAAAAAAATATGCCAGCACAAAATTTATATGAAAAAGTTGGCTTCGAAGATAGAGGCTTTAGAAGAATGGGACCGATTGGTCAACAAATAATAATGCATTTACCTATAATAAAATAACGGGATAGAAAACTTACTCTTGAACATTCTTGCAGTAAGTTTTTTTTATTTTGTGCTATGTTAGTAAAAACGAAAGTAGGTATCAAAAAAGATAAAGGTTTCAACATATATAGTTGAAAAGTCAATGAATATGCGAGGAGTAATGATATGACAATTTATATTGCGTTACTAAGGGGAATCAATGTAGGTGGACATAAAATAATCAAAATGGCAGATTTAAAACGATTGTTTGAATCAATAGGATTAAAACAAGTGAAAACATATATTCAAAGCGGTAATATCGTGTTTGAATCTGAGGAAGATATAAACGCTCTAAAAGTAAAAATTGAATTTGAAATTAAAAAGGAATTTAATTTTGATGTTCAAGTCATCCTAAAAACAAATGAAGAATTAATAAACACTATAAAATATTCCCCTTATAAGGCGGATGCTTTGTTAGAAGGAGAAAGTATACACGTTGCCTTTTTAGCTCATCCATTTTCTGAAGATGAGAGGAAGCAGTTACTTATGTACAAAAGTGAACTTGAAGATTGCTATATAGATGAGAAGGTTGTATATTTGTATTTCAAAAATAGCATTCGGAATTCTAAATTAATGAACCAATTTCAGAAGTTACATACACCAGCTACAGTAAGGAATTGGCGAACTGTTAATAAATTAAAAGCAATTGTAGAGGGTATGTAAATATAAAAAGATGAGGTTTTCTATATATAGAAAACCTCATCTTTTATTTATATTGTTTTGCAACTATGAGTTCGACAATAGGATAAATAAAGAATGAAGAACAAAGTGCGATAAACAGTGGTAGGTTTTTAACTCCATCTAAATTGGAACCCATAGAAAAACCTTCCGAGAAGAGTAATAGAAGGAACAATACAACTACAAGTACAAAATACGCAATTTTAAAGCTTTTATATGTAATTTGCTGTCCCATTTCATCCTGACTTTCTTCTGATACACCGTGGGGATCTCCCCATATAATATGATTGATGAGGTAGCTAAGTATTAAAGCGCTTGTAAAAATTGTTCCACCTAAAATTACACCTCCATTGATGTATTTATAAGCCCCGTGTATAAGTACTCCGACTAATGATAAAACAATTGTTATTAAAATGAATTTTTTACGATTCATATTAGAACAACACCCCCACGATTGTAAAAAACTCTTTCCATTTATAGTATAAAATTGGAAAAGATTCATGTCAAATACTTTTTACAAGCAAGGCAAAGGTATATAGTATTTTGTTTTAATGATAAATAAAAAATTACATTACATTTGAATGTAAAAGAATAGGCTCGCATATATTTGGAAGGGATGTCAGATTAATTTAGGGGGTAGTTATGTCTATACTTTTAAAAGCTGGTGCAGATGCAGGAAATAACGGTTTGAAGTTAATGGTGAAAGGGCAAGACCCTATTTTTATTCCGAGTATTTATTCTTTATATATAGGTGAGCCTACAGGATTGTTAGATGAGGGGGATGTGTCATTATCTGAATTAGAAAATCATATCGATGTGACCATTAGTTCTCCATCGCTAATGTTAAATAATGTACGGTACATCGTTGGAGAAAAAGTGATTCAAGATCAATTAAAAGGTACTGAAGTGGAGAAGAAATCGAATAAGTCGACGGATGAGCTAATGGTTATTACAATACTATCGGGTTTAGCAGTAAGTGCTATGCGTCAAAGTCCAACTTCTAGTCATATTAACATTCGATATGATTTATCTGTCGCTCTTCCTATGCAGCTTATTACACAAGAAATAGCTGCCGAAAATGCAAAACGTTATATGGGAAATCACAAGGTTGTTTTCCATTATCCGAACGGTCGTGATGTTACTATTAATGTTTCTATTGAGTTTTGTAAATGCCTGCCTGAGGGTGCTTCTGGGACGTGGGGCATTGTATATGATGAAGAAGGAAATGTTGTGAAACATAAAATAGAATGTGAACAAAATCAAGTTTCAGAAATTGATTTTGTTGATAAAACTTTATTGTCTTTTGATATTGGTGCGGGGACAACAGAAGAAGTTGTTTCGTTAGGGGTAAATTTCCGTCCGCAATTAAGTAAAGGATTATCGTACGGTGTAAAAGAAACGTTACTACAAATTATTACGAGATGGAACCGGAAGTATCCAACAAAGACGATTGATAGTATTACAGAATTCAATCAAATTTATTTAAATGATAAACATCCTAGGAATGCATTATTAGTTGAGGAATCACAACCAGCACTATTAGGTTTAGCTGCGCGCGTCGCAACTGATATTATTAATAAAATTGATGATATGAAAGACGATCCATACGTGTTTATTTATGGTGGGGGCGCAGTTATCATTAAAAATAGCTTGAAAATGATTTTAAAACAAAAAGGGCGTTTAACAAATGTTATCTTTGTAGATAATCCACTATTTACAAATGCAAGAGGATTATTAGTCTACACTTGTTCGCCAAAGTATAGAGAACATAAACAAAAAGAGTTAGGGTTTACAAACTTAACGATAAGTTAGTTGGTGGAAACATGCGATCTAGGCGATATAAACGTGGTGATCGAGTGAAAATCAATATTCATAAATCAGTATCACCTGAAATGCTTGCATGGCTTAATAAACAATCAAACCCAACTAATTTCTTTTTCTTTGCAGCACAGCAATTATTTAAACAAGTAGGAGATATTGATGTGTCAAAAACTATACCAAGTAGCCATGTTTTCTCATTATATATGGAAACATCGTCCTTATTAAAAGTCGAAGTAAATCCTTTTAAAAACGTACCACTAGAAGCGAATAAATCCACCGAAAGTGTAAAAAAAAAATCATGGGAATCTGTTGATCAATTAGATTGTCCATTTTTTTAAACATAGAAAAATATATGTAAGCCCATCACTATACATATGGATACAGTGATGGGTTTTTGTTAGTGTATCGCTATTCCAATAAATAGAAGGGGCACAATACAAATTTGTGACCCTTCTATTTATTATTTATCTATATTTTAGATGTATGTTCTGTTACTGCTTGAATAATGTTTTTCCAGTCATCAGGATGATTTTCATGTCCTGCTCCTTCAAGAGTTAAAAGTGCTGAGTTTGGAATTTCATCAATAAGTGCGAGACCATGTTCAAATGGTAGTGCTGTATCGTCAGTTCCGTGAATTACTAATGTGGGTGCTTGTATGGAGCTAAGTACACCTTCATAAGCATCATCACCTTGAAGTAAAGCGTGATTAAACATACTTAATAGATTGTTAGCCCTTTCTATTTCGAGTTTTACTTGTGTATAAACTCTGTTTTCATCAAATGAACGTTTTGAGCCGCACAATAGACGAGAGCCTGTAACTAAATACTCTGTCACAGCGTTTTGATTTGACCAATCTAAATTTGCACCATTTGCGTGATGTATTAAAATTCTTTCATCCATCGGAGGTAAATCGCGAGTGTTGTTATCTGAGCCTATAACACTTGTTGCTAGTAAAGTTAACGTTAAAATTCTTTCAGGATGTTTTACAGCGGCAATTTGAGCAATCATGCCACCTAATGACATACCAAATAAGTGCGCTTTATCAATATGATAGGCATCCAGCACCCCAATTGCATCTTCAGCCATAGTTGTTACCGTATAATTGGAAGTTCCAGGTTCGTATGTAACAGAGCGTCCTACATCACGGTTATCAAAGCGAATGACAAATTTCCCTGTGTTAGCTAACTGTTCACAAAATTCTTCATCCCAATAAACCATTGAACACGTAGCTCCCATAATTAATAAAATTGCTGGATTATTAGGATTTCCAAAGCTTTCTGTACAAATATCAGTCCCGTTTGTTTTAATCATCTTTTCGGTCATAGTGTTATCTCCATTTCTTTTGGATTTAATTACAAACATAGAAAATAAAACTCTGTATGATTCTAAGACGTACACAAAATTGAATTTGGAACTCACATTAATTAATAGCGTAGCATAAATACCACCTCTAAACATGTTTATTGTCATTCAAAGCAAAAAAATTTGAAAAATAATTGTAAGTTATTAAAATAAACAGCAAGGAGGAGAGGAAATGAAAGCAATTGTTATTGATCAATATGGTAGTGTTGAAGAACTAAAAGAAAGACAAATTTTAAAACCAGTTGTTACATATAACGAGGTATTAATTCGCATTCTCGCAACATCTGTTAATCCAGTTGATTGGAAAACTAGAAAAGGAGACTTACAACAACAGTTGCAATTTTCATTTCCAATTACTTTAGGGTTAGATGTAGCTGGAGTTATCGAAGAGGTTGGAGAAGAGGTAGAAGGTTTCAAAATAGGAGATAAAGTGTTTACGAAACCTGAAAATATTGGGAAGGGATCTTATGCTGAATTCATTGCGGTAAAATCAGATTTAGTAACTTATATGCCTACTAACCTAAGTTTTGAAGAGGCAGCTTCTATTCCACTCGCAGGACTTACTGCTTGGCAAAGTCTTGTAGATTACGCAAAAATAAAAGAAAATGACCGAGTATTTATTCACGCTGGAGCTGGTGGTGTCGGAAGTTTGGCAATCCAAATTGCAAAATCATTTGGAGCTTTTGTTGCAACTACTGCAAGTGGTAAAAATGAAGAATTTTTAAAGGATTTAGGAGCGGATCTCGTTATTGATTATAAAAAAGATAAATTTGAAGAGCTACTATCAGATTTTGATATTGTATTAGATACAATCGGTGGCGAAGTACAAGAAAAAAGTTTTCAAATTATTAAACCTGGCGGTGTTCTAGTTTCGATTGTTCATGAACCAAATTATAAAGTAAAAGGGATAAAATCAGGATTTTTATGGCTAAAACCAAGTGGAAAACAATTAGAAGAGTTATCAAATTTAATTGTACATGGAAAAATCAAACCGATCATAAGTAAAGTTGTGTCACTTAATGAAGAAGGGGTTAGAGAAGCTCATATTTTGAGTGAAGGGCAACATGTTAGAGGTAAGATTGTAATTAAAGTGGAATGATGATAGCCGCTGTATATTGACTTGTAGTGAATAAAGATAAATTGGAGTACTCCATAATTTTATAATACCCCAAAGTACTTTTATTTTGGGGTATTAGCTTTTCTTAGTTTGATGGGCTAGTGAACATACTTTTAAAAATTAAAGTTTCGTATTGTATCATGTAATTTCTCTAATCCAATCGCCATATCTTTTTCATTTAACATGGAATAGCTAATTCTTAATTGGTTATTATTTGTATCGTTATTTAATAGACAAGCTGTTCCAGGTAAAAAAGAGACATCTGCTTCATTTGCTTTTTGTAATAAGTTAAAAGGATCAATTGTATTAGGAAGTGTAATCCATAAATTAAAGCCGCCCTTTGGTATTTTAAAGTGTATTTCTTTTAGTGGCGATAATATAGCGATTGTTAAATCGCGTCTAATTTGTAAAGCGGTGCGTAATTTTTCTAAATGATTTTTCATACGTTCTGCACGTAAGAAAGGAAGTAGTGCTTTTTGCGTTAATAACGGGCTACCGATATCCATCGAACCCTTCACAGCATATAACCATTCAAAAATAGGCCCATCGGCTATAAGTGCAGCGATACGCAGTCCAGGTGCTAACGTTTTACTAAAACCTTTTAAATATATTACATGACCATTCGTATCAAAACTTTTGATTGGAGGAGGAACTATAGCATCCTCAAAATATATTTCTCCGAAAGAATCATCTTCAATTATAAAAAACTCATATAACTCCGCTAGTTCTATAAGTTCCAATCTCCGTTCTTTACTCATTACTGTACCTGTTGGGTTTTGAAAAGTAGGATTCACATATAACAAAACAGGATTCTTTCTTTGACAAAGGTCATCTATTAAGTCTGAGCAAATGCCGTTTTTATCAAGACTAATAGGTATAATCTGCACTCCTTTGTTGAGAAAAACATCAAGTGCTGCGCCATAACAAGGGCTTTCTACTAATACTATATCTCCAGGTTTTAATAATGTTTGAGCGATCAAATCAATTCCTTGCTGGGCACCACTTGTAATTAATAATTGAGAGGGGTCTGTCACTAATTTCTGATGTTCTTTTAGATAATTAACTATTTCAACTCGAAGTTCATAATCGCCTTGAATAGGTCCATAAGTTGCTAGTAACATCGGATTTTTATCCAGCAATTTGTGCATTTCGTCTGCTAGAAATGGATTTGGTAATAGACGTGGATATAAAATCGCTTGTGAAAAATCATAATATTTTCGGTGTTGATTCATTGCATATTGAGAACGCATAACATTAATAGTTTTCGTTTGTTGCCATTTATAAGGAATAGTTTTGAACTCTTTCTTTACACGTTTATATATATAAGCGCCTTTTCCTTGCTCGATGCGTATATATCCTTTCGTTTCTAGCTGCTTATACGCCTTACGAACAGTCAATAAGCTAATTTGTAAATCTTCGGCCATACAACGTAATGATGGAAGGGAGTCACCATATGAAAGCATGCCACTTTGTACTCTTTCAACAATTTGCATATATATTTGTTGATAATACGGTATGTTGGATTCTTTCCGTATTACAATCTTCATGGCTTCACCTTGTTTCTTTTTTATTTAATTAAAGCGAAAAAAATAAAGAGAATCAACTACAATTTGATGTAACTGTTATAAGCATAGATACACTGTTATACACGAAAACCTCTATACTCATGTTAAGAGTAAAAAGGAGGAAGAAAAATGGTCATTTTCAATTATATTTTAGTATGCATTATTTTCGGCACAACATTTTTAACGATAAAAATCGGAATTGAAGCAGGAGCGCCTCCATTATTTTCAGCAGGAATTCGTTTCTTTTTAGCAGGAGTAATCTTGATGTTTATATTTAAGTTGAAGCGAAAAGAAATTATGCCGCATGTATTTTCAAAACGTATTATGTATGCTGGCTTTTGTTTAACGTTCATGACATTCGCATCTTTGTACTGGGCTGAACAATATATTTCTTCTGGATTAGCTGCTGTACTTTCTGCAACAGGTCCTATGATGATTTTATTATTACAAGCAAGAAGAAATAATAAAAAATTGCAAAAGGAGCAATTTTTCGCTTTAATTATTGCGTTAATAGGTGTTGTTTTTGTTTCTTTACCAGGAATGCATCAAGAAGTAAGTTTCATATGGAGTATTGCTTGTATTATTTTAGTAGTAGGGGAGTTATTTTACGGAATAGGTTCTATTCGCTCAAAAGAAATACTTTCGGATTTACGAAGTGTATCACCATTTCTTATTAATGGTATTCAAATGTTTTATGGAGGGATTTTGCTACTAATCGTATCATTCATAGTAGAGCAGCCGAATGTAACTGTATTAACCTCATGGAGCGTACAGTGGCCTATTTTATACCTCATATTTATCGGATCAATTGGTGGGCACGGATTATATTACTGGCTTTTATCAAAAACAAATCCTGTATTCCCATCGACGTGGTTATATGTATCACCATTAATAGCAATTATTGTAGGATATATTGTATTAGGAGAACCATTAAATCCTGCAATGGGTATAGGTGCTTGTTTCATATTGATAGGTGTATTTTTGGCCAATCGTTCAACACTACGGACTTATTTCAAACAAGGACGGTTATTAGAGAAGGAAATGTAGTTGGATAATGTAACGGCCCTGTATATTATCGGGCTAGTAAAATCAAAAACACAGCTGGGAAAATAACCAACTGTGTTTTTATAATTAATTCACTTTTTTAATAAACCCTTTGTAATGACGTTTCACAAGTTGACTTTCTAACGTCTTCATTGTTTCTAGTGCTACACCGACGATAATAAGTAAGCTTGTACCACCAATTTGAGCAGAAGGTGGTAACGTAGCAATTTTCGTAAATACGAGTGGTAATATTGAAATTGCGCCTAAGAAAATTGCACCGATAAATGTTAAACGGTATAAAATTTTGGTTACATATTGCTCTGTCGCTTTACCAGGACGAATACCAGGAACATAACCGTTTTGCTTTTTCAAATTCTCAGCCATTTGTTCAGGATTTACTTGAATAAATGCGTAGAAGTATGTGAAAGCAACGATAAGACCGACATAAAGCGTCATTCCAATTGGATGTGCAAAATCAAGGTTTGCGACTAACCATTTGGATACGCCTGAATCAGGGAAGAGCTGCGCAATTGTACGCGGCGTCATTAAAAAGGCTGAAGCAAAGATTACTGGAATTACACCAGCGCTATTTACTTTAAGCGGTAAATGAGTGTTTTTTGCTCCTTGATATTGATTGTTTCCTGATACAGCTTTTGCGTATTGAATCGGTATTTTACGAACAGCTTGTTGAATGTAAATGACACCAACAACAATCGCTAAAATTACGAGTCCAATTAAAACCATTTTTATTATGTGCATGAATAATTGATCGCCTGCATTTTGAAATTGTTGCAAATAAATTTGATTAGCAACATTCGGAATCGCCGCAACAAGTCCCGCGAAGATAATCATTGAAATCCCATTACCAACACCATTAGCGGTAATTTGTTCACCTAACCAAAGTAAAAATGCAGTACCTGCAGTTAAAACTGTTGCAATAAATAAGTATGTAGTCCAGCTTTGATCTGTTATTAATTGCCCACCTGCTATATTATTAAAACCATAAGACATCCCAATGGATTGTATGAATGCGAGAATGATTGTAAAGTATCGAGTAAATTGAGCTGACTTCTTACGGCCCATTTCACCTTGCTTTGCCCATTCCGAAAATTTAGGTATAACGTCCATTTGTAGTAATTGTACTATGATGGAAGCTGTAATATATGGTGTAATACCTACAGCGAAGATCGAGAAGTGTTGCAATGCTCCTCCGCCAAATACGTTTAGCATACCTAAAACGTTGGCTTGATCTTGTACCTTTAATACCTCTGCGTTAGTATGAGGAACTGGAATAAACGTGCCAATTCGAAAAACAATTAGCATCGCTAGTGTAAAAAGAATTTTGTTTCTTATCTCAGCTACTCTCATGAAATTTGAAATCGTACGAAACATTATGTCGCCTCCTATATTTTTATCAGTTCAAAACTGATTATTATATCCCGATGAAGTAACCACAAACCTCCTTCCGCATTAAATTCATTTGACAAATGGAATTTCATACATTTTGCAGTTTTCACGGATATAAAAATATAAGGTGTTATTATACAAGCGACCTATTATCTTTTCGTAATCATTCAATACCCATAATATATCGAATAAATTAACAAATGTACATACATACGCATGAAAAATGAATAAATAGGATGATTTTTTACATTTATTTAATGCTAGATTGATAATTAGGAACGTTTTATGTAGTTGTATTGAAAGGATTCTGTGGAAAATATTATGGTGTAGCTGCAGCACATGTAAACCTCAAGGATGTTGAGAAAGCTCATATATATCGTCGTGAATTAGGGAAACTATTAAAGCAAGAAAAGACTTGATTGAAATAGTAGTGAAGGAAAATCTATTTTCTATAGAGAATATTTCTAACGTAGGAATCTAAGTATGTAGGTTCTAATGAAAGGAGAATTCACATGAATACATTTGTAAATGACAAGTTTTATGAAACGAGAAATCAATTATTTGAGGAAATTACTTTGTTAAGTGATACTCAATTTAATAGAAAACCAGATAAGGATAAATGGAGTATAGCACAAGTTTGTCATCACTTAGTTTTATTAGACGAGAGAGTTATAACAGTTATTTCATCGGGATTAAAAAAGATGGATAGTATCCTAAATGAGCGTAAAGAAATTCACGCTATTGTATTAGATAGATCGATAAAATTTATAGCCCCAGAAATGATTGAACCAAGTATAGAAGCATTTGAAGTGCAGCAAATGATTGATTTGTTAAACAACGCTAGAAAAGAATTGATGCGTTTCCTGAGTACAATAGAAGATGAATCTATATTAGCGAAAAAATCAGTGATGCATCCAGCTCTTGGAGAATTACTCCTTGATCAGTGGATAGAACTGATTTATTTGCATGAACAGCGTCATATAGAACAAATCAAAGAGATAAAATTGCTTTGTGAAGTTGAAAAGTAAAAATCATTATCTATTTATTGAGCAATTTGGTATAGCATCAAGGGTACGAGTGATAAAATACAAGTCCTGATTAAAATTATGATGAATGTAGTTGAAAGCAACCAATAAGCAGAAGAAAATACGAAACTAGCAGATCTTACTCCTGAAGAGGAAACGAACATTCGAAAAAAAACTGAATCCGATTTGCTGTATAAGTGTAACCCCGTCTTATATGAAGAGCGGGGTTATTATTTTTGGAAGTGATCTCAGTATTTTCATATAGAAGGAAGTAAATTGGTAATGAAATCCGAAAATGAGTTATATGTCCAAAATTTTGAAAGCGCATATACATCTACCGTTGGTTTATATGCATTTGATTCTCTATATTTTCACAGTAAAACCACCTCCAAAATTATCTTTTGTAGTTGAATTTTTCCGAATAATAAGTTACATTTTTAAAGTTCAAGCAACTTTATGCCAGTACAAAAAGGGGAGAAATATTGTTATTATGCAAAAAATGAAATGGAAGAACTATGTATGCTATTTTATTATTCTTATGCTTCTTGTAACAGTAGTAACAGTCAAACCAGCTATTTCTAAGGCTGAGGAATCTGATGCTAATATTACATTGTTAGGTACTGCAGATATTCATGGTAGATTTATGCCTTGGGATTATGCGCTTGATGGAGCAAATATGAGTGGAAGTTTGACGCAGCTTTATACGGTTATAAAGAAGATACGTCAAGAAAATCCAAATACCATATTAGTAGATGCCGGGGATACAATTCAAGGAAACTCAGTAGAATTATTCAACGATAAGCCACAATCGCCAATGATGGTAGCGATGAATACAATGGGATATGACGCCTGGGCATTTGGAAATCATGAATTCAACTTTGGATTAGATACATTGAAAAAAGTTAGTGAGCAATATAAAGGAAAGACGTTAGCAGGAAATATTTATAAGGAAAATGGAGAGCGTTTTCTTCCTGCATATACGATTGTTGAAAAAGGTGGAATTAAAGTCGGGATTATTGGTATGAATACACCAATGATTAGTGATTTTGAAAAAGGGACAGATCATTTGGATGGTTTAGTAGTGAAAAATCCAGTAGAAGAGACAAAAAAGGCAATTAAAGAATTAGAAGGTAAAGTAGATGTAATGGTAGGGGTTATGCATATGGGACTAGAAAATGAGAATGGAATCCCAGGTACTGGTGTTCAAGATATTGCGAATGCTTGTCCGGAACTAAGCGCTATTTTTGCGGCTCATATGCATAAACTTGTAAAAAAAGAAGTTGTAAATGGCGTAATTATTACAGAACCAGATAAATATGGAACGCATATTTCACGTATTGACCTTACTTTTACAAAGCAAGATGGAAAGCTTGTTTTAAAAGATAAAACAGCTACCGCTATACCTGTAAAAAATGCTGATGGAACAACAGTATTATCTGATTCTGCACTTGAAGAAACATTAACACCTTTTCATGAGTATGCAAGAGGAGATGCAAATGTTGTAGTTGCTCAATTAAAAGGGAGAAACCTTGTTCCTGAAAATGAAATAAAGGGTATTCCAAGTGTGCAGATTCAAGAGACACCTTTATCAGATTTCTTTCATGAAGTTATGCTCCATTACAGTAAAGCGGATGTAGTAGCCCATCAAATTGATAATGATTCTGCCCGTTTGGATATAGGGCCTATAAAGAAGAAAGATATTGCGTATAATTATCAATATGCTTTGGGAGAAATTACAGTTTACAAGATAACTGGAAAAGATTTAAAAGACTATATGGAATGGGCAGCAGGATATTTTAACTCATCTCGTGCCGGAGATGTAACAGTTAGTTTTGATAAAAACCGTCGCGCGTCTAAATACAGTACGAACGATTTCTTTGGAGGCGTAAAATACGAAATTGATTTAACAAAGCCATATGGTAGTAGAATTACAAATTTACGCTCTATTCGTACAAATAAACCGATTAAAATGAGCGATGTTATGACGCTAGGAATGAATGCGTATAGAATGGAGGCTCTACAGGCAAAAGGGGGAGCTTTAGAGGGACGTAAATTTGAACAAACTTGGTCATCTAAACAAGAGAATGCATTCGGAGAAACAGGTGGAACCATTCGTAACCTTGCTATTACGTATTTAAAAGAGGTAAAGAACGGTGTATATACGCCAAAAGTTATGCGTAATTGGAAAATTACTGGTGTAGATACACATTCTTCAGAGCATAAAGCTGTAGTTGATCTTGTAAATAAAGGGATTTTAGAAATTCCAAAAACAGAAGATGGAAAATATACAAATATAGCATCTATAAATACTAAAGATTCAATTACAAAAGAAGAGATTGTAGCACTCTCACAAAAAGCTAATATTAATCCAAATCAGTTTAATCATACAAAGACAAAAGGTGAATTTTATAAAAAACTTAGTAGGATTACTAAAAAAATATAAATTATAAGGTTTCTTATAGTAATTGTTATTTTAATAGCATTAAACCCACTCTTACAATAGTAAAGAGTGGGTTTTTATGTTGTTATTTAGATGTAAGTGTACTTTTATTAGAATAAATATAGGTAATTAATAACTAACCAATTGGATGAGCGCTGCCAAAAAGGATTCTTTTTTTATTCAAATTAATGTACTTATGTGTTCCGTTAATTATTTACAATATTGACCACAATTTATGTAATTTTGCATAATATTACATAAATTTTGTATTTTCTCTTTTTTTCGACATAAATAGACAGTATACTTTGTACAAGCTTTCTATTTCAAAAATTATACGAGGTGAAAAAATGAAAAACACAAAGACATTAACTAAGGTAGCATTAACAACAGGATTAGCTTTAACAGCTGTGGCACCATACGGAATAGGTCATGCAGAGGAAACAGATCAACTACAAGTTCAAATTCAGGAGGAATCGTTCCGTTCGGGTGAACTTACACAACCGTCACAAAAGGCACCAGAAAATGTAGTAAAGGATGCACTTAAGGAGAAAACAGAACAAGCTCTGTCCCAAAAACAAGTCAATGGAGAAACAGGAGTAGATTATAAAGTTCTTCAAAAACGTGATTCGTATGATGGGACTACACTCGTACGTATGCAGCAAACATATGAAGGAAAAGAAGTATATGGCCATCAATTAACCGCACACGTAGATAATAAGGGGGTTATTAAAAGTGTTTCAGGTGATAGCGCGCAAAATTTAAAACAAGAAGAATTGAAAAAAACTATTAATCTATCAAAAGATGAAGCAAAACAATATATTTTTACGAAGTACGGGAACGATATCAAGTTTATTTCTGAGCCAGAAATTAAGGAAGTTATTTTTGTTGATGAAAATAATGGACAAGCTAGCAATGCATACCAAGTTACATTTGAAGCTGCAACACCAAACTATGTTTCTGGAACTTATTTAGTAAATGGGCAAAATGGCGATATGTTAAAAAATATGGTACAAGAATCTAACTTAAAAGCAAGTGAAAAACTAGTTGGGGCCTTAAAGGAAAGTAAAAAAAGCAGTCTTACATCATTAACTGGAACAGGAAAAGATGATTTAGGTATTTCTCGTTCATTTGGTATTTCTAAACAAAGTAATGGCAAATATGCGCTTGCTGATTATACAAGAGGGCAAGGAATTGAAACTTATGATGTGAATTACAAAGATATTACTAAAGAAGAAAGCTATTATCCTGGTACATTAGCAACTAGTACTTCAACAACATTTAACGATCCAAAAGCAGTAAGTGCTCATTACTTAGCAACAAAGGTATTTGATTTTTACAAAGATAAATACAAGCGTAATAGTTTTGATAATAAGGGACAAAAGGTAGTTTCAGTTGTACATGCTTGGGATTCTGAAGATACGAACGATCCGAAAAATTGGCAGAATGCATTAAGTGCTAATAATGGAAGTATGCTTGTATATGGCGATCCTATCGTTAAAGCATATGACGTAGCTGGACATGAATTTACACATGCTGTTACTTCTAGCGAATCTAATCTTGAATATTACGGTGAATCTGGTGCAATCAATGAGGCACTATCTGATATTATGGGAACATCTATTGAGAAATACGTAAATAACGGAACATTTAACTGGACAATGGGTGAACAAACCGGATCTGTTTTCCGTGATATGGAAAACCCAGCTTCTGTGCCATCTTCACTTGGAGTACCTTATCCAGATGATTACAGTGAATTTAACGATTTTAATGGCTGGGATCAAGGCGGCGTTCATTTTAATTCAAGCATTATTAATAAAGTTGCGTATCTCATTGCAAAAGGCGGAACTCATAACGGAGTAACTGTTAAAGGAATTGGTGAAGATAAAATGTTTGATATTTTCTATTATGCAAATACAGATGAGTTAAACATGACTTCTAATTTCAAAGAATTGAAGTCTGCATGTATTCGAGTGGCAACTAATAAATATGGAGCGAATACAGCTGAAGTTCAAGCAGTTCAAAAGGCATTTGATGCAGCAAAAATTAAGTAAGTTAGAATTATCATTTTCATTCTTATATTAATACATTATGAAAAACAGCTAATGTCACTTTAAGGATATTAGCTGTTTTTTTACACAGCAATGCATTATTGATAATAAACTTACTAAGCGATAATTAGGCTGTCTATCTTCAATACGTTGCGAATAATATATAAGGTTAAATGTATATAAAAACAGAAAATTAATAATATATTGACCTCTTGATAGAAAGTGCTATAGAATGAAAGCGATAACAAACGATTGCTTTAAAATGATTTCCCTGATCTTTTAGTATTTATAAGTATATAAAGGCATAAAAAATCTATTTTTTTAAGTTTTAATGCAAACGCTTTCGCATTAAAAGGTCATTGAAATACATATGTGAAAATAGCCAATATGGAGGTGAAGTAAAAGAGATTTCTAGTTTAATTTAAGCAGTGTAATTTATACGAGCATAATAAATCGCTCGTACTATTTAAAGAAAGGGTGTATGTGGTGCGAATAACAAAAAGATTAATTAACAAATCAGTTTTATTACTTACTATAATCGTTATGTTATCATCTGTTTTCTCTTTTCAGAATGTGAAGGCAGTTTCAAATTCAAAAACAACTGAAATTATCGTTCATTACAAAGAGCAGTCTGGAAACACAAAAGACTGGAATCTTTGGATGTGGGGAGAAAATGCAAATGGTAAATCATATGAATTTACTGGTGAAGATGAATTTGGAAAGTACGCAAAGATTAAAATAGATGGTGACTATAATCGTGTAGGATTTATTATTCGTACGAATGAGTGGGAAAAAGATGGTGGCGATCGTTGGATTGAAAATATAAAGGACGGTCGTGCTGAAGTATGGATTCTTTCGGGTGATGAAAAAGTATATAACTCTAAGCCTTCTTCAGATCTCACAATTCAAAAAGCTACTATTGATAGTTTTAATGAAATCACTGTAACGACTAATGTTCCTTTTAATAGTAAGGAACAGAAAATTGAAATTGAGGGCATTAAAATTAAGGAAATTAATCCTTTTGATAAAAATGGTGGAGATATTACTAATAAGGTGAAAATAATTACAGAACAGAAAATTGATTTAAAACAGACATACAAAGTTAAAATAGAAAACTTAGCTTATACGAATACTGAAATCGGTAAAGTCATTCGTAGCGAAGAGTTTGATAAATTATTTTATTATAGTGGTAACGATCTAGGGAATATATATTCCCCGCAACATACAAAATTCCGTGTATGGGCTCCTACTGCGAGTGAAGCAAAGTTAGTTACATATAAAAAATGGAACGATAAAATAGGTACTGAAATAAACATGCAACAAGGTGAAAAGGGAACTTGGAAAGCAGAAATTAAAGGGAACCAAAAAGGTCTCTTTTATACGTATAAGGTGAAAATTGGGGATAAATGGACTGAAGCAGTTGATCCATATGTGCGTGCTGCTTCTGTAAATGGAGATAAAGGTGTAGTCATTGATTTAAACGAAACAAATCCGAAAAAATGGAAAGCAAATAAAAAACCGGAATTTAAAAAACCGGAAGATGCTATTATTTATGAATTGCATGTACGCGATCTTTCCATCCAACCTGAAAGTGGCATTAAACAGAAAGGAAAATATTTAGGGGTAACAGAAAAAGGAACAAAAGGGCCTGAAGGTGTAAAAACAGGACTTGATCATATGAAAGATCTTGGTGTTACGCACGTTCAGTTTTTACCGATATTTGATTATGCATCAGTCAATGAAGAAACTTTAAATGAACCACAATACAACTGGGGATATGACCCGAAAAACTTCAACGTCCCAGAGGGCTCCTATTCTACAAATCCATATGAGCCGACTGTTCGAATAACTGAATTAAAGCAAATGATTCAAGTGCTACATGATAATAATCTTCGTGTTGTAATGGACGTAGTATATAACCATATGTATAATGCGGCTGAATCTAATTTTCATAAGTTAGTTCCAGGTTATTATTACCGATACAATGAAGATGGAACATTTGCAAATGGAACTGGAGTAGGAAATGATACTGCTTCAGAACGAAAAATGATGAGGAAGTTTATGGTTGATTCTGTCACATATTGGGCAAAAGAATACAATTTAGATGGATTCCGTTTTGATTTAATGGGCATTCATGATTATGAAACAATGAATGAGATACGTAAAGCTGTTGATCAAATTGACCCTTCTATTATACTGCATGGAGAAGGCTGGGATTTAAATACACCTCTTGCAGCTGAGTTGAAAGCAAATCAAAAAAACGCGGAGAAAATGAAAGGGATTGCTCATTTTAACGATAATATACGTGATGGATTGAAAGGTAGTGTATTTGAAGAGAAAGAAAATGGTTTTGTAAATGGAAAGCAAAACATGGAAGACCGTATTAAAAAAGGCATTACAGCAGGCATTGACTATGATACAAATTCGTCTACCTATCAAGATCCGGAACAGGTATTAACTTATGTGGAAGCTCATGACAATCATACATTATGGGATAAACTTGAGTTAACTAATCCAGGTGACAGTGCAGAAGTGCGAAAACAAATGCACAAATTGTCTTCTTCAATTTTATTAACATCACAAGGAATTCCATTTTTACATGCAGGGCAAGAATTTATGCGCACGAAATATGGTGATCATAACAGTTACAAATCTCCTGATTCAATTAACCAGATGGATTGGTTACGCCGTGCAGCATATAATAATGAAGTAGATTATATGAAGGGCTTAATAGATTTACGCAAAAAGTACCCAGCTTTTCGAATGACATCTACTGAGCAAATTAAAAAGCATATATCATTTATAGATGCTCCCAAAAATGTTATAGCTTATTCAATAGATGGAAAGGGCAATGGGAATAAAAATGAAAACTTTATGGTGGCTCACAATGCAAATAGAGAATCCGTTGACATAACTTTGCCATCGAAAGGTCCTTGGAAAGTACTAGTAGATGGTAAGCAGGCAGGTAGTAAAACACTTTATGTTGTCCATAATAATAAAATTAAAGTTCCTGCATTAAGTTCATTCGTTTTAAAAACAGCGAAACCGATTAAATAAAAGCAAGCCATGTGGAAGTATATACTGAATTGAGTACATGTAATAAGGATTGTACATGCAAAAAGCGAAGTGACGGTTATTTTCACTTCGCTTTTAAAATTAAATTAATATAATTTCACATACTGTAATTATATTACAATTTAATAAAGGAAATAGACAAGAAATTATTTCTATTGTAACAGTAGGAGGAGAAGATATCTTTGTATTAATTCCTACAAATCGTTTAAAAAATAGCAAAGATGAAAAAGTATATGGAATTAAAATAGAGAAAAGACACCATTTAAGGTGTCTTTTCTCTATTTTAAATACGATATGTTAGTAAATAACTTGTATGTAAAAGTAAGTTGCATTTTCACACTAACTTCAAAAGAAAAATATTAAATTCTTTTCTTAATCTATATGTAATAAATCTCATTAGAAAATTTTATTGCTATAACAAATAAAACTTTCTCAATATTATTGTGTTTAATAACTATATCCATCTGCTTTCCAATCCATTACAATAATTTCACATTGGAAATACACGAATATTCCCAATGTTCTAAATGGTTTATACCTTATAGGATTACTATGGGAAAGGATGTGAAATGTCTAATAAAAAAATATTTTTTATGATGAAATAAAAAATTTTAATGAAGAAAAAGTTATTTTATTATTCTCAAGCTTTATTGAAGTACATGTATTTATAATCACTTCGAGACAAGAGGAAGAATCTAAAAATTATTTTTGTAGATTAGAAAAGTGTATTTGAAAATTAAGTTAAAAGTTTATGGAGGGTTATATGAGCGAGAAAATTTATTATTGGTCTCCTATTAAACATTGGGAGAAGTTGCATAATGAAGTTTTGATAGGGGAAATGAGATTTACAGGTATTCTGTCTGAGTGGTTTCCTGAGTTTTATTTTTTGACTCAAAAAGGTGTGAAAATTAGTGAACTAGTAGAACGCTTTTCTTTAGGAAATGTAGAAGAGACACAAAAAACAATAGAGCTTATGATAAAAAATCGTGTGTTAGTAAGTAACATATTACACCCAAGAGATGTATTTTCCACACAAGAAAAGATTTTTCCAAATCCATATAGCGACCAGATTCGCTTTTCTAAAGAATATTTAGATATGTATATGAGTGAACAATTGAATCGAACGCACGTTTCTGCGCGACCAGCCGAAATTCAACTTGAAACAACAAATGAGCTACCAACTATAATCAAGGAACGTAGGTCTTGTCGCCAATTCGATATGAAAAAACATATTAGTTTTTTAGAATTTTCCCAATTCATATCAACTCTAAAACAGGTTAGGAAAGAAAATATATACTATCATTACGCAAGTGCAGGCGGGCTCTATCCTATTGATATCTTTATTTATATAAAACCAAAACGTATAGAAGGTATGAAAGCTGGATTTTATTATTATAACCCATCAAAAAACTGTCTTGTGATTGTAAATAATATTGATCAAGTAATCAAAAGTGATCATGAGTTAATTAACCAAGATTTATTTACTCAGTCTGCCTTTTCAGTTTATTTGGTTTATAATGCGAACGCTTCCATCCCAAAATACGGTTCAGATGGATATTTATTTGCTTGTATTGAGTCTGGTATTATCACTGCTACCTTAAATATGGTGGCTGAGACTTTGAATTTAGGCGTTTGTTCAGTTGGTCATATGAAATTTGAAGAGATTGAGCAATTTTTATGTTTGGATAGCCATCAAGTATTTCTCCATGGGCTTGAAGTTGGCTTGAAAATTAACGAATAGATGAAATGAATATTAGGGGGATAAAGATAAAAATGCACATTAAAGATCGAAGTTCGATTCATGAAAATAAAGGGGTAGAGGCGTTTTGGAAGGAGCAGTTATCTTCCGAGGTTCTCGATTTTTCTGTATTTAATAGCGGTTACCAACTAAATAAAGAAAATCCTTGCGAGCACGTTCAAGTCATAATGAATGTAGAGTTTAGTAAAAGTATACAAAAAGTAAGTAAGTCTCAAGATTTATTATTATTTAGCTGGTTACAGGCCACGTTAAGGATTTGTTTGGCACACTATACAGATCAAGAAAAAATTACTATTGGTATTCCTGTAATTGAAAAAAATCTTGAACAAAGCGAGAATCTTAATAAATTGATTCCTTTAGGAAGTGAAATCCATCCTCATCACAGCTTTAAAGAAGTAGTAAATCAGATTGAACAAGCGACTTTATTCGGGTATGACAATCAGAGTTATCCACTTTCTGAATTATTAGCGAAACACCATTTAACTCCTTTTCAAATTGTTATTGGGATGGAAGGATTACATAATAAAAATTCGATAGAAGAATACGCAGAGAATAATTTAGCCATATGGATACGAAGAAAATGGAATGAAATACATAATGAATTTGAATTTCAAATTTCTTTCAAGTCTCATTCATTCTCTTCTTTGCAACAGTTTGCAAATTCATATCTTTATGTTTTAAAGCAAGTGTCAACAAATTCGAATTTGGCTGTGAAAGATATTTGTATCATTTCAGAAGAAGAGAAAGAGTTGCTAAAAGAATTGAATCAAGGTCAGGCGGACATAGAATTGTCTCAATCATTTCAAGATTTGTTTGAGAAGCAAGTATCAAAAACCCCAGATCAAATTGCTGTTGTTTGTAATGATCAATCTTTGACATATAGAGAATTGAATAAGAAAGCAAATCAATTGGCTTCTATTCTTCAAAGTAAAGATGTTTCGACAGAAAGTATTATTGGGGTTATGGTGGATCGGTCATTAGAAATGATCATTGGTATGGTGGGGATATTGAAAGCCGGAGCAGCATATTTACCAATCGATCCTAATTATCCAAATGAACGAATTGAATATATGTTACAAGATAGTCAAGCAAAATGTTTACTGAGCAAGCGAACAGAAGTAGAATTGCCACAATTTGCGGGTGAAGTGCTGTATCTTGATGAGGGGCATTTCTTCCAAGGTGAAGAAAGTAATTTAGTTCGAGAAAGTCATCCTAATGATTTGGCTTATGTTATTTACACATCAGGATCGACAGGAAATCCAAAAGGAGTAATGGTGGAACAGAAATCGCTTGTCCATTTTTTAAGTGTAATGAGAGAAAAAGTAAAAGATAATCATTCATTCTTGTTTCTTGCTAGTGTATCTTTTGATATTTCCCTGTTAGAAATATGTCTTCCTTTAACTCAAGGTTCGAAAGTGGTTATTGCTACAGAGGACCAGTTTGCAACAAAAGAATTGGCTCATTTGGTCAAAGAGCATAATGTGGATCTATGGGAGTCAACGCCATCGCGAATGGAAGTTATTTTGAGTGATCCAGAAGGGGCAAATTTTCTAAAAGATTTAAAATCTATTTTGTTAGCAGGAGAAGCATTTTCCATTGATTTGGTTGAAAAGATTCGATGTATTAGTGAAGCAACGATTTTAAATATTTATGGTCCTACAGAAACAACCATTTGTGCAACAGTAAAGGATTTAAGCACTGCCAAAGAAGTTACGATTGGAAATCCCAATCCGAATTATCATTCCTATATATTGAATAAGTATGGTCAATTAAAACCATTTGGAATTCCGGGTGAACTCTGCATTGCTGGCGTGGCGGTAGCACGAGGGTATCTTGGTAAACCTAAACTGACAGATGAAAAGTTTGTACAGAGTCCATTTATGGTAGGAGAAATGATGTATCATACGGGTGATCTTGTTCGTTGGTTGCCTAATGGGGAGCTTGAATATCTAGGTCGAATGGATCATCAAGTGAAAATTCGGGGGTATCGGATTGAATTAAGAGAAATCGAAAGTCAGTTAAGGGAGTATCCAGAAATAAACCAAGCTATTGTTGTTGATCAAGTATATGGAAATAGGAAATTATTAGCTGCTTACTATGTATCGGATAATAAGGTCCCTTTTGGTGAAATCAGAAAATATTTAAGTGATAAATTACCTGAGTTCATGATTCCTGAAAAAATGATTCAGGTGGAAGAGATTCCGTTGAATCCAAATGGGAAAGTAGATAGGAAAAGGTTATTGGATATAACACAAACTGATTATGTATCAATTCCATACGTTGCCCCGCGCAATGAAATTGAACAAAAATTGGTGCATGCATGGGAAAAAGTTATGGAGATTGAGGGAATTGGTATTCATGATAATTTTTTCGCACTAAAAGGAGAATCGATTAAAGCATTACAGGTAATAAATTTATTAAGAAAAGACTGTTTGAAAATAAGTACAACAGATTTTTTTAAGCACCCTACGATTGCTCAACTTAGTTCTTGTATAGAGGTAGAGCATAAAGAGGAAAGGTTTGAAAATAGACCAACTCATGTTAAAAATTTGTCTAAGCCATTTCCCTTAACAGAAGTTCAGACAGCGTATATGTTAGGAAGGAATTCACAGTTTGAATTAAGTGGTATTTCACCTCAAACATATTTTGAATATGAAACAGAATTGGATATCAATCGTCTTTCAAAAAGTCTTCAAAAGGTAATTCATCGTCATCCAATGTTGCGAGCTGTAATTTTACCAGAGGGAAAACAGCAAATATTAGAAAGTGTTCCTGATTACGAGATTGAAATAGTGAGCCTCATAGATTTAGATGATGGGAAACAAAATGCTCGCTTGCGAGAAGAACGTTCTCGAATGACTAACCATGTATTCCCTTTGGGGCAATGGCCTTTGTTTGAATTAAAAGCCTTTCTTGTAAAAGAAGACACGTATTTATTATGTTTTCGATACGATGCTTTATTAATGGATGGAGCTAGTATGAACATTGTTGGACAGGATTTGTTTCATTATTATTATAAACCAGAGCAAAGATTAGAACCTCTATCTTTTGATTTTCAAGATTACATGTTTATTTATAATGAAATGGAACAAAGCACAGAATATAAAACAGCAAAAGATTATTGGACAAGTAAGCTTCCTGATTTTCCATTTGCGCCTTCCTTGCTGTTAAAAAAGGACCCGATAGAGATTGCTATTCCTAAATTCCAATCACTTACTAAAATCCTAGACAATGAAAAATGGACAAAGCTACGAAAGTTAGCACAAGAGAAAGAAGTAACTCCTTCTGCTCTGCTTTGTACAATATATGGTGATGTGTTGGCATATTGGAGTAATCAACATCGATTGGCAATTAATTTGACTGTATTTAACCGTTATCCAGTTCATGAAGAAGTAGAGAAAATTGTGGGAGATTTCACTTCACTCATCTTGTTGGATATTGATGTAAAACCAGAGCAATCTTTCTTTACTAGAGTAAAAGAAACGCAATCTACTTTATTAGATGGCCTTGAACATCGCCATTACGATGGAGTTAATTTCATTCGAGATTTTACTCGATATCATCAAATGACGCCAAAAGCAGTTATGCCAATTGTTTTCACCTCGATGCTAGCAGGTGCGGGTGCTTTTGCTTGGGAACAGCTTGGTTCACTTCGCCATATTCATGCTCGGACTCCACAAGTGTATTTGGATAATGTGGTAATTGAAAAAAATGGAGAGTTATTAATTAGCTGGAACTATGTTGAAGAATTGTTTGATGTTGATGTGATAGAAGCAATGTTCGCCCAATTTGTTGACTTATTGGAACAATTGGTGAAACAAAGCGACGTAACATCTTTGCAGATGAAAGAATCGGATCAAACTTTAACTGAGCAATACAATGAGACAACAGAAAAAATACCTTCAACTACTCTGTATCAATTATTTACAGACCAAGTAAAACGCACACCGGATGAAGTAGCAGTGGTTTTTGAACAAGATTGGTTAACATACTCGGAGCTTCATAAGCGTTCCAATCAAGTTGCGCACTTTTTAAAAGAACAAGGAATTGGTCTAGGTGACAAAGTTGGTCTTTTAGCACAAAGACGAGTTGAGACAATTGTTAATATGATAGGTATTCTAAAAGCGGGTGCCGCGTATGTACCGATTGATCCTGACCATCCTTTAGATCGTCAAACATATATTTTAGAAAATAGCACATGCAAACTTTTATTAGAAGCTAGTCTTTATGAAGAAAGGCATTTGTCATTATATACAACAGAAGATATGCCTGCCATTGCTGGTCCGGAAGATCTTGCCTATATTATCTACACTTCAGGAAGTACTGGAAAACCGAAAGGAGTAATTATTACTCATCAAGCGGTTTCAAATACAATTCAAGATATTAATCAAAAATATCAGGTAAATGAAGATGATCGTACTATTGGTATTTCTTCCATGTGTTTTGATCTATCTGTATACGATATTTTCGGAACTTTGAGCACAGGTGCAATGTTGGTAATGATTCGTGATCCAAGAGACATGCAAGAATTAATCCGTACTGTCGAACGTAGAGGAATTACAATTTGGAATACAGTGCCTGCAATCATGGATTTGGCATTGGAGCAAGTAGGTTCTCATTTTGAACATTCTTCCTTGCGTTTAGTTTTACATAGTGGAGATTGGATTCCACTTTCTTTACCAGAAAAAATAAAACGACATTTTCCAATTGCAGAAGTAATTTCACTAGGAGGAGCAACAGAAGCATCGATTTGGTCAATTTATTATCCGGTCAATCAGGTGGCATCACATTGGAATAGTATTCCATACGGGATGCCTTTGGCAAACCAAACGTATTATGTGTTGAACTATGAAAAGAAAATGTGCCCTGTTGGTGTAATTGGGGATTTATATATCGGGGGAGTGGGCCTTGCTAAAGGATATTTAAATGATGAACAGAAAACAAATGAAGCATTTGTATCACATCCTGATTTTGGTCTTATATACAAGACAGGAGACTGTGGAAAAATGCATCCTGAGGGATATATTGAATTTTTAGGCCGACAAGATTATCAAGTCAAAATTCAAGGATATCGAGTAGAGTTAGAAGAAATCGCCCATTGTCTTCTCACTTACAAACAAGTCGAACATGCAGTAGTGATTGATCAGACAGATGAGTATGGAATAAAATTTTTAGTCGCATATGTGGTAACTGAGCAAAATATTAGCACAACAGAACTACGAAAGCATTTGCGAGATCACTTGCCAGATTACATGATTCCTTCTTATTTTGTTTATTTGGAACAATTGCCCTTGACTCCAAACGGGAAATTAGATAGAAAAGCACTCCCTACTCCGGCGAAACAAAAAAGTGAAGTATTTATTGCTCCAAAAACTGAAATGGAAAAAATATTAACTAGTGTTTGGCAAGAAGTACTCAAAGTAGATCGGATTGGAGTAAATGATCATTTCTTTGCCTTAGGTGGAGATTCGATAAAAGCTATTCAAGTTTCCGTCAGACTGTATAGACAAGGATTTGAGCTAGAACCAAAAAATTTATTTTCATTTCCTATATTAGGAGACATGGTTCAATTTGTTAAAAAGCTAGAATATCTTCCAAATTCGCAAACAAGTGATGTAAACAAAATGAACGATAATAAAGTTACATCACTAAATGTTAAAGATAAACAGCTTAATCAACATACACTCATCAAAATACAAGAAAAAATGCCCGAAATAAAAATAGAACGTATTTACCCATTGGCACCTTTCCAGGAAGTTATTTATGAGCATGCTGCGACTGAACCTGATACAAATGCATATTTCGAACAAACAATTTGGGCACTTGAGGGGGAGCTGGATATTAATCTCTTTATTCAGTGTTTCCAACAATTAGTTGCTCGTCATGATTCTCTAAGAACCATAATTGTGCAAGATGAACAAGCACAACCTTGGCAAGCTGTTCTACAAGATGTTCAAATGATTTCAGAGATAAAAAACTTGATTGAGATGACGAAACAAGAACAGCAAGAATTCCTAGACCAGTGGATGAATGAAAATTTAAGTCAAGGATTCAAAAATGATGAACTCATGACCCGTCTCTGTATATTCCAACTAGGTAATAACGAGCATAAGGTGGTTTGGAGTTCCCATCATCTATTATGTGATGGTTGGAGCGTCAGCATTTTGATAGACGAATTATTCCAGCTCTATGAAACAATAAATGCGGGAACTACGGCAGAGTTACCTATGGTGAAACCTTTTGAGACATTCATAGATTGGACTGTAACACGTGATCATGAAAAAGCACGTCATTTTTGGCGGGATTATTTATCAGGATACAATCGGAAAATTAGCATTCCTAAAAAGAAAGTACCAACTCAAAGTGAAGGGTTAAATTTCACATTTAAGGATTTAACATTAGATAAGGATTTGACTAATCAGTTACAGACATTTGTAACTAAAAACAATATAACTATGAATTCAGCATTACTGGCTGTATGGGGAATATTGCTTGGCAAATACAACGGAGTGAGAGAAGTAGTATTACCTAATCTAGTATCAGTCAGACCTCCCGAAGTAGAAGGGATTGAAAATATGTTCGGTCTGTTCACAAATGTTTTGCCTATCCGACTAGCATGGACAGAAACGCAATCTTTTGTGGACTTCCTGCAAAAAGTACAACTAGAAACATTGAAATGTAATGAGTATGCATACTATTCATTTGTTGATATACAAAAACAAAGTGAATTAAAAAATCAGTTGACTGACCATCTTTGGGTTTTTGAAAACTATCCGACTAACCCAGCTATCTTTTCTTCAAATGAAAACAGAAATTTTGCCATCACAGATTATGAAGTTGTTGATGAGCCGCATGTAAAGTTTGGAATTATGTGCTTCCCTGAAGAGAAACTTACAATAAAGTTTGGATATGATCAAACCGTATATGAAGCGGAAAAAATACAGGAAATATTGAATCACATCCATCAGTTAATCAACACAATTCTTCAAAATCCAATACAGGCAATCGGTGATTACAAATTATAAAAAATAAAAAGGCGAGCAAGAACTCGCCTTTTTAAATAGAATAGGAGTAAACCAAATGACAAAAAACTTGCAGTTATCAGCCGAAGAGATGCGTCAGTTAGGATATCAAGCTGTGGACTTGATTGTTGATCATATGAATCATTTAAAAAGTAAACCAGTTTCGGAAACAATTGATAGTAATATTTTTAGAGACAAGCTAATTGAAACAATTCCAGAAAACGGATCCAACCCAAAAGAGTTACTTCATTTTCTTAATAACAATGTGTTTAATCAAATTACTCATGTGGACCATCCTCATTTTATGGCTTTTGTGCCAGGTCCGAATAATTATGTTGGTGTAGTAGCAGATTTTTTAGCAAGTGGGTTTAATGTATTCCCTACAGCTTGGATAGTAGGTGCAGGTGCGGAACAAATTGAATTAACGACAATCAACTGGTTAAAATCAATGCTAGGATTCCCTGATTCAGCTGAAGGGCTATTTGTCAGTGGCGGTTCCATGGCTAATTTGACTGCACTTACTGTAGCGAGACAGGTCAAGTTAAATAATGACATAGAAAATGCGGTTGTGTATTTTTCTAACCAAACTCATTTTTCTGTAGATCGAGCACTTAAAGTATTAGGTTTTAAAAATTCTCAAATTTGCCGAATTGAAACAGATGAAGATTTAAAAATTTCAGTTAGTACTTTAAGAAAGCAAATAAAAGAAGATCGATTAAAAGGAAAAAAACCATTTTGTGTTATTGCTAATGCAGGGACAACGAATTGCGGAGCAGTTGATGCTCTTAATGAATTGGCTGATCTCTGTAGTGATGAAGATGTATGGCTGCATGCGGATGGGGCTTATGGGGCTGCAGCAATTCTTAGCGAAAAAGGAAGGGAGTTGTTAAGTGGAATTCATCGTGCCGATTCTTTGACGTTAGACCCGCACAAATGGCTTTTTCAGCCTTATGATGTTGGTTGTGTACTCATTCGAAATAGCCAATATTTAAGTGAAACATTCCGTATGATCCCAGAGTATATTAAGGATACAGAAACTAATATAGAAGAAAAAGTGAATTTTGGGGAGCGTGGAATTGAACTTTCTCGTAGATTTAGGGCATTAAAGGTATGGCTTTCTTTTAAAGTATTTGGAGTCACAGCTTTTCGCGAGGCAATTGATCATGGCATTATGTTGGCTGAACAAGTTGAAGAGTTTTTAAGGAAAGAAAAAGATTGGGAAGTGGTAACACCTGCACAGTTAGGAATTGTTACTTTTCGTTATATTCCATGTGAGCTAACATCTACAGATACAATTCATGAAATAAACAAAAAACTGGTGGAAGAAATTAATCAAAGAGGATTTGCTATGCTAAGTACGACTAAATTAAAAGGAAAAGTAGTAATTCGACTTTGCTCTATCAACCCAAGGACAACAAAAGAAGAAATAATTCAAATCATGATGAACATAAAAGCATTGGCAGAGGAAATAAACACATCGCCTAAACATCTTATATCCGTTTCTCAGCCTTGATATATTAGGTGAATTTTACACATTAATAGCCGATTCTAAATGAGAATCGGCTATTATACTATTTACGAGTGTTTTTCTTGTATAGGGATTAAGCCTCAACCTTAGAGACTCTTTTGAAACCGGTCTTTACTGCTTGTACCATTTCGTTTACAGCGTAAATAGATACATCGGCATTTTGATTTAACCCTTCAAACCAGTGATAGGCATTTGGATATAAATGAAACTCGACATCAACACCAGCTTGCGCTAGTTTGCTTACATAGGTTAATGTTTCACTGCGGAATGGATCTAATTGGCCAACAAATGTGTAAGTATATGGTAAGTCACTATAATCCTCCGCTCGGGAAGGCGCTGCATAGGCAGGGATTTTATCCGTTCCATACATTTCTCCTAAATACATTTTCCACCCAGCTTCATTTGCTTTTTGGTTCCAAACAAATCCCTCTTTAATTTCATTCGCTGAAGGTGTATTATTTCGGTCATCAATCATTGGATATAGTGGCATTTGTAAACAAATTGAAGGATATTTTCGATCTCGCGCTAATAATGATAATGCTGCTGTTAGTCCACCGCCAGCACTTACTCCTGCAACCCCAATTCGATTCGAATCAATGTTTAATGACTTTGCATTATCAGCGATCCATTTTAAAGCTGAATAACAATCCTCAATTGGTGCTGGGTAAGGGTGTTCAGGTGCTAAGCGGTAGTCTACAGATACGACCACACAGCCAGCTTCTTTTGCAAATCTCATACAAGTATCATCGTTATCATCTATAGAACCTAAGATATAACCACCACCATGTATCCATAATAAGACAGGTAAAAATTCATTATTTGATTTTGGACGATAAATTCTTAATGGTAACGGATTATCATCAGGTCCAATAATGATTTCATCAGTTAACGAAAGGGATTCATCAACAACGGTAGGTGGTCTCATTTGAGCTATTCCTTCTCTGATTGATTGCAAGTTTTCCGGGCGTAAATCGAGATCTGGAAACATCTCTAACCCTTGTAATAACTCTGGATTTACTCTTGTTTTCATTTTAGCACCTCTATTTGTAATTGTTTTCGAATAAATGAAGTGTATTCTAAGTAGTTTAATTGTGAAAAAACATCACAATTAAATTGTAAATTGAATATGTCTTAGCAGTCAACAGAATATTCGGAAATTAAAACCTTTCTCAAGAAGGAGTTTCATGCAACCAGTAATACAAGTGATTAATTTAGGAGTAAAGTGTTTTCATGTCGTTGTAGTTATTTACAAGTAGTTTTCTAATTGAACCAAGAGGTGATCCGTTTTATTTTAATGGCATATTGCAACGGATACATGTTCGAATTCATATTCGGAAAGGATTAATACATTTGTATTCCTTAATATATAATTTAGGAAAATACTCATGGGCAGGCATTAATATAGGAGAACAGTACAAATTAAAATAACTGTTTAAAAAAATTCCTTTTATTTGGTTAGAAAAGGAGTAAATTCTTTTTTCCTTATATAGACTCATGAAGAAGTATGAAAATCAGAATTTATAATTCAAAAGCCAGCTTGAAGTAATTGCAATAATTACTTTGGATAGTAATCTTAAAAAAATAAAAAAAGAGAAGAACTCACCAATGTTCTTCTCTTTTTTATGTGTAATTAGGGTTTCCATAATTGTAGATATGGATGGTGTAAATGAATGGATGAATAACTTACTCTTAAAATTATAACAGAACAAATAAAGCATTTTATATGTAATATTGCATAAACAAGCTAAACAACAATAATATCTGGTGAATAAGTAGCGCTTTTCCATATGGCGAGTTTATTTCATAGTTTCTTCCTAAATTCTATATCATTTTCCAATCATGCAAGGTTAAGGGAGGTGACAATAGAAAGATTTAAAAATGAGCTCAGTATAAAATAAAACATTATAAGTATAAAATCCTGTACTTAGTAATCTCTTGTTTTAAAGCATGACATTGGGAAAGTGTGGGGAGTTCAATCGATTCTGAATAAAATTGATAGTATCAGTTGCAATTTTTTTACGTTTAAGAACAATCCCAGCATGCCCACATGTATAAATATATCGAGTAGGTTTTTCCCAAGATGCCCACAAGTAGTCCGTATCCTCACGGTGCACATATAGATCGTGCTTGCCTGAAATTAATAAAATATTTTCTTTTTTCACTTTTGGTAATGCTTGACTCGGTTCAGTGATTTTCCAATAATCTATTAAATCATTATACGTTACACCATGATGTTCCAAATCTTTTCTAATGAATTTACCTGGATTTGTCTTCCAAATTGAATATGAAAGTCGATTCGCGTAGAAAATGGATGCCAATACATCAATGTCTGATTCAACAAGAGCTGTTAGGTTTGTAATAACCCCACCTAAACTGATTCCTATTAAAATCAAGGGACCATTTTTATTTGCTTTAATCCATTTAATCAAAGTTCGTAAATCAGCTACCGCTTGTCTAGTGGCTTGTACAGTTCGTTCAATATTAGCACTTACCATGTACTCTCCACTGAATAGGGATTGGTTGGGTTTTCTTTCAAAATGATAGGGTAGAGTAAAATAATACATATTCCACTTCAAGTTAGTCATATGGTCGTGAAATATTTTTTTTACACGTTCGTTAGAATCCATTCTCCAACCGTGAACGAAGATGACATGAGGTGCATCTTCGTTTTCATGTAAAAATAATTCCCCAGTTACAGAATCGTTGCGTGAATCACCAGATTGAACCGAGCTTTTATATTTGAACTGTCCAACCATGTATTCCTTTTCTTGCTTTGCATGCTTAATGTTAAAATGAATATTAGATGGTTGTACTTTATAAAAAAATTCTATATCCTTTATATCTAGTGCGGTGTTAGAAAGAGAAGTATATTGAAACTCTCCACTTCTTTTTTTGTGCAAATCATACAAGGCGTATCGATCAATGAGTTTTGAAAAAATCAAATTAACTTCCTCCAAAATACATATTGTTTAAAACATGGACAAAATTTATGTTTTATTTATACTGTAAATTAAATTTAAAATATTTTTTTCGTCTAATAGTACGTGCTTGAATTATAAAGCCAGGTGATAAATTTGTATATTATATTATAAAACTAACAATAAAATAAAACCATAAATAATTTATACTACAATTTAAAAGACAAGTTAATATTCTCATTTATATGAGAGAACATTAACTTGCTTATTTTCGTATCAAAAGATACACCGTTTGAAGTAATGTAATTTAAATGATGAACAATGTATCAATTAATATATTTTATTCAGTGATAGTTACTATAGTTTTCGAAGCCAGTAGTCAATGAACCTTACAATATGCATCTTTTGGGTATATAAATAACAATATTCATTAAAGAAAAAGTTTTAATCCTTCATGAGAATCTTTAAATCCTAATTTCTTATAAAATTGCAACGCTTCCTGTCGTTCTTTATCTGTTGTTAACTGTACTAAATGACATCCCCGCAATGTAGCACGTTGAATAGCCCATTTAATAAGTTTAGTTCCTATACCTTTACCACGTTTTGATGAGACTGTCCGTACCCCCTCAATAGTAGCTCTCCAACCACCTTGACGTGCAATGTAAGGCGTAAATGTAATTTGTTGAAGACCAACAATCTCCGTCCCATCACACGCTACAATCAACTCATTATTTGGATCACAATCAATAGCATGAAATGCTCTTATATAACTATCAGGGAGTGGTGTTTCATAGCGCTCTCTTTTATTGCCTAAAACATCATCAGCAAGCATTTTTACAATATCATCTAAATCATCTGCCGTAGCAATCCTAAATGTTATAGTTTCTGTCACTATTAAAAAACCTCCTTAATGTATGCACTTGTTACTTTTATTTTACTTGTTTAAATACAATAGGTTAAATTATAAAATATTATGAGTCTCTATAACTTTTTCTTATAGATAACATAAAAGCCTAACTTATAAAATGATATATTAGGCTTTTTAACACAATATTATTATTAAAAAATCCGACCAACTTCAATAAAACGCCATATTCATTAATGGATTTTCATATTTAACAAACCACATATAACCATTCAAATAGGGTGCTTTTAATTAGCTCTATAGAAATTACATAATAAGCATAGATTTGTAAGCTCTCATTCAATGAATCTTAATATATATGGACTAGCTCCTTACCAATATTCTTCACCAAAGTCATTGAATAACTACACATAAACTCCTTATATCTCTAGATAAACTACCGATTAGCTCCATATAGACTCTAGATAACCTATATAAAATATAAGTTATCAAGGAGGTAAGAAAAAAATGAACTTTATGAAAAGAGCAATTCTCAGTATGAAAAAAAGAGTAGGAACATCATTAATTTTGATGGCAGTCTTCCTAATTGTTACAAATTTAGTGTTGGCAGGATTTACAATCCAAAATGCATCAAAAAAAGCTGCGGATGCAGCAAGAAAAAAACTAGGTGCAGATGTTACTTTAAGTCTTGATTTTGACAAATTAGGTCAACAGGCTCAGGAAACTGGAGAGATGCCTAATCCACCGAAGCTCAACACGAAAGAAGCAGATCAGTTAGCGAAGTCAAAGTATGTAAAAGACTATAATTACATAAGCAATACATTCGGAATCTCGGATGGACTTAAACTAGTAGGAGCTTCAGAAGGAGAAGAAGAAGGAAAGGGCAAAGCGGGAATGGCGGCTGTACGAGGCGGTTCAAGCTCCGGTACAGAAATAGATATGAATGCTTCCTTTATGATTGAGGGAGTTCGCAAGACTGCATTACAAGAAAGCTTTAAGAACGGCAAAAGTAAAATCATTGATGGGAAACCAATTACAGAACAGATGAAAGATCAGAATGTAGCTTTAATGGAAAAACGATTAGCGGAATTAAACAATTTGAAAGTAGGAGACAAAGTTAAAGTGCAATCAGGGGATAAGAAGGAAACCCTCGAGGTTGAAATTATCGGTATTTACGAAACGAATGAGCAAGCAATGGGTCAACAGGCCCCTCCTATAATGGATCCAGCTAATAAACTATATATGCCGCATTCAACTATGAAAAAATTTGAAGTAGATCAAGGTATAAGTAGCATTCAAGTCGTGTATTTCTTGAAAGACCCACAAAACATTGAAGCATTTAAAAAAGAAGCAAAAAAATCTAAGATTAATTTTAATTACTATAAATTAGATGCACATGATTCATTGTACAAACAAATGATTGGGCCTATCGAAAATATCTCATCTACTTCTCAAATGATTATTTATATTGTATCAATTGCAGGTGCGATTATATTAGGATTAATCATTATGTTATCGATTAAAGGACGTCGTAAAGAAATGGGGATTCTATTGTCCATTGGAGAAAAAAAGTGGAAGCTGATGGCGCAGTTCGTAGTAGAAGTAGTATGTATCGCTATTTTAGCTTTTGGATTATCCATAACAACAGGAGCTAAAGTTTCTCAATATATAGGGGATAATTTACTTTCAAGTGAAGTTGCTACAGCAAGCGAAGAAACAAACAACCCGCAAAATGGGACTGTAATGATGTCTGGACCTGGTGGAACTGTACAAAATCAAAAAGAGGATCCGATTGATAAAATTGATGTAAGTGTAACAGGAGAAGATGTAGGCAAAATGGGAGGGATAGGACTAGCTATTGCTATATTAGCAACGCTTCTTCCAGCATTATCAATTCTACGTTTAAATCCAAAACAAATTCTTTTAAAAGATGAATAAGGAGGATCGATATGGAAACGATTTTACAATTTAAAAATTTGGATTTTTATTATGAAAGTAATGGGAAAAATGTAGCGATACTAGATAATGTTAATTTTTCTTTTCAAAAAGGGCATTTCTACACAATTTTAGGACCATCTGGATCTGGTAAAACCACAACTCTGAGCTTAGGTTGCGGACTGGATGTCCCTAAAAATGGTTATGTCCTGTATAATGGAAAAGATATTCGAAAAATTGGTTTGGATCGATACCGCAATCAACATGTATCTGTAATTTTCCAATCTTATAATTTGATTACCTATATGACTGCTCTTCAAAATGTCCTAACAGCAATGGAAATTACAGGTGTTAAAGTGCAAAATAAAACTGCAAGGGCATTAGAATTATTAGAAAAGGTAGGACTCACAGAAGTAGAAGCGAAACGTAACGTTCTGCAACTAAGTGGCGGGCAACAACAGCGTGTAGCAATTGCTCGAGCATTATCTTGTAATGTTGATTTACTGATTGCGGATGAGCCAACAGGAAACCTCGACGAAGAAACGGCAATGGATATAATAGAACTGTTTCAAGAACTTGCACATAAAGAAAATAAATGTATTATTGTTGTGACGCACTCACAGGAAGTTGCTAAAAAATCTGATCGTGCAGTTTATTTAAGTAAGAAGAAGTTAGTAGTAAATGAAATTTAAAATAAACACTCTAGGTTTTTAATTCACATAATATTAAAAAAATATTTCTTCAAATATTAATAATTGATATACAATAAAACCAAGCCATAATCAAAATGGTCTCCCTGTATTGAATGTTAAGATAGTTTGTTGTTCCTTTTTTAACAATATTTAAAAAAGAACTTGTAGAATATTCTACAGGTTCTTTTTGTTATGACCGGTTAACTATATCAATGAGGAATTATATATGAAAAACAGGACATTACCTAGATATATGATCTAAATACCGTCCTGTTTAATTGTTTATCTGTATAGTTATTGAAGAATTAAACCTACAATCATAATAAAACTAAATACTATCATCCAACCAAACGCACAATAGCCGAAAATTCTAATCCATTTAGGTAATTGATTCATGTTAACTTTATTTGTGGGAATTCCTTGCATAGAAAACATCATTTTTTGATCTCTATCCCTATTATTTTGTTGTTCATACATAATATCATCACCCTTCAAGAACAATTGTGTTTATAGTATATCAGTCTGGAGATAATTAAGCACAGAATATTCGACAACTATAGTGAATAAACGTGTATTCCAGTGCTGCATACTAAATTTCAAAAAACTAAAATTGGATTACTCAAAAGCTATATATAAAGTATTTGCTCATTTAAAACATAATCACCCTTTTAACAAGAGATGCTTATTATTTGGTATTGAATAATTTAAATACATTCAATGATACTTCTTAGCGTTTATATACGTAAATGTCTTTCAAACGATATGTACCGTAAAGTAGGAGTAGCTTACATTCATGACTATTATTATTTATTCGTTACTTTTAAAACATCTAACACTATTTTCGTTGCATCTGCAATAAGCTTATCATCGTACTTCGCATCCTCTTTCGCATGATTAGAAAGTATCGCAAGAATAATTGGCTTCTTATTTGGTGGCCAAATGATTGCGATATCATTCCTTGTTCCATAAGATCCAGAGCCAGTCTTATCGGCTACTTCCCATTCTCCTGGAACTCCAGCACGAATTAAGTTGTCCCCCGTAGTATTTCTTTTCATCAAATCTATTAAAAAGTTTCGTTTCTCAATTGAAAGTATATCGCCTAGCGCGTAGTCTTGAAGACTAGTAGCTAATGCCTTTGGGGTACTAGTGTCACGAGTGTCTCCTGGCTGCACTTCGTTTAATTCTGGTTCAAAACGTTCAGGATTTGTGACAGTATCTCCTATTTCTCTCAGTGATTTTTTGAATTCACTTGGCCCACCTAATTGCTTAAGAATAAGATTTTGTGCAGTATTATCGCTATATCGAATGGAAGCATCCGCAAGTTCTTTCAAAGTCATACCTGTATCTACATATTTTTCAGTAATTGGATTGTAATTCACAAGATCTTTGCTAGTATACTTAATTCTTTGTTCTAAATCTTCTATTGATTTCTGTTGTAACAGTGCTCCAACAGCAAGTGCTTTGTGGGTAGATGCGTATGCAAAACGTTCATCTGAACGATAAGTAACAGTTTGATTCGTACTTGTGTCCAATGCATAAATACCAAGTTTAGCATCATATTCTTTTTCAAGTTTAACAAAAGAATGATTACTTGTATTTTCTTGTTTTGTTTGTTTCGGAGGTTCGGATTGAATATTACTATTGGAACAGCCTATAAGCGTTACACATGAAAGTAATACTACAGGTAGCATCTTTTTATAATGCGAAATGTGAAAAAACTTCTTTGGAACGATCATACATTTTCAACCTCTTTCAAAAATTTATGGATTTTGTATTGGTATTTTACATACCAATACAATTAACAAATGTACAGGATAGGACTCATCTTGTATTTCTTGCATTACAAAAGGAGAGAACTACCAAGAACACCTTTTTATACGTAATAGACAATCTAAGTAACACATTTGTTCCATTTATGAGTACGGTTTTTAATATATCCATTAATTTTATTTATAAAAATCACAAAAACAACAAGCTCCATCACAATATCATCGGAAATATTATCTAAAGACGATGATTTTTCAAATGGCTTTTATCCTAGACGAATTAATGTCATGTTGTGGCTACGCAGATACATTGCTGACCATCTGCACGTTTGGAAGCCTGAAGACCACTTTATCTTTAGTAAACAATAAGATTTACAAAGTGAGAAACATGAGAGGATTCCTTTTTTTCAACTAAAGGAGAGCTTTAGTTTATGGGACCTTCCTTAGTCTTTCTTTTTAGGGAATACCACATCACCATCAAGCTAAGGAAAGCTGTCTTTAAACCAGAAACTTATTCTATCCAAGGAAATATATTGCATTATATAATAAATACTATACCATTCTTACAAATAACGGGAGAGACTCTATGAGAAACGTAATAATTTATTTCGGAATCTTTTTTATGATTGTATTAAGCGGTTGTATCCGATTTGGAAAAGACACCACAAATACGATTTATCTCATTCCTGAAGCGTACGAAGGAGATTTAGTGGTACTATACAATGTACCTGGAGCGGAATTGTTGCCAGAAGAAGATGGTTTTCGTGTAGTTACATTCACCGCAGACGGAACCGCAGTAACATCTACAGCCGATATGAAATATGGTACGGTCAACGATACCTATTACACGGTAAACAAGGAAGGGAAGCGCACAAAACTTGACGAGAACTGCATACGCGCTGGTTCAAATGGAAGCACTACTGAAAACGTTGGTGAAGAAAATGAGCACACTTTCCCATATGCAAAATTTGAAGTTACACAAAGTGCATGCTCACAAAGCTTTTCATCAAATGGAAGAGAAGTACCAGAAAATCAAGAACATCCTGTAGAAAATAAGCTGCGGGACTTACTGGCACGTGTAAAAGAGTAGTATATGAAAGTGAAAAGCTAGATTTTTAAATTTTAAAAAGGGTGAATTGATGAATGATGTTAGGGATAGGATTGATTGTGTTAGGCATTTTAATTGTTAGCATTGTATCTTACCGAGAAATAAAAAAAGCAGGGGGCGTAACCTGGATCGAAATTGTATTCTATCCCTTTGGATTATTAATAGGTGCGCTACTAGACCACTTTGATCTACCAGAGTTTTTAATCCTGTTAGGTTTACTATGTATTGTATTTGGTAGCTGTATGGTCATGGGCGTCAATATTTTATAAAATTGAGAGTTAAGCATCTGAATCAGATGCTTTTTTATTTTATTCTGTAATTCTTATTTTTAATGTCTTGTATGGTGAAGACTAAGGCACATAGGGATAGCAGTGCAAGTATAAAGCTTAACCAGTTAAATGTACTGTCCATAATAAGTATTGAGATGAAGATGCCATAAAAATAAATTAACATCGCAATAAAAAGAAATGCATCACGTTTTAAAGACTTTAAAGTTCCTATTCGTTTCACCTCTACTTTCTGATGTTATGTTACAAAAAAGAACCCGCACATCTGCAGATTTTCCAGATTATGATTTTTAAATATGTAACTCAGTTCTAACGATATAATATGTTGAGTTACTAAAAAAATCAAATATAAAATTGTAAAAAACTTTTATAAATCTTAATGCGTTAGAAATATAGGGCGAATCTTTACGAACTGTTTCCTATGAATACGATTCTATTAATCAATTAAAGAAAGAAACATTAGCAGATGGAACGATCAATGCGTATGGATATGATGGATTCGGAAACCGTACGTGTGATATCGTTGTAATTCTTCTGCAAATGGTAGTAGTTCATCTTGAATCGAGGGATTCATAAGAAAACGTCATCCTTTCTAATTTATCTTGCTTAGAAAGGATGAAGCTTTTGAGGGTATTAAAACCTCTTGAGTTGATGGAAATGTATGGTGACCCCCGTTTATGAAAAATAAAATTCTTTAAAAATGGAGAGCCGCGACCTTAAACCTGCATTATTAATGTAGAATTGTGATGTCGGCTCTTTATTCACTAAAATGGCAAGTTAGTGAATAAATTGTTCATATGTATTTAAAGCTTATTTTCGGGAGGAGCTTAAACAATGAGAGCACCATATCAAGTATTGATTTTTCCTTATATAAAAACTGATGATTCCATTCGATATGCCATTTTTAACCGAAGTGATTATGGTTATTGGCAAGGAATAGCTGGTGGTGGAGAAGATGGTGAGACTCCTATTGAATCAGCAAAACGGGAAGCGTTCGAAGAGGCTGGTATTATAAGAGAATGCCCATATATAACATTAGATTCTGTGTCGTCATTACCAGTAGAGGATGTAGTTGGAGGATTCCTTTGGGGAGAAGAAGTTTATGTAATAAAAGAATTTTCTTTTGGAGTTAAAGTTCCTACAAAAAATATTTCATTATCTAAGGAACACTTCAATTATAAATGGTTATGCTTTGAGGAAGCAGTAACCCTTTTGAAATGGGATAGCAACAAAACAGCATTGTGGGAATTAAACAAAAGGCTATTAAAACAATTAAAGTGCTAGCTAACAAAGACGTTAGTGGAACAAGAATTGAGCAATTTAAAAAAGCTTTGCCACACTTCAAATGCAGCAAGGCTTTTATTTTTCTTAGTGTGGTTTTTTTCTGATTTGCGGTCTGTACCTCAACATCAATGGTAATAACTATAGGTTTTCTAAAACCAACTAGTGATCAAATCCATTTAAGGATTTTATATATATAATTGTTATGCTAACTCCAAAATCAAATTATAAAATGAACTATCCTAAACTTGAATCAATTTCATAATCTATTTCCACTATAATGATTTCATCATAAGTTTATACTTACTACAAAAACAAATAAACTCGTCCTACTAAGAGGGGAGTTTGTTTGTTTTTTGTTTAGATAATGGAATGTTCATGCAAAATTGCACACTATGTTCCATATTTTTTATAGAATACTTTATATCTAGCGTTTCAAGAATTTGTTTTACAATATATAGCCCTAAACCGCTTCCTCCAGTATTTCGATTCCTTGATTTTTCAATTCGATAAAACGGTTTGAAAATTTGTTGTATATCTTCTTCTTTAATATTGACACCTGTATTCATAATTTGCATTTTAATTTGACCTTGTTTAGGATCCTTACTTAACTGTATATAAACTTTTTCATTATGTGGTGAATACATAACCGCATTATGGATAATATTTTTACATGCTTTTTCTAAAAGAACATAATCTGTATAAACAGAAAGATCAGAATCAATTTCTTTTATTATTTGGATGTTTTTTTGTGAAGCGAAAAATTCGAGATCTTTTGTAATTGTATTTATTAACTTTGAAAGATTAACTTTTTCTACTTTTAGTTTAAAGGTATGTTGTTCTAATTTCGATACGCTTAAAATTTCACGAACTAATTGTTCCATACTTTCAATAATTTGATGATTCTTCTTTAAATATTGATCGCGATTTTGATAAGGGCCAATATTGTATATCATTCCTTCTAAGTATCCTTTCATTACAGTAAGAGGGGACTTTAATTCATGTGCTACAATCGCAAAAAACTCTCTGCGTTTTGTTTCTATTTCTCTTTCTTTTTCAATATCATTTTTTAATTGTTCATTTGCTTTTTTTAAATCAAACATAGCTTGTTGCAAGTTAATAGACATGTCATTCAAACTATTAGATAATTCTCCTAACTCATCTGTAGAGCGAACCTCAATTTTTTCGGAGAAATCCAAATTTGCCATCTTTTGTGCACCTTCATTAATATAAATAAGTGGCTTTGTAATAAACCTGGAATAAAAATAAGCACTCCCTATACCAATAACGAGCACAATGATACTAATATAGGGGAGAAAGCGTACTAAAACCTGTGAAGCTTCATCAATCGGTTGAAATGTAGCAAACACTACAAGCGTTAAACTACCATCTTGAAATTGAATTGGTTTCGTAACGTTATATGAATTGCTAAGGGTACTTGCATTCTCGAATCGTGTTGCTTTAGTAACTACTGTTTTTTGCGTACCACTTTGAATAAAAGAAAATGAAGGAGAGTAAATAATTATTCCTTCTTTATTTTGAAGATAAAGCATCGCATTATTTTTTTTGGCGTATTCATCAAAAAGTGGTATCGCATCTTGAAACGTAAGATTTTTAGATTTATCAATGATTTCGTTTATCCCTGTTTGAAGTTGATCTGTTTTATATTGCTCATAAAACGTCGGAAGAAAGAAGTATAAAGTTAAATAAATCAATATTGCAAAGGATAATAAAATGAGAGATGTAGTCATAAAGAGTTTATAAGTAATTTGCTTCATTTTCATGAGTTTCACAATACTATTCATCAATTTTATATCCAATACCCTTTATTGTTTTAATATAAGGGATAGCTAATTTTTTGCGTAGGTTTTTAATATGTGTATCGATTATTCGTGTTTCTCCAAAATAATCGTAACCCCAAACCTTTTCAACGATATTTTCTCTTGTGAGTACTTTTCTCTCATTTTGAAATAGTAGTTGTAGAATTTCAAACTCTTTTGTCGTTAATATAATTTCAACGTCATTTACATATACTCTATATGCATCCACATCAATACGCACTTCTTTAAATATCAAATGATTATTTACATTTTTATCATAACTTCTTCTAAGTACAGCTTCGACTCGTCTAATCAAAACATGAAATGAAAAGGGCTTTGTTATATAATCATCGATCCCAAGGTCGAATCCTTTCATTTGATCTTCCTCTTCTTCCAACGCAGTTAGCATAATAATTGGTACGTTTGACTGACTTCGAATCATTTTAGAAACTTCAAACCCATTAAGATTGGGCATCATGACATCTAGAAGAATTAAATCAAATGATTGATTATTAAATTGTGTCATACCCTCTAGTCCATCTGAAGCGACTACCACTGTATAATGCTGTGTCATTAAAAATTGTTTAATTAATTCCTGAATTTCTTGATCGTCCTCTACCACGAGAATATGATAGTTTTTCATAATATCACCTCTGGTAGTCATTATAGCCGTACTATCTGGAGTTTATGTGGAGATACAATAGGAACTTCATAGGACGTTTAACGTATTAGCTTCATTTTCAAGAATGTGTATTCTCCAAAAAAATATTATTAGCCATATTCCGTTTTATGAAAAAATAATTGTATGCTTGAAAAAACTTATCGTATGAAAAGCTGAACGATTTATATTTCTAAAAAACTAATGTATAATATTGGGAACTACATGTGATTTCTTAAACTGTGTGAACATATACTTTCGCTACTTACTAGAAGGGGAAACGGAAATGAATTTCAATAAAAAAAAGCTAGCGAAATTATAGAGTGTACGTCACAAACTTTAGAGTTTTTTTGCTAATTTAGTAAACGCTTAAGGTGTGAACTAAGGATTATTTAAATCATGCGAGAAAGGTTGTGAAATTATTTGATGGGTTATAAAGCGATGCTGTTTGATTTAGATGATACATTACTTGATAGGAATAAAGCAGTAGAGGCATTATTTTTAATTGTTTTAGAAAAGTGTTATGAAAATGTAGATGGTGCGGCTAAAAGCAACATGTTACAGAAATTCAAAGAATACGATAAAAGAGAATATGGCATAAGTAATAAAACGACAGTTTTAGAATCATTGTTTGATGAATTCACGCCAAGGTATAGATTGCCACGCAATTACATCCAAGATTTTTGGAATAATAATTTCCCTAGATGTTTTTCAATAGACCAAAATACTATTCATTTCTTAAATCAAATAAAGAAGCACTTTAAAGTTGGAATTATAACAAATGGATCAACTCAGAGGCAAAAAGCTAAAATATTTAACACGAATTTAAATAGGTATTTTGAAACAATCATTATTTCTGAAGAAGTGGGATTTAGTAAACCTGATAAACGTATATTCGAACTAGCATTAAATGAGCTAAATTTACAACCGGAAAATACTTTATTTGTTGGGGATGACTTAGAAAAGGATATTGCTGGTCCTCAAAATGCAAATATAAAAGGTGTGTGGTTTAACCCTCAGAAAATCAAGAATACTACCAAAATACAACCATATGCCGAGATTAACACTTTGGATAGTTTGTTAAGTTATGTTACTCCACAATATTTTTATAACAAGTAAAAGCAATTATATATATATTCAAAAATACAAAAAAGAAACTATCATTAATTTCATTGACCGTATTAGTAATAAAAAATAGATATTTACAATAAAAAATAGAGGCGATTTTAATAGCTGCGGCTAATTTAATCTATGATTAATACGAAGTTTTGTAAAACAATTTTACTCATACTGTGTAAATTATAAAGGGGTGGGACTATGGAAATAAATAAAGAAAGTAGTAATCGATGGAATCAATATTGCGGTCATTAGAAACGATAAGGTATTAATATCGGATGTTCAGTCTGCATTAGATACTATGGCAACAGTTCAATATGATGTAGATGCGAAACATATTATTATCCATAAATCTTTAATAAGTGAAGATTTCTTTGATCTAAAAACACGGCTTGCGGGCGATATCCTTCAAAAGTTTATAAACTACAAGGTAAAGATTGCTATCGTTGGGGATTTTTCTATGTACACTAGTAAAAGCTTAAAAGACTTCATTTATGAATGTAATAAAGGTAATAATATTTTTTATTTAGCAACTGAACAACAAGCAATTGAAAAATTGGGTACATTGAAATAATCTAGTCAACCTGCATAATCATATTCCACTAAAATAACCCTCTTTTTCACGTCGTTATTACTATATATTATCTACACGATATATAAGAACTAATGTTTGTGATAAACTAAAAGGTGGATAAAGGGGGAGTTTACTTGAACAACTTTAATGATATCATTCAAAATTTAAATGACATAGTATATAAACCTAATAACTTAATAATCACTAATCTAAAAGAAGAAAGACAAAACTCAGAGTATGCTGGGGCGTTATTTCACTTAAATAACAAAACGATACGTTTTAGAGTATCAAAAATTACTCCTAACAAAATTGGTCAATTTGTTTCTTTTTGGGAGAAAAATGAAAACATGCAAAATCAAGCGTTTTCTTATGACGCTGCTCCTGACTTATTAGTTATCACATGTATTAATGATCATAAACTAGGACAATTTATTTTCCCAAAAGAGATTCTTCTTGAAGAAAAAATATTAAAAACTCAAAGTCAAAAAGGAAAGATGGCTATGAGAGTTTATCCTATATGGGATAACCCTGTTAGTAATCAAGCTAAAAAGAGCCAAATGTGGCAACTTCAATATTTTATTGATTTAAGTAATATTAATAGTGTATCCATAGACAAACTATTACATTTATATTCGTAGCATCCCAGAGTAAATAAGAGGCATTTTAATGATGCCTCTTATTTTAATTTCTTATATTAGGTTATCTTGTGAATTAGAATTTTTGTACCGGTACAGTTAATCGAAATGTACATTGTTACAGTACCTCATCACATATACAATCAGCATATATTATTTTAACTTATAACTTATTAAGGAGTGCTGAATATGACAAATTTACAAGACCAACTCTTTACAAGATTAAACCTTGAAAAAGGTACTGAAATAAAGTTTGAAGAATTAAGTACAATACTCTTTGCATTTGCTCACACAATACCGTTTGAGAATTTAGATGTTATAGCAGGTAATATAAATGCAATTTCTATGAAAAACTTACAAGAGAAAATTTTAACTAGTTCCCGCGGTGGGCTTTGTTATGAATTAAATACTCTTTTTTATTATTTTTTAAAAGATAGTGGTTATGATGTACAACTCGCACTAGGTACTGTATATAAAAATGATATAAATGCTTGGGCACTTGAGGACGGACATATAACAATTATTTTAAATAAAGATAACGTACAGTATTTAATTGATGTAGGTATAGCTTCGTTAGTACCTCTCGTTCCTGTACCTTTTACTGGTGAGTCTGTTTCTTCAAAAAACGGTTCGTACCGGGTGAGACGAAAAGATACGAGTAAAGGCAATTATGTTCTAGAAAGAATAGATGTTGATGGAGAATGGAAAATTTGTCATGCTTTTTATACTCATATTATTGACGAGACAGTAGTAAACGATGTTCAAAGAAGAGTGGTAGAAGATGAAAAGTCTATTTTCAATAAAGGACCAATTGCAGTAAAGTTGACGAACGCTGGCCATATCTCTTTAACGAATTCTAGTTTAACTGAAATGATGTATGGAGCAAAAACTAAGCGTGAAATTACAGAAGATCAATATAGAGAGCTTTTATATACTCTATTTGCTATTGAGTTATGATTATACAAATAGCCTGTTCTTATTCGGAATCGGCTATTTGTATAATTTTTGGTTTAAAAGGTTTTCTTCTAATGTTTTTAATGTTTCTGCAGCCTCTTCATATGAATTAAAAACTGGTTTTTTTCCATCATCCTCTTGTAAAACCAGCTCTTCAAATAAAGATTTTTGTTCTTTTGAAACAGAATAATACTATTTAAAGTTTGATTTTCTAACTAGATATAATACACTAGAACAGTATAAAAAAGTATGTACAATGAATTTCGAATGTAAAGGAAGATTATTATGTCAGTTATCGATAAATTGAAACTTAATAAGTATACGAATATGGTTGTTATTAACGAACCAAGTGATTATGACATTTTCACAGGTAAAGAAACTGCATTTTCAAAAGAACACGATGCTATTTTTATTTTTGTTGAAACGCTTGATGAAATGGTGAAACAAACGAATTTTATTATTAGTAATGAAGCATTATTACTTGAAAAAGGTTATGTATTTTTCGCATATCCGAAAAAAGGTAATGCTCGTTACAGTACGTTTATTCACCGTGATGAGATGTTTCCAGCATTAAGCGTTGGTGAAGATGGATATGTAGGAGAAAGCGAAATTAAATTTGCTCGAATGGTAAGTATGGATGACGTCTTTACTGTTGTAGGCTTAAAGCGTGAAAAGAAAAAAGCGACGAAAACGCCTGCTATGAGTCAATGTGTTGCCGATTATGCAGATCGAATTAAAGATGTTGAAGCTTTATTAGCTAATCATCCCAATGAACTTAAATTTTATCAAAGTTTAACTCCTGGATATCAAAAAGATTGGGCACGTAATTTATTTTCTGTGAAACAAGAAAAAACACGTGAAAAACGTTTTGAGAAAATGATTGAGATCCTTTCACAAGGCTATAAAACAATTGAATTATTCCGTAAGAAGAAAAAATAACGATTAGGAAAGTCACAATGATGAAACAATTAATTGCGATGAGTACATTGAAAAAAGAATTCCTTCTTTTATACTTAAGAATGTTCTTATATTTATATAATTAGCAAAGAGAAAAGGTGTTTGAAATGAAATCGTATATTGTAGTTGGATCTGGAATTTTAGGAGCGTCTACTGCTTATCATCTGGCTAAGGCTGGTGCGAATGTTACTATCGTGGATCGCCAACAATTAGGGCAAGCAACTGATGCAGCAGCAGGTATAGTATGTCCATGGCTTTCACAACGTCGTAATAAAGCGTGGTATAAAATCGTTAAAAGCGGTGCACGTTACTATTCTTCGTTAATTCAACAATTAGAAGAAGACGGTGAAACGGATACAGGTTACAACCGTGTAGGTGCAATTAGTTTACATACTGACGAGAAAAAACTAGATCAAATGGAAGAGCGAGCTTATAAACGACGTGAAGATGCACCAGAGATTGGTGAAATTACGCGTTTATCAGCTGAAGAAACGAAAAAATTATTCCCGGCATTATCAGAAGAATATAGTTCTGTTCATATTAGTGGTGCTGCAAGAGTAAACGGAAGATTATTACGCAACGCATTAATAAGCGCTGCGAAAAAACATGGTGCAGCTTTCATAAAAGGCGATGCAGTATTAGTCCGTGAAGGTAATCATATTACGGGTGTTAAAGTAAATGATGAAAAAATTTTAGCAGAAAAAGTTCTTGTAACTGCAGGTGCATGGGCGAATGAAATATTAAACCCATTAGGAATTAATTTCTTAGTTACGTTCCAAAAAGGACAAATTGTTCACCTGCAAATGGAAAATACAGCAACAGAAAATATGCCAGTTGTTATGCCGCCAAACGATCAATACATTTTAACATTTGACAATGGTCATGTCGTAATTGGTGCAACACATGAGAATGATACTGGTTTCGATCACCGTGTAACTGCAGGTGGTTTACATGAAGTATTCCATAAAGCGTTAGCAGTTGCACCTGGCTTAGAAGATGCTACAATGCTTGAAACGAGAGTAGGATTCAGACCATTCACACCAGGATTCTTACCTGTTATCGGACCAATACCTAACTTTGAAGGAATTCTCGTTGCGAATGGATTAGGAGCTTCAGGTTTAACAGCTGGTCCATACTTAGGAGCAGAACTTGCTAAACTAGCGCTCGGACAGCCTATTGAATTGGATTTAAATGATTATGATGTTGCTGGTGCAATTGAATGATAAAAAAGATTAGGAGCGAATCCTAATCTTTTTTATTTATAAATATTTTCTTGTAATTATATCACTACCAATTTCAAAACGGGATATTTTGAATAAATGAAACCGTCAAAATAATTGTCGATGCGGAACCAGCAGATAATAAAGTTACGATTTTTCGTCCATTCTGTTCTTTTGAAGGTTTTATAAGTTCTGTAATCAACACAATCCATATTATAATAGAAACTATAGAAATAATATTTATAGACATATGTAACACACTCCTTCTTGTTTTTACATGGACATTTCTTCTTTTATAAAATAAAAGCAATCTGACAAGAAAATATGTATAGCGTTACAAATTAGTATTTTCCTGTCAGACCACCTTTTTTAAATAGAAATACGACTGATAAAATGATAACAACAGCTTTCAAACTGCCCCAATATGGATAAACAGCATGATCTGTTAAACTAGCATATTGAAAAATATTCTCTAAACCGAAAATCCCAATTATGACCGCTAAAAGGAATGAAGCTGATCTAAACTGCTCATTACGATAGAGGGTAAATAAATACACTGCGAAAATTAGTGGTAAGATGATTTGTAGTACGATTGTCATCGTTTGTCCCCCTAGATTGTATATACTTATATTATATACAAAATTGTAATAAAAAGGAATATTGTTTGTTTAATACTAATAGAACTACTCTTATCATATTCTTCTATAAAAAGAAGAAAAAGGGGTGTAAAGTTAATTGACAAAAATTCAAGTTAGTTTACGACCCATTGTTCATAATATAAATTTACCGACTGTGATGAAAACCGCTATACTTCCGGGTGATTCAACTGAAAGACTATTTGTCGCAACTCAATTAGGAGAGATTTTTTACATAGGAGACGGAGCGATAAAGACATTTTTAAATATTCGTAATCGGATTATTAAATTAGGCACATCTGAAGAAGGTGTTTCTAGTAGTGGCTATGATGAGCGAGGGTTACTAGGACTAGCGTTTCATCCACAATTTAATCATAACGGTTTATTTTACCTTCATTATTCAGTAGCTGGAACTCAAGGGCCTGGTGCGCTTTCAGAACAATTTAACCCGAATCCTTGTGACCCTAAATCTTTAAACTTAAAGTGGGTAAATAGAGATACTCAATATGACCATATTGATACAGTTGAGGAATGGATTTTACAATCAAGCGGTCAACCTGAAAAACGAAGAACATTACTTAATATAAGAAGGCCATTTTTCAATCATAACGGCGTTAATAGTTTAAATTTTTCACCGGAGACTGGAAAACTTGTTTTTACAAATGGAGATGGTGGATTAGGTTATGATCCGTTTAATTTAAGCCAAGATGATTTAGAAATAGCCGGTAAAATCATTGAAATCGATGTAAGTAAAAATACACTTATACATAATCCTCCAGTAGTAACGCGCTTTAATGAACTTCCTTTATCTATACAAGAAACCCTTACATTAATTGCGAAAGGTGTTCGAAATATAACCGGTATTACATTCCAAAGGTTTTATAATCAATATATCAAATACGCTGGAAATGTCGGACAGGATATCGTAGAGTCGATTTTCTCGTTTGTTCATTATAAATCAATTCCGGTTACAGAACTTGTTCAAACGTATTTAATGAGTTCTACTCCTAATCAAGAAGGATTTCTTAATTTTGGTTGGCGAGGATGGGAAGGAGATTTACCAACCTCTTTTATAAGACACTGTTCTGAGAATCCTACTTTGGATGAGAGGACAATGGCTTATTATGATGAAACAATCCAAACATCAGTGAAGCGTATTCAGCCTCTTATTAGTTATTTCCATAAAGACTCTAGACCGGATAAATTTGGAGGAACTTCACTTACAGGAGTTCAGCCATATATGGGGACTGCACTTCCAAACTTAACAGGTAGTATCGTATTTACTGACCTCGCTAAGAAAGAAGATTCTCGCCCTCCAGTTAAAGGGGTTTTAGCATATACTAGAGCCGGTACAGACGGTAAACATAATGACTTTCATGTTATTGAAACCAATTATGATTTTGGTATGCAAGCAGCTTATTATATGAGTTTAGGAACAAATTTGGATCAAACTAAATTATATTTAGGTGTTTACGGTTCTATGAAAGTATCTGATTTTAACAAAGGTACTATTTATGAGATTGTTCCTTGATATGATATAAACTCTCAGTTTACATTTTTCAAAATGCACGACCTGTCGTCTCCCTAAACATACTGCTATGAATAAATGACTACGGGATAGTGATTGATAACCAGGCAGAAAGTAACACATAAACAAAAAGTGTATGAATAATATAGAAAGTGATGAATGAGGTATCTTTAGGGGGTATTTTGATGAATCGGTTTGTACGTTATTGGTATCAACTGATGATAGAGCATGACGCGAACTTTGTTCATAAAAGAAAGTTGTCCCTTGTAAATAAGTTAGCAATGACAGCTTTAATGAGCGCATTGGCCACCATGTTTCAAGCAGCTGGGAACTTAATTCCTGGTATAGGATTACTCATTAGTCCATTTGCGACGTTACCTATTTTCTTTGCTATTTGTTATTCTATTCGTGAGGGAATACTTTCTTATGTTCTAACTATTTTTCTATTATTTATTATTCAACCAAGCGAACTATTTGTTTTCCCTTTTACTACTGGCTTATTAGGTATAGCGTTAGGAGTATCCTTTTCAAAATTAAGGAGGAGAATATGGGTTGTTTCCTTTTCTGCGATATGCCTACTTATAGGTATTATGATCATTCTCGATATTTTCCGTTTTCCAGTACTTGGCCCTACTGTTCATACAACTTTAGACATAAAAAATATTTTATCAATCTTTGTACTGAGCTTTCTTTACTGCTGGATCTATGCGGGTTTTTGTAGAATAATATTGAATAGAGTATATAAAGTATTGTATTAATCATGTCATATAATAGTTTTAGACGAATATACGTTGTGATGATATATAAATTCAAAAAGAAGCAATTCACATGATAAGGTTATTGTTTAACACCAAAATACATTTACAATATAAGCTGTTCTCGTATATTTTCATAGATTGGAGAATTCATTCATGACTAACGTTGCGATTAGAAGGCCGAATTTGGATGATTTAGAGGAACTTCACTTGTTTTTCCGTATAGTTATTACGGATACATATAAAAATGAAGGATTATCACAATTATTGGGTGACATAGAAAATGAAATTAATTTGAAAAAGCAATATTTAAAAGATGATTTTGATAGTAATGGAGAAAATCGTTACTTTTTATTAGCGATAGATACAAATAACGATAAAATGATTGGAACAATTGAAATTGGTCCAGCAAGTACATTGATTACTAGTTGTACAGGCGGTGTACTTAAGGATTTGTATGAAATAGGAACTGTATTTATACTTCCTGAGTATCAAAGAAAAGGTATAGGGAGTTTACTATTACATGCAATGTATCTTACATTACTTAGCAGAGGAATAACAGAATACTGTTTAGATAGTGGATACAAAAAAGCACAAAATATGTGGACGAAGAAGTTTGGAGAACCTAGTTATGTACTGAAGGGTTATTGGGGAAAATCAAGTGATCATATGATTTGGAAGAAGAGTTTACATGATACACCTATAATATTTGAATTATAAAATGAAATATGCCTCTGGACATAGCTTTTCTTACGTATGTATGCTATTATTTATCTTTATAATAAAAGAGGACGTGAATGAACTTGATTAAAATTAATATTCCTGAAGCTGATGTTTCAATTACTGAACGTAAACAAGTTATTAAAGGAGACGAGGCAATCATTACTCCAATTAATGGTTTTATCGATTTCCACTTGTTCCCTAGAGATAAAGGCGGCATTTTTATGTTTTACAATATTAATGACGAACTGCTTTTCGTAGGTAAAGCTCGTAAAATTAGACAACGTATTAAAAAACACTTTGAAGACAATGTTTCACCAATTAAAAATCATCGTGACGAAGTATACCGTATTGATGCATGTATCGTAGAAGATCCAACAGAAAGAGAAATTTACGAAACATATATCATTAATGAATACAAAGCAAAATATAACGTTGATAAAGTATTCTATAAATAAGCAACATAAACGAAAAACAATCCTAGCATTTATACTGGGATTGTTTTTTTATTTAGCTTTATTCTTCATTTCTTTCTCCTTTTTTAAAATAATTAGCAGCAATTAAACAGAAAACCCCTATAAATAAAATTATTATTCCGAGCGTTTTATGTTTTCCTTCAAAGAAAGGAATGTCTGAAATAACATTAGTCATACATAATCCTAAAAACTCAAGGATAGGACCCACCCAAAGTAATACATTGCCGAATTTTGTATGCCTCCACATATTAACCCACCTCGACTCTATTTACATATATATCCATAATTTAAAAGTAAATTCATAGAGAAATATAGTTTTTTTCATATCGAAAATTTAACCTTCATATATTGGTACAAGCAAACGAGAAAGGAGACCATCATGAATTGGTTAGAAGCATTTATTTTAGGTATAATTCAAGGATTAACAGAGTTTTTACCGATTAGTAGTACAGGGCACCTTTATTTAGGACGGCATTTGTTTCAATTAGATGAAGCGGGATTGTTTTTAGATACGATGCTGCATATTGGGACTTTGCTTGCGGTGTTTATTTATTACAAAAAAGAATTTATATATTTAATGAAAAATCCATTTTCAAAGCTTATGTTATTACTTATCGTTGGGACGATACCTGCGGTTGTAATCGGTTTATTATTTAAAGACTTCTTTGAAGATATTTCAAAAACAGGCATTACCATCGGTTGGGAGTTTTTAGTGACAGGCTTCTTTCTATATATGGCCGATAAACAAAAGGATGGTCGTAAAAAAATGGACGACATTACATATAAAGATGCATTTATCATTGGTTCATTTCAAGCGGCTGCTATTTTCCCGGCAATTTCTCGATCTGGAATGACGATTGTCGCTGCTTTATGGAGAAAACTAGACCGTGAAACAGCAGCATACTTTTCTTTTTTATTATCTACGCCAGCAATAGTCGGAGCAATCATCTTGCAATTTATAGATGTTTTTCAAGGGAAAGCAGAATCTATTTCTAGTACATCATTAATTGTCGGAACGTTATCAGCAGCTTTCTTTGGTTACATAGCAGTTTCATGGATGATTCAATATTTAAAACATCATTCCTTAAAAGTATTCGCGTATTACGTATGGGGATTAGGTATTTTAATTTTAACGTTGCAATTTACTCATGTATTTTAATTATAATGATAAAGAAGCAATGTAATTAAGGTCCTGTTTCATTTATACACGACAGGATCTCTTTTTATTAAGGGGGAGAATATGTTTAATAAGGCTATTGTTATTGGTGGAAGTATGGCGGGAAAGTTTGCAGCAAAGGCATTATCAACTTCTTTTAAAGAAGTAATCATTTTAGAAGTCGGTGACAAATGGGATGGAAAAGCTTCAAGAAAAAGAGTTCCACAAAGCGATCATCCTCACGTGTTATTAAAAGGTGGAGAAAAAGCAATTGAAGAATTGTTTCCTACTATTACGAATGAATTAATAAAAGCGGGCAGTATTATAAATAACTTTACGCGTGATTTGAAATGGCATCAATTTGGTCTATGGAAACAACCATTCATAGGGGAAGTTCATATGATTCAACAAAGTCGTCCTTTATTAGAATGGCATATTCAAAAACGAATTGATCAAATTTCAAATATTACTATTACATATAAAACATTGGTTAATGGGTTATTAGTAGATGGGAAGCTTAACAAAGTGTGTGGAGTAAAAGTTAAATATTTAGAGACAGGCATGCAAGAAGAAGTTCATGCAGATATTGTAGTTGATGCAAGTGGGTTTGGCTCAAAAAGTATGGAGTGGCTACGAGAATACGAAATTGAAGTACAAGAAGAGAAAGTTCGTATCGATTTATTTTACGCAACAAAAATGTTCCAACTTAAAGAAAATGAGGAGTTAGACTGTTGTAATATGCTAATGTCTCCGAGTTTCCCTGAAAACCCTTATGGCGTTCTTATTCAAACGATTGAAGATAATCGTTATTTTGTTACTTTCAGTGGATACGCAAATGAGAAAGCACCACAAACAGATGATGAATTTTATGATTTTGCTGAAAATCTATCAATCTCTAATGTAACAGAGTTTCTAAACAAAGCTGAGGGGATTACTGATATAAAGACATACAAAATTCCTTATCAAGTACGTCGGCGATTTGATTTAGTTAACAATGTACCAGAAGGGTTGTTAGTAGTTGGAGATGCACAATGTCGTTTTGATCCTGTTTTCGGTCAAGGTGTTTCAGTTGCTGCTATGGAAGCTCACCAATTGCAATTACTTCTGCAAAGTAGAAAACAGCTCGATAAAACATTTACACAACAATTTTATAAAAAGACAGCTGACATAATAGAAATCCCTTGGGATATGACAACAACGGAAATATCACGTCACCCGCAGCTAAAGAGAGAATTAACTACGAAACAAAAATTTCAGCTATGGTATACGAAACAAATATATCGACTTTCCGCAAGTGATTCTGATGTTTATATTCGGTTAGTACGAGTGATGAATTTAATTCGTAGTCCATTTCACCTTTTTCATCCGAAAGTGCTACTAGCTGTATTACTTAATCGAAAGAAATAGCAGGAATATAATTGATTAAAAAAGAATGTATAACAGTTAGTAAATCAAGAAGGAGAATACGGAATGGAAATATACATAGAGCAACTAAAAAAACAAGATGCTGCGGATTTATTTACGTTTGAACTTACGAATAAATCTTTTTTTGAAACGATGGTACCAAATCGTGGTTCGCAATATTTCGATTTTGAATATTTTCAAAAACTATTAGACGATTTATTAATAGAACAGGCAGATGGAAATTCTTATTTTTATTTAATTCGTAATGAAGAAAAAGAAATTGTAGGACGAATTAACTTAGTAAATATAGATACCGAAACTCGAATCAGTTCGTTAGGTTATCGAGTCGGAGAAAAATTCACTAAAAAAGGAGTTGCAACAGCAGCTGTAAAATTAATTTTAGACGTAGCGAAAAATAATGAAATTAATGAGGTTCATGCTAAAACAACGACTAATAATCTTGCATCACAAATTGTACTAGAAAAAAGCGGATTTTCTTTTAAAAATGAAGCAGATACAACTTCTGTAGAATTAAACGGAGAACGTGTAAATTTTGTACATTATATTTGTAGAACTACTTTGTGTTCAAAATAATAGGGGGGACTTATTCATGAATGATTTACGTTATCCAATTGGTCAATTTACATACAAGCGTCCTATTACTGAGGAAATGATTGATAAATGGATTCAAGAAATTGAGGATGTACCTACTGATTTAGCAAAGGCAATTAAAGATTTAGATCAGAAGCAGCTAGACACACCGTATCGCGTTGGCGGATGGACAGTTCGTCAAGTTGTTCATCACGTTGTTGATAGCCATATGAATAGTTACATACGCTTTAAATTAGCACTAACAGAAAAGAATCCAACTATTAAACCGTATAAAGAAGAAAAGTGGGCAGAATTGCCAGATTCGAAACTACCTGTAGATGTTTCACTAGTAATGCTAGATTCATTACATAAAAGATGGGTTAACCTTTTATATTCATTAGAACCTACTGATTTAGAAAAGACATTTAATCATCCTGAATCTGGTGAAACAAAACTTGCTGTTGCAATTGGATTATACGCATGGCACGGTCGTCATCATACAGCACATATTACTTCATTAAGAAAGCGCCTAGATTGGTAAGATGAATATTATACTAAAAAGAGCAACTGAGAAAGATGCAGTGGACATATTCACAATGCAAGTTACATCATTTTATCCGTTATTAGAGAAGTACCAAGACTATGAGACGAGTCCAGCGAATGAGCCGATTCAACGAACGATGACAAGAATTAAATACCCGAATGGTGGATTTTATAAAATTATCGTAGATGGTCAGTTTGTCGGGGCAATATGTATATATTACAAAGAAAAAACAAATCAATTTTGGATAAGTCCTATGTTCATACATCCAGAGTTTCAAGGAAAAGGAATTGCTCAAAAAGTATTATTATTAATTGAGGAGATGTTTCCTGAAGCGATGAGTTGGGAACTTGCTACTATTTTAGAAGAAGAGAGAAATTGTTTTTTATATGAAAAGATAGGTTATAAAAGAACAGAAGTTATAAAGAAATTAAATGATAAAGCTACACTTATTTATTACAAAAAAGAAAGGTAAAGCATTAGAAATACGCTTTACCTTTTTATGTTAATATAGATTAAATATACAAATACATTGTATATACTTCCAAAATATTCGGGTTAGTAATTTCATAAATGAATAAAAATACAAAATAACTATTTTGTCGTATATGTTACTAACGCTTTTTGAATGCTTAAAATACTATCGTCACCTTTAAATTCTTTTGCAATTGGATCATCCATACTAGACACCCAAATTTTAAGCTCTGCATCTAAATCAAAATGCCCAGCTGTTTCAATGCTAAATTGTGTAATACTTTTATAAGGAATAGAATGATACTCTGTTTTTTTACCTGATATTCCTTGTTTATCTACTAAAATAAGACGACGATTTGTAAATACGATTAAATCGCGAATTAATTTATAAGCATGCTCAACTTTCTCATCGTCTAGCATAATCTTCTCTAAATCACGTTCTACACTTTCTGTACTCGCATTCGATGCATTTCCTAAAATACCGCTAAATAAACCCATATGAAATTCCTCCTTTAATATATGTGGGATGTGTTACTTATATTGTACCATGCTACTTACTAAGAAATTATGACATTACTTTAGTAGTTTCTGGTTATTGTTGCAATTCGATTATATAACCTCATCTTAAAATCTTGTGCTAATATGTAAGTAAGAAAAAAGGAGTAGAGGGATATAGCATGAAGAATATTGGTTTAGTATTAGAGGGCGGAGGAATGAAAGGTTTATATACTGCAGGAGTACTCGAATATTTCATGGAACAAAACTTATTCTTTCCGTATGTAGTCGGTGTATCTGCTGGAGCGTGTATGGGAGCAACCTATTTGTCACGTCAAAAAGGAAGGAATAAGAAAGTGAATACAGAGCTAGTAGCAGATCACAGATATATATCTTATCGAAATTTAATCAGAAAACGTGAATTATTTGGTATGGATTTTCTATTTGATGAAGTACCAAACAAAATTGTACCGTTTGATTTTCAAACTTTCCTACATTCAAATGAACAGTTTGTAATTGGAACGACCGATTGCGATTCAGGACAGGCTGTTTATTATAATAAACAGGAACATGGAAATGATATTTTAAAAATCATTCGTGCATCAAGCTCTGTCCCGTTTATAGCACCTGCTGTAGAATACGATAATCGAAAGTTGTTAGATGGAGGGATTATAGATCCTATACCAGTTTTTAAAGCGCAAAATGATGGTTATGAAAAGAACGTTGTTATTATGACAAAACCAGAAGGATATGAGAAGCAGCGAAATAAATTTTCTGGCCTGGCTAAAATTTTATATAGAAAATATCCGAAAATCGCAGAGACTTTAGTAGAGCATTATCGTTTTTATAATGAGACGATATCTTATATGAATCAAAAAGAACAAAAAGATAATTTTTATGTTATTCAGCCTAGCGTACAACTTCCTATAAGCGGAATAGAAAGAAATAAGGAAAAGCTTGTTAATCTATATAATCTTGGGTATATCGATGCTCAATATCACTATGAAAACTTATTAAATTGGATAGAGAAATAAAGGAGTGGGTATTTGAAGTTAGGAAAACAAGTTATGTTTAATGAATTGCAAAAAATGCATAGTCCTCTATATAAACCATTTCCGAATTGTGACATTCAAAAAATACGGAAAGATTATAAAAATATGTTCACAGAAGATGATTGTATAAGCGCTGATTTAAATTATTATTGGATGCATACAGCAGGGACTTTGAGTTACGTACTTAATGAAAACGAAAAGGAGATTTCGTTTGAGCAAATAAAGTGGCTGAGAAAATCATTTTTCGAATGGTTTCCGCAATATCGTTCTATAGAAACAGAAATTGTGAAGTATCCCGTTTTGTATAGAGATTTCATGAATTATGAGAAAGCGCGAAAACTATTACTATATTATCTTACTGAATAAAAATTAAAACGTACAAGTTATGCTGCTTGTGCGTTTTTTTTCATAAAAAATACAATTTTAATACCTTGTTTATATAGGGATTCTAATACGAAGAAAGAAGTACATATAGAATGATGTAAGGGAGGGAGAGGCGCTTAGATACCGTTTTCCTTTAATCCATTATCCACCTCGAATATAGTTAGTTATTTATGATAAAATATTTCGAGTGAAATTAAGTACTTATTATATCCAGTATTAAATAAGTTAAGCCAGGAGGAACAACAGTAAAATGGAAAACGTATCAAATCTAGACAAATCGGAATCAATAAAATCTTTACAATCAACAATTCGTAAACTTGAAAATGCACTGTCACAAATGACTCAAAAAGGTGCAAATACTACATTAGTGAAAAAACGATTTAAAGCTGTTTGCATAGGGTTAGCAGCGCTAGAAAACGCTTGGAATCAACAAAGTCATCAGTATAGTCAAGAAGAGTTAATAGAAGCTCGTAATGTCCTTGTTGGTTTGCTTCCATCAATAGAGAGGGCTTTTGATAAGTCTAAAGTAGGTAGTCCGCAAAGAACTCTTTTAACAAGAAGAATAAAAGCGTTGGAACTATCTGTTCAGGCAATTGATAAACTTTCCTAATAAAAAGAAAGAACTACAACGAAGGAGGAAGTGGGGGTGACTTCAATAATTAGTCCTAAGTTAGAGGAACTGAATAATCAATTAAAAAATGGAAACGAGAAAGCTTTTTATACTTTTTTGCATGAAATAAAGTCGAATAATACGCCACTAATAGAACAATGTCCTGTAGCTAATCAGTATAAGCTTATAACGTATATTTGGTTAAGGGACCGAAAAACTGAAAATGTTTATGTATTCGGCAGTTTTCCTGGTTGGGATCTGTCTGTAAATCAATTAAAACGATTGTTACAGACAGATATTTGGTATGAAACGTTTAGGACGGATAAGAGTTTTATTTCAACGTACTATTTTTCAGTAAACGATTTTTTCAAAAATGATTGGATAAAGCGTAGTGGACAGTACCAACTAGACCAATTTAATGGAAATACATTTGGAGAAGGTGCCAATAAAGCGTCTATGTTAAACACAGGAATGGAAGTGCAGTATAGCAGTCGTTTTCCTTCAAAACATTATCCATCCGGAAAAATTGAAACATATTCTTTTCATAGTACGATTTTAAATAACACACGTAAAATTCATATTTATACGCCTCATGATTATTCTCACACTTCACATCTTCAAGAACTTCTCATTGTATTTGATGGGAATTCATTCATTAATAACCTTTCAATCGCAAGAACACTCAATTATTTAATTCACACAAAAGAAATCCCATCTTGTATTGCTGTTGCTATAGAACCAGTTGATCGGCTAGAAGAGCTAACTTATAACGATAAAATGAATATATTTTTAACAGAGGAATTACTGCCGTGGATTCATGCTAAGTATCGTGTGCATAAAGACGCGAAATATACAACAATTGCCGGTTTCAGTCTTGGTGGCTTAGCAGCTTTTTATGCAGCGCTTCAAAATCCACATGTTTTCGGGAACGTGTTGTCAATGTCTGGATCCGTACATTGGAAAAAGGATGGTTATGAAAATATAATTCCTTGGATTGAAAATCAAATTTCATCTATAGATTCAAATGCGATGCAACCTCATTTTTATATAGCAGCAGGAGAACTTGAAAACAAACCTCTTTTAACAGCCAATAGACGCCTGTATAAAGCTTTAAAAGAAAAAGGATACCAAATTACTTATGAAGAATTTCAAGGCGGTCATGACGGTGTTTGGTGGCGAGAAAAGTTATTCGATGGATTGAAAGCGTAAAAACCTACAAAAACGCTACTATAAAATATAAAGGAGAGAGATTTTATGAATCAAGAAGAACTAGATAAAAAACTAAAAAAGCAAGAGATTTTAGTAAAAGATGAGAAAATTTGGTCCTATACGTATGAGGATCATATTAGTTCTATCGTTAAAGAAGCAGAAAAGAAAGGGTCTTTTGATAATTTGCCAGGTAAAGGGAAACCTCTAAATCTAGATAAAGATCTTTCGTATAATCCTGAAAAACAACTGTATAGAACTTTGAAAAATAATCATGTTTTACCTAGGTGGATTGAGCTTTCAAAGGAAATTGATGATTTAAAAGAAAGGCTAAAAGAAACTACAAATACTGCAGAAGCAGCGGATTTAATTCGAACTATTAATAAAAAGGTTTTAGAACATAATCTACTTTGTCCACCAAGTGCGCAAAAAACGAGGATGATAACGGACTTTTAACAATTTTCAATGAAGCTATCTCTTACTATATAATTAAGTAAGGCATTTTCAATTCATTATTAAAGGGAGGCAAATGTGATGAAGAATACGTATCAACTTCAAATTCCGAAAGAACTAGAACAGTATCTTAGTATTTTAGAAGAAAGTGTGAAACCGTATGTTAAAGTTTCTGGAACATTAGCAGAGACAACTCTTTTTGAGAGTAAGTTTAGTGGTCATCCGTATTTACCTATAGATCAAGAGCATCCTAAAGACTCAAATGGGCAACCGATGATGCTACTTGCTCAATTAAACTTTGAAGAAATGCCTCATATTGAATATATGCCTCAAAATGGTATGTTACAGTTTTTCGTAAGTGCTGATGATGAGCTTTTTGGAGCAGATTTTGATCATCCAACTGACCAAAAAGATTTTCGAATTATGTATCATTCTACAATTACAGTAGATTTAACTAAGGTTATTACTGATTTCAGTTATTTAAACACTTTAGATTCAGAGGATTTTATCATACCTGAAGCAGCAAAACTAAAGTTTGAATTGAATTATCAACCAGTAACATCTAGAGATTATCGATTTGAAATGATTTTTAACGATAACATTGATTGGGAACAAATCGTTGATGAAGAAAATAATACAGAATTAGGCGAACTGTATGATGATTTATGCGAAGAACAAGGACATAAAATCGGCGGTTATCCATTTTTTACACAGACAGATCCAAGAGAATGGGAAGAGAAATACCAGCAACATGATATATTATTGCTGCAAATTGATACAGACGATTCATTAAATATTATGTGGGGAGATTCTGGTGTTGCTAATTTATTTATTCGTAAGGAAGATTTATTAAAACTAGATTTTTCCAATGTCATTTACAATTGGGATTGCTACTAAAAAAATATAAATAATATAATAGCAAGCTAAAAAATCTTCCTTAAGGTGAGGAGGATTTTTTTGTTACAAATAAACGTTATGTTAACTAAAATAAGAAATGATAAGTACATTGAAAGTCAAGTATAAATACAAGAAATAATAACAAATATATAATTATAAAACGTATGTAATTAGCAATAAATCTATAAAGT
>NZ_JAEHCA010000100.1:0-398 GCF_016483345.1 Bacillus cereus group sp. N24
AGAGAGCGTAAATAGCAATGTGAAATTTGGTCAAATCTTATTCCCGTTTTTCTGGATGAAATAGTGAAAAAATATAATTAAGGCAATGAGGAGGCTATGCAAAGGGTATGGCTTTTTTTGTTGCCTTTTTTCATGGAATTTAAAGTAAATGGAAGAAAGGAGAAGCCATGTTTGTCATTTTTAAGAGTAGCAATGGAACAGAAATTGAGTCGGATAAGCAATATTCGTTTCATGAAGCTTATATCTTAACGAAGCGATTAGAACGAGTTTATAGAGAGGCAGGGAGGCAAGAACATATTGATTTCGATTTGTTAGATGGTTATTCCAATGAAATTTATAACGGTACGTTATCACTTGGTTCGAGATATGCAGATCATATTTTTGATCACATTTCTAAA
>NZ_JAEHCA010000101.1:0-394 GCF_016483345.1 Bacillus cereus group sp. N24
ATCATCATTTGAATAAACTCATTCATTTTTTCCATTGCGCTATAACAATCACTCATCATATGGATGTTCTTTTCAATAAGATTTTCTAACTCCATTTCCCTTTTATTTTGCTGCTGAAAAAATGCCAGCATTTCAATTTGAGCTTTCAAAAATTTTTGCCGGGATAATCCTTTCCTCTTTGCAATTTCATCTATTTTCTTTACGGCAATTGGATCTACTTCTCTAATTCTGATTTCCACTTTTCCCTCTCCTTTCTGCAAACTTGGGTAGAGATCAAAAAATAGTGAGAAGAGCATAAGGGGTTTTTGTTCCCACCCAAGGTGTGAAGCTAGGCGGAGCCTAGCGAAACGATGGGAACAAGAAAACCTTCTAGGTGTAGACTCACTCACGACAC
>NZ_JAEHCA010000102.1:0-394 GCF_016483345.1 Bacillus cereus group sp. N24
ATCATCATTTGAATAAACTCATTCATTTTTTCCATTGCGCTATAACAATCACTCATCATATGGATGTTCTTTTCAATGAGATTTTCCAATTCCATTTCCCTTTTATTTTGTTGCTGAAAAAATGCTAACATTTCAATTTGGTCTTTCAAAAATTTCTGCCGGGATAATCCTTTCCTCTTTGCAATTTCATCTATTTTCTTTACGGCAATTGGATCTACTTCTCTAATTCTAATTTCCACTTTTCCCTCTCCTTTCTGCAAATCTGGGTAGAGATCAAAAAATAGTGAGAAGAGCATAAGGGGTTTTTGTTCCCACCTAAGGTGTGAAGCTAGGCGGAGCCTAGCGAAACGATGGGAACAAGAAAACCTTCTAGGTGTAGACTCACTCACGACAC
>NZ_JAEHCA010000103.1:0-393 GCF_016483345.1 Bacillus cereus group sp. N24
TAAAGGTTAAAATGGAACTTTCCGTATGAAAGGCTGGTTTCTTTGTTCGAGACTCAATCAAGTCATACTGAACGATTTTGAAAGAATCTCCTTCTTGTAAAATAGGTATCTGAAACGCTTCAACTGAACCCTCTTCTATATCCTCTTGAAACACACTTAGAAACCCTTTCTCTTGTAGGATCTTCTCTTTTGTGCTATAAGTGTTAGCCTCTTGATCTATAAAATGTACTTCTCTTACCAGGTAGATTGCTGGTTTCATAAAGTTCCCGATAAATCGTTTTACAATTAAGTCATATAACTGTTTTTCTAATGGATCTCGGTTGGTCCCGACATATAATTTTGTTGTTGGGATGATGGCAAAGTGACTACTGACTAATTCATCATTAAATGTAG
>NZ_JAEHCA010000104.1:0-391 GCF_016483345.1 Bacillus cereus group sp. N24
GTTCAACTAAGGGCGCAATTCCTTAGCCAGTTCTCTTATGAACTTCTCATGTTTTCACATGAGCGCAGACTATATGTTTATCTCTTTAGAGATAGAGGATTTTTCCACCACCATAGGCTTGTGGTGTACTCTCGTCAGTTATACGAGATAGTCGTTGAACGTTCATCTTATCCATTTTGACTTAGATGATTCGAGGCGGAAGACCCATTGTTCTAGTGTTTAGGATTTAACCTTGCACGATCTGATTGATTTTTTCTGCTTTCGCAACATTCACGCTCGCCATTTCTAGCCACGTTGTAGTTCAATCAGCTTTAGGGATTGCCCGCAGTTAACCCTCACTACTAGCCAATCACTTGACTAGCAGGGCTTACTGATATATTTAATTAACTTT
>NZ_JAEHCA010000105.1:0-388 GCF_016483345.1 Bacillus cereus group sp. N24
CAGTTTCCTGTACGAGACATGCTTGTGATAATGCCTTTTTCTTTGGCATATGTTTGAAATTGTTTTGATGTATACACTTTTCCTTGATCCGAATGTAAAATCGTATCAATCACATTTCGCTTTCTTAAAGCCTCTTTTAGAGTATCTAATACAAGAGAAACATCCTGTGTCTTACCTATTTTATAACTTATAATTTCATTGTTAAACCCATCTATAATAGATGAAAAATAAAGAGTTTTATTGCCAAACATCAAATACGTGATATCCGTGAACCATTTTTCATTAGGCTTTGTAGCTTTAAATCTTCGTTTTATTCTATTTTTAGCTACCACTGGTTCATGACCGAGTACAAATATCTTTTTCTTTTTTCTAACCCGAGATAATACGT
>NZ_JAEHCA010000106.1:0-384 GCF_016483345.1 Bacillus cereus group sp. N24
GGAGGATTAGCTCAGCTGGGAGAGCACCTGCCTTACAAGCAGGGGGTCGGCGGTTCGATCCCGTCATCCTCCACCATTTAGCCGACTTAGCTCAATTGGTAGAGCAACTGACTTGTAATCAGTAGGTTGGGGGTTCAAGTCCTCTAGTCGGCACCAGTAACTATGGCGGTTGTGGCGAAGTGGTTAACGCACCGGATTGTGGCTCCGGCATTCGTGGGTTCGATTCCCATCAGTCGCCCCATTTTTTCTTAAATATATTAATATGCGGGTGTGGCGGAATTGGCAGACGCACCAGACTTAGGATCTGGCGCCTTTGGCGTGGGGGTTCGACTCCCTTCACCCGCACTTTTAATAAAATATCTCATAACATGTCTTGCGGAAGTA
>NZ_JAEHCA010000107.1:0-383 GCF_016483345.1 Bacillus cereus group sp. N24
AAGATGAAAACGCGAAAACCCTTGGTATTACTGGCTTTTTAAATACGCAAAAATTTGATAACACTACTCCTCTCTACGCGGTTTGTTTCTAAATAGAAACCCCTACATATGACAGGTACTTTTATTCGGTAATGCTACTGTTTAAAAGTACCTGTTTTTTTACACGGATAAAGGCAGTATTTAATGGTTATGATCTATGCGAACTTACCTGGTATACATGCTAAAAAATGCCCATCTGGTAAGGGTTCGTGGTACTTTTGGGCAAAAAAATCACTTTTTGTAAAAAAACGTGAAAAAAATAGAAGGTGAAAACGCGAAAACCCTTGGTATTACTGGCTTTTTAAATACGCAAAAATTTGATAACACTACTCCTCTCTACCGCG
>NZ_JAEHCA010000108.1:0-362 GCF_016483345.1 Bacillus cereus group sp. N24
GCTGAAATGGAAGGGATGATCTACATGATTGAAAAGAATGAAATGAAATATGAGGAATTTGTGGAGAAAACGAATACGTTTGTAAAAGACACAGTGGAACAATTAGGCGCAATGGATGATAAGGTGTCGGATAGCATTATTAATACCTGGAATCAGCAGATTGAGGTGTGCAAATGCCCTTGTAGAAAAGGAAAAATTCTTCATAAAGGAAACTTTTACGGGTGCAGTAATTATCCGGAATGTGAAATCGCCTTACCGAAAAAAATTAAAGAAAAAGCGATTCCGGAAGCGCAAGCGAAAAAGCTTTTTGAGGATAAAAAAACAGATCTTTTAAAAGGATTTAAGTCCAATGAGAAGGAGTT
>NZ_JAEHCA010000109.1:0-357 GCF_016483345.1 Bacillus cereus group sp. N24
TTTTTTATATAATTTTTGTCTCGTAATGGTCTTAGATTATTAAAATTTGTTTTTTCATTTAAGTTCCAAACATAATCGCCTGTCAACGTAATATGTTCCCATCCAAGTGGAGATATATGTTGTAAATATTCTTCTGGAATGTCCACGCCTTTTGCATGTAAAGCATCAACTGCACGTGATATATATACCGTATTCCATAATACAATTGCTGAAATAAGAAGTTGCAAACCACTCGCTCTATGCAATTGATTTTTAGGTTCTGTTGCAAAGTTTTCTAAATGGCCTAGTGACAGGGTTGCTGCTCTAGTCCGCAGTAGTACATCCACAATAAGGTGATTTTATATTGTATTCGTTTAT
>NZ_JAEHCA010000011.1:0-165677 GCF_016483345.1 Bacillus cereus group sp. N24
GCTCTCCTCTTTGTCCGCGTGGGCCTTGTGGTCGTCGTTGTGCAGTTGGGCCTGTTGGTCCTGTTTGTCCAGTTTGTCCTGTTTGTCCTGTTTGTCCTGTTTGTCCTGTTTGTCCTGTTTGTCGTGCTTATCTGGTTTACCTGGTTTACCTGGTTTACCTGGTTTATCTTGTTTGTCCTGTTTGTCCTGTTTGTCCTGTTTGTCCTGTTTGTCCTGTTTGTCTTGTTTGTCTTGTTTGTCTTGTTTTTCATGTTTGTCGTGCTTGTCCTGCTTATTTTCTATTTCCTGCTGTTCTAGTTCAAATTTGTCAGAGTCTAATTCAGAGCGCTCGTCTTTTTTATAGCTTGTTATTCTATAAATCTTTATTTTACTTTGTTTTCTATGTTTTGGCATAGGAATCCCCTTTCGAATTGTGTTATTTTATTTTATTCTATGTAATTTAGTAGAGTTTGCTTGGACAATAGATAGAAGAGTGTGTTCAAGAGAGGTTTATTTTTTTACTGGATTTTCAAGCTGAAAAATTTTTTTAGTGTTTTTTTATTTTAAATACAACTAGACAACTAAACACTAATCTATTTTCATACAGTTATGTGTTAAAAGTGTGTTGTTTTATAACACACTGTGTGTTTTTTTGGGGGACACACTAATTGAAAGCGTTAACACACAAAGAAAATGCTCGAAAAAGCGCTGATTTTAGTGGTTTTAAAAAGTTGGCACGATAATTGCATTAATAAATATCGTAAAGAAAAATAAATAACATAAACTTTTTACACTACACAAGGGGGATTTTCAAATGAATATTTTATTATGTTGCTCAGCAGGGATGTCTACAAGTTTACTAGTTACAAAAATGGAAGCGGCTGCAAAAGCTCGCGGTTTAGAAGGAAAGATTTGGGCTGTATCTGGGGATGCAGTAAAAAACAATATCGATCAAGCAGATGTACTATTATTAGGACCACAAGTTCGTTACATGCTCTCTTCAATGAAAACGCTTGCTGATGAGAAGAACGTTGGAATTGATGTTATTAATCCAATGCACTACGGCATGATGAATGGAGAAGCAGTTTTAGATCACGCACTAACACTTAAAAAATAATTAGGGGGGAAGCGAAATGCAAAAATTTATTGCATTTATGGAGAAATATTTAGTTCCAGTCGCAGGAAGAATCGGATCACAGCGTCATTTAGTTGCAATCCGTGATGGTTTTATCGCAGTTATGCCTCTTATTTTAGTTGGATCGTTTGCAGTACTTATAAATAATCTACCAGTTGATGCATTCCAAAAACTTATGAAGGGTGCATTTGGGGATGTTTGGAAAGATATCGGCGGTGGTATGTGGACAGGGTCCTTTGCAATATTAGCTCTCATAGCCGCAGTTGGGATAAGTTATAATTTAGCGAAATCTTACGGTGTAGATGCGTTGTCAGCAGCAATTATTACATTCGGTGCATTAATTATTATATCTCCGACAACGCCAAAAGAAGGCGGTATTGATTTAGCTTGGACAGGATCACAAGGTTTATTCGTTTCTATCATTGTAGCTCTTCTTGTAACGGAGGTATTCAGGTTCTTTGTTCAAAGGGATATTACAATTAAGATGCCAGATGGTGTTCCACCAGCAGTAATGAAATCATTCGCAGCATTAGTTCCAGCATTCGTTATTTTAATCGCAACAGCAAGTATTCAATTAGCTGTGAAATTAGCGGGAACAAGTATTCATAAAATCGTATTTGAAACAATTCAATTACCATTACAAGGTTTAGCAGGTACGTTACCAAGTGCAATTATTATCGCATTACTTATTCACGTATTATGGTTCTTCGGATTACATGGTCCTAATATTATCGGTGGTATTATCGACCCAATCTATTTACCAGCACTAGAAAAGAACATTAAATTATTTAACGATGGTATGTCTGCATATGATGTACCGCACATTTTCACAAAGCCATTCTTTGATGTATACGTATACATCGGTGGATCAGGTGCAACATTAGCATTCTTAGTAGCGGTAATGCTTGTTGCAAAAAGTGCGCAACTTCGTGGTGTAGGCCGTGTATCTATCGGTCCTGGTTTCTTCAATATTAACGAACCAGTTATTTTCGGTACACCAATTGTACTAAACCCAGCGTTAATCATTCCATTCGTACTTACACCAGTTGTATTAGTAATTACTTCTTATACAGCAATTTCTTTAGGATGGGTACCAAAAACAGTTGCTTTAGTTCCATGGACAATGCCACCAATCTTTAGTGGTTATCTTGTAGCGGGCGGAAGTATTGCTGGTGCTGTACTACAGCTTGTAAACTTTGCAATCGCGGTAGTTATTTACTATCCATTCGTATTAATGTGTGACCGTACGTATGTACAAGCTGCGAAAGCTGAAACAAAAGGAAACGACAATTCAGTATCACTTTAAAAAGTGTTGTTCTGACGAGTTTGTATAGCTCGTCAGAACAATTACCTTTATATCATGTTCAGAAAGATGAGACCCATCTACAAGAACACCAAACTATCATTAATAAAATAATAATTTAATAGAAATGTTCAAACTGAAGGGGTATTTAAATCGGTTGAACCATAATAGAGAGGGCGGTAATTATGATGACTACAGCAGAACAAATTCCATTCCAATTAATTTTAAATAGTGGTAATGCACGAAGCTTTGCAATGGAAGCACTTCAATTTGCCAAACAGGGGAAAATGGCAGAGGCTGATGAAGCGATGGTAAAGGCGAAAGAAGCGATTAATGAAGCGCATCATTTCCAAACAGAGCTCATACAATCAGAAGCAAGAGGAGAAAAAACAGAGATTAGTGTTCTTTTAATTCACGCACAAGATCATTTAATGAATGCAATTACAGTAAAAGAATTAGCAGCAGAATTTATTGACCTTTATAAAAAGTTAGAAGCGAAAGGGGAATAAAGCATGACTGGAATTAAAATTGCTACAATCGGCGGTGGATCTAGTTATACACCAGAGTTAATTGAGGGATTTATTAAACGTTATGATGAGCTTCCTGTTCGTGAAATTTGGTTAGTAGATATTGAGGCAGGAAAAGAAAAGTTAGAAATCGTTGGTAACTTAGCGAAACGCATGGTGAAAAAATCAGGTTTACCAATCGAAGTGCATTTAACACTTGATCGCCGCGAGGCATTAAAAGGTGCTGACTTCGTAACAACACAGCTTCGCGTCGGTTTATTAGAAGCACGTGCAAAAGATGAAGCAATTCCGTTAAAATATGATGTAATCGGTCAGGAAACGAATGGTCCTGGTGGTTTATTTAAAGCGCTGAGAACGATTCCTGTTATTTTAGATATTTGTAAAGATATGGAGGAACTTTGTCCAAATGCATGGTTAATTAACTTTGCTAACCCAGCTGGTATGGTAACAGAAGCTGTCCTTCGCTATACAAATGTTCAAAGAGTAGTTGGTCTATGTAACGTTCCAATCGGAATTCGCATGGGTCTTGCGAGATTACTTGAAGTAGATGCAAGTCGTGTACATGTTGATTTCGCAGGTTTAAACCATATGGTATACGGATTAGACGTATACTTAGATGGCGTAAGTGTAATGGATCGAGTGTTAGAGCTTGTAACAGATCCAGAAAAGCAAATTACGATGGAAAATATCGCTGCTCTTAATTGGGAGCCAGACTTTATTCGCGGTCTTCGCGCAATTCCATGTCCATATCATCGTTATTACTACAAAACACGTGAAATGTTAGAAGAAGAGAAAGAAGCTTCAATTGAAAAAGGTACACGTGCAGAAGTAGTAAAACAATTAGAAGATGATTTATTCGAGTTATATAAAGACCCGAATTTAGATATTAAGCCACCACAATTAGAAAAACGTGGCGGAGCTTATTACAGTGATGCAGCATGTAGCTTAATTACGTCTATTTACAATAATAAAGGTGATATCCAGCCTGTTAATACAAGAAACAACGGAACAATTGCAAGTTTACCACATGATTCCGCTGTTGAAGTGAACTGTATTATTACGAAAGAAGGTCCAAAACCAATTGCGGTCGGAGATCTTCCAGTACCAGTTCGCGGTTTAGTACAGCAAATTAAATCATTTGAGCGCACAACAATTGAAGCTGCTGTTACAGGGGATTATCATAAGGCGCTGCTTGCTATGACAATTAATCCACTTGTACCGTCAGATAAAGTTGCAAAACAAATTTTAGATGAAATGTTGGAAGCACATAAAGAATATCTTCCACAGTTCTTTAAAAAGGTAGAGAAGTAAAAAGCGGCGCTATTTAGCCCGCTTTTTTTATTCTATTAGGAGGTATTATGATGATTAAGTTGATTGTAAATGCAGATGATTTCGGTCTTACAGAAGGTACAAATTACGGTATTATTGATGGACATATAAATGGACTTGTAAACTCAACGACAATGATGATGAATATGCCAGGAACAGAGCATGCCGTACGCTTAGCGAAAGATTATAAAACGTTAGGAGTAGGAGTGCATCTCGTATTAACGGCAGGAGAACCACTTTTAAAGGATGTACCATCCCTTGTAGGGAAAGATGGGGAGTTCCATAAACAACGTGTTGTAAGGGAAGGGAATATAAATCCTGAAGAAGTTGAGAGAGAATGGACTGCTCAAATTGAGAAATTTTTATCTTACGGATTAACACCAACTCATTTAGATAGTCATCATCATGTGCATGGATTAAAGGTTTTACACGATGTTCTTGAGATGTTAGCAAGTAAATATAACGTTCCGATTCGTCGTTGTGAGGAAGATAGAGCAGTGCGCCCATTTTCTGATGTGTTTTATAGCGATTTTTACGCGGATGGTGTGACGGAAGATTACTTTTCCAAGTTAAAAGGAAGAGTGAAGGATAAACAAACGATAGAAATTATGGTACATCCAGCGTATATTGATCCAGAGCTTGTGAAACGTTCTTCTTACGTAATGGATCGTGTGAAAGAATTGCGTATTTTAACGGAGAGTGAGTTACCTGAAGGAATAGAGCTTGTGAAGTTTTAATAGGAAAACGACGGCTAAGTGGCCGTCGTTTTTTATATTTATAAAATAGATATAACATATCCACCAAAAGCCCCAAGTATAACGATAATCCAAGGCGGTGTTTTCCAAAAAGTTAGTAAGCCAAAAAGAAGAGATGCAAAGACAAAATCTGAAGCATTCATAATTGTACTCGTCCAAATTGGATCGTAAAAAGCGGCAATTAAAATACCGACAACTGCGGCGTTAACACCGAGTAATGCGCCTTGTATAGCGGGTACCTTTCTTACACTGTCCCAAAATGGTAAAACACCAATAACGAGCAAAAAGGCAGGAAGGAAGATAGCGATTGTTGCGATTACTGCTCCAGTGGTTCCGTTTAGCACTGCCCCTATATAAGAAGCAAATGTAAAGAGAGGTCCTGGCACCGCTTGTGTTAATCCGTATCCAGCTAAAAATTGTTCTTTTGTCATCAGCCCGTTCTGTACAAACTCACTTTCAAGAAGAGGGAGTACGACGTGCCCTCCGCCAAATACGAGAGAACCAGAACGGTAAAAGCTATCAAATAATGCGATATGAGGAGAGAGCGGTCGCAGTATTGGTAGCAATAGTAATAGTCCGAAAAATAAAATGAGACAAGAACTAGCCATCGTTTTTGAAATAGAAATTTGTATTTTATAGACTTGGGCGTTTTGAGGAGTTTTATATAAAAGCCAGCCGATCAGCCCTGAAAGTAAAATGAGAATGATTTGTGTCCAGCTACTTGGCCATAACAAGGCAATCGCGGCAGTTACAATGGCGATTGTTGCACGGTTTCGGTCCGGGGTTAGCTTTTGAGCCATTCCCCATATTGCATGAGCGACAATTGCGACTGCTACAAGTTTGAGTCCATGAATCCATCCTGTACTTCCAATTTCGAATTGATTAAGGAATGAAGCAAAAAAGACTAAAACGAGAACAGAGGGAAGGGTGAAACCAATCCAAGAGATAATTGCTCCTAATAGCCCGCCCCTTAATAATCCAACGCCCATACCGACTTGACTACTAGCGGGACCAGGAAGGAATTGACACAGTGCTACTAAGTCTCCGTAACTTTTTTCATCCATCCATTTTCTTTTTTGCACGTATTCATGATGAAAATAACCAAGATGAGCGACAGGACCGCCGAATGAAGTAAGTCCTAATTTAAATGAGACGAGAAAAATCTCGACTAATAATCGAAAAGAGTAGTTGTTATTTTTCAAAGTAACCTCCTAGAAAGTTTTTTCTATGTGCATTATACAAGAGGTGGTAAAGCAAAAGAAATGATTCTTATGTAAAGATTTTGTGAATCTTTTCTTCGTAATTAAAAGTTGAAAAAGTCATAAATGATTATGTGTAAACCATAAAGTAGTAAAAGAAGTGCTGGGAAATTGATATAAGGAGAATGCCCTATGACAACACACTTTTTTGCTAGGTTAACAGGGAAGAGGGAATTGCCTCCTGTAAATACAGAAGCTTTTGGGGTAGCAGAGTTTATTTTTAGTGATGATTTAACGAAGTTGCATTACAGGGTAATATTAAAAAATATAGAAAAGGTCACGTCGTGTCAAATTCATTTAGGGAAGTCCAGTCAAATTGGTCCCGTTGTTTTCTATTTATACGGTCCGCTAGAGCAAGGGATTAGTTTGAATGAGGGAAGCATTACTGGTGCTGTAAATGTGGAGGAATTCGAAGGGCCTTTACAAGGAAAATCCCTTGTTCATTTTCTCCAAGAAATTATTCAAGCTAATGTATATGTAAATGTTCATACGAAATCACATAAAAAAGGAGAAATAAGAGGGCGGATTAGAAAGGTAAAGAAGTAAATGAAAAGGCTGTTCCAAAAAATTGGAACAGCCTTTTCGAATTAGATAGGATGATGTGTATTGACGATACATTCATATATTTTGAAAATCGTCGATATAAATTTATCCTGCATTAACTGCCCGTAAAAGCCTTCACTTTATTCGAAGGAGTGTCGCTAAAGGTTACTTGTTTAACTTTTAACAGGCTGATTTTTAATAAAGAAGTCCATGATATAAAATACTTCATCATCTGGTATTTGTATTTCAAATGTATTTTCAATTGGTTGTAATGCTTTTTTCACTTTCATATACATCCAGTACTCATCTTGTCTTCTTTTTTCTTTATCAGGGTGAGGAAGAAGTTTTTCTCCTTTTTGAAGACGATCAACCATACAGCTCATATGCAGAATAACACCCATTAAGCTATCAGGAGTTAGCTGCAAGGAAATTAATTCTTGAATTGTATTTAGTGCGTAACGAATTGTTTTAATTAGTAATGCCCCGTCGTTACGCTGCATTTGTTGTTCAAGAATATCGGCCATTTTCGCATATGTTTCTTCATACGTAATTAATTCTTGAATTGGCTGAATCGCTGTGTAGTTCACAATATCTTGGAAATGATATGTTAAACATGGAACTTGCACATCGAAATTTGTGACGATACAAATGATATTACGCTCTTTTTTTATGTTCTCAATCATTTTCGTTAAATCTTTTTCATGGACGATACTAATTGGAATAATTTCAATTAAGTCTTTATCAAATCGTAAATAGTTCTCTAACATTTTTTGAATAGCTAAGGCACTTCCTTCACCAGTTAAACAAGCTGTTAAAATAACAGACTTCATTGGTGATAGTGGCTTTTTCTTTTCTTCTTGTACGTTTAAATAGAACGGCGTTAAGTTCTTTACTGTTTCATATAGTGCATCTAATGAATAGCCGAGCTGAGCTTTTCGAGCTGCTTCTAGTGCGTGTGGAGTACTTGTCATGGAAAGGACACGTACAGGAATTTTGAATTCAGTTTCTAATATATCACCGATATAGGCAAGAGACCCCATATCAACAAGTAAGAGAAGCCCGTTTACATTTTGAAGTGTTTTCATATACACTTTAACCCGTTCTAAAAAATCTTTCGGTGATTCATGTAGCGGCATATCAATACCGGTCACTTCATCAATACCGAGGAGTTCGTTTGCAACGTTTGCCATTTCTGTTGCGATGCCATTACCGTGCGCTAATATTAATACTTTTACTTCTGTTTGAGAAGAAGGAATTGGATCAACAACGAAGAACATTGTTAAGAAGCCAGCTTCATCCATGGGCATTGTTATTTGTAATTCTTCTTCCAGTAGTTGAATGCATTGCATAGCTACGGAAAAAGCTTCTTTATATTTCGTACGAATTTGATTCAATTGTGGGTGATGAATTTGCTTCCCGCTTTGTAAACGTTGTAGAGTTGTCTGTACATGTAAACTTAATGCGAGAAAGACTTTTTCATCAAACGTCTTAGATAAATGTTTTTCAGCGAGCTCCGCAATTTTTTCACATACGGAAACGATGTTACGATCAACAATTTTAAAAACATTTTCATGACTTGTCTTTTTGGACATTTGGTTAAAATATTGTACGAAAAAGCTTTGAATATCATTTTCTATTAGTAATTCTAATTCTTCCTCTTCAATACCGCGTGCTTGAAGTTCTTCATATTTATAATCAATATAGTCGTAAATAGAAGACCGTTTTTCATCTTCTGCTTTATGTTGACTCCAACCTTCATCTCCCGTAAATACAAATGTTTCATTTGGTATTTGGTATAGGTGACGGCTCTTTCTTTCAATAAATAGCCCTTCTTTCATATACCAAGGTAAATCTGTACTTGAAACATAGACAGAATCACGTTTCTTTGTTACAAAATCAGAATAAGCTTTCGCACAAGCGATTTGTACATCTGTTTTTAATTGACCGATGTTATTGGGACAATTGTAAAAGACGAAAGCACGCATTGCGTTCGGGCTAACGTGAATTTCTTTCCTTAGCCGAATTGCTTCATTTGTGAAAAATAGTTGTAGTAAAGCAAAGCGTTCTTTATGTGTACGCTCACGAAGTGGTGGAAGCGTGACAGTCATCGGTATACGTCTTGTAAATGTTTTTAATAAAAATGAATTTGGTTCTTCTGTTGTTGCAGTAATGATTAATACTTGTGCTTTACGCTCGTTTTCTGTTTCTCCTAGGCGGCGATATACTCCGCGGTCAATAAAAGTAAAGAGCATTTCCTGTCCTTCTGGAGGAAGGCGGTGTACTTCATCTAAGAAAAGAATTCCTTCATGTGCTTTTTCAATTAACCCTTTTTGATCATTCGCACCTGTGTAAGCTCCTTTTTTGATCCCAAATAACTGTCCTAGTAGTAGCTGTGGATTGTTTGCATAATCAGCACAGTTAAAGACGATAAATGGTGCCTTTTTTGGAAGCTGTTCAACTTCAATTGCATATTCGTGCATTAAAGAAGCAAACATAGATTTTCCGACTCCTGTTTCTCCTAGCAGTAAAGTATGCATACCGTTTGGAGGATAGAGAATAGAAGCTTTCGCCTTTTCAATTGCGATTTTAAGGCTCGTATTTTCAATTGCAAATGTATCTAGTGAAGTCACGTCTTTTGAATGCGTTTCCAACGAAGTGTTCGTTTCTATATAAAAACGAACAGGGCGCGTATTTGTTTTTAATAAACGTTTATCTTTTACAAGTTTGTTTAAGTCGCTACTTACATTGGCACGATCTAGTTGTAGAAGGGTAGCGAGTTCTAATGCGGTTATACCTTCTGTATAATTTCCTTCTTGTATTGCGTTAAAAATGAGATCTATTCGTTTCATTTCTATTCACCTCGAAACTTCATCACTATTTAAAATTTTACACAAAAATGAGAAGGGTGGGAAGAGAAAAATAAAACAGCTTTAGCATATAGGCACTAAAGCTGTTACAATCTTGTGTCTTTCCAAAAATTAACTTCGAGATGGAAAGAGGGATTATAAGGAAGAAGTTTGTATCCTTGTGACTGTAAATAATCGATTACTTTTGGCAGTATTTGTACAGTGACACTTGAATCGTGCATTAAAATAACTTCGACTTGTTCATCACTTTGATTACGTACTCTTTCTAGTATGGCAGAAGGATTGTCATAACTTTTCCAATCATATGTATCAATTGTCCAATCCCACATTTTATATCGAGCTGATACAAGAGCATCACGATAATTCTTTTTTAAGTAAGGCATGCTACCGTATGGAACGCGGACGAGGTGTGTATTTAATTTTGTAACTTGCTGGACAATGTTTTGAGTTTGTTCCATTTCTGTAATTAAAGTGGAAGGATCGCCAGTATAAAGGCGTTTTACATCGTGTGACATACTATGAAGTCCAATATAATGTCCGTCTTTAATTAATCGCTGCATCGTCTTTTGGTAATGCGGTACTTTTCCACCAATAACAAAGAAGGTTGCTTTTCCATTCTTTTCTTTTAAAATGTTTAAAATTTGCATCGTATATTTGTTTGGTCCGTCATCAAATGTTAAGTACGCAATCTTTTGTGTAGGAGAGGTCGTTTCAGCATTTGGATGATGTTCAGCAGGAATAATTGTAGTTGCTTCAGGATTAGATGACGTGTATATAGTAATTGTGAAAAATAAAATGATACATTGAAATACTCGCTTGATCATAACATTCACCCTCAGTTTGACAATCAAGATGTAAAAAATAAAATTTGATACTTTTTTTATTATGTATATCTTTCTCCAATAAAGGGACTCTCAAACAATCTATATTTTGGAAATGTCAAATAAGGAGTAAAAAAATAAAAAATAGCATCCTCTTCAAAGAAAGAGGATGCTATTTGAATATTTCATAATTGTAAAGGCTATACTACAATTAGTCTTCGCGTTTTTTCATTTTTTTATAGAAGGAAATAATTGGTTTGTAACGTTCGTGTACAAGGCCGATTATTTCAGCAATGATTTCTGTGAAGAAGATTAAAATGAAAAGAAGAATAATGGATAACCATAATGTTGCACTAGTGAAAATAATGGCATTTACACTAAAGAAGATACCGAATGCGTATATAATTAGTACCGTTTTACGATGAGAGAATCCCATTGCAAGCAAACGGTGATGTAAATGCGATTTATCTGGTGCTGAAATAGGTTTTTTATTTACGATACGGCGGATAATTGCGAATGCCGTATCAAATACAGGTACACCTAAAATGATAACTGGAACGATGAAACTGAATAACGTTACACTTTTGTATAATCCAAGTAACGATATGACAGAAATACAGTATCCTAAAAATAGTGCTCCTGTATCTCCCATGAAAATTTTTGCTGGATGGAAGTTATAGAATAAAAATCCAAGTGTACTTGCAAGTGCAATTAGTGCTAGAGGCAAAATGATAGCTGTTCCAGTACCCCATGGGCTAGTGAAGGCCATATATGCCAGCGTTGCAAGTACGATAGATGAAATTCCAGCGGACAATCCATCTAATCCGTCAATTAAGTTGATTGCATTTGTAATACCTACAATCCAAAACACTGTAATTGGATAAGCAAGCCATCCAAGTTCAGTATCCCCGAGGATTGGAATATATAATACTTGCACTAATAATCCACTTTTTACAATCATAGCTGCAACTAATAGTTGTCCACCGAATTTTACCTTCGCAGATAGTTCGTACATATCATCTAAAATCCCGATGATTACAATGATAATCGCACCTAATGTTATCGATAACATTCTTTGTTCATATAACCCGCCAACAACAAATCCTACAGCTACACCGATAAATATTGCTAATCCGCCAAGACGAGGCATAATCTTTTGGTGTACTTTACGCGCATTTGGCTTATCTGTTGCTCCTATTTTAAAAGCTAATTTAATAACTAAAGGAGTAACGACGAGTACAGTGATGAAAGATGCCAAAATGGCATAAATCACTTGTGAGTCCATTAATACCCCACCTTTTTATAGTCTAACATAATTTTTTAGTTTATTTATCTGAAAATTATGATGTTTATTTGCAGGCTCATAACATATGGTATCACAAAAAGATTAGAATTCAATCTTTTTTTCTTTTTGTAGTAAGTGGAAGTGAATAGAAGATATGACAATCGTATATGGAATATTAGCTCATTTAAGAAGGTTGCGTTTGTTGGTATTTATAATAGACCATTTTCGCACCTCTCCTATAGTGAGTATTTTTATTTCAGTATTATAAGTGTTACACGTAGAAATGAGTAAGTCTCGTGTTAAAATATGGTAATTTATATTCTCTTATGTAATTTTACAAAAACTTAAAAAAGTATGGAAAAGGTAATTCATATAATAGAGAAGTAAAATGTTTTCTCATTTTTAATATGAGAGGAGGAAGCACAGGGGAATTCTATGTATTCGTATATTTTCTATTGTATATTCCTGTGCGAAGGGGAAATGAAAATTACGATAATTGGTACTGGATATGTTGGATTAATTACAGGAGTAGGTTTGGCAAAACTGGGACATTCGGTCACATGTTTTGATATAGATTATGAAAAAATTGAACGGATAAAACAAGGGGATTTACCTATTTATGAATGTGGCTTACATGAATTAATACATGATGCGTATAAGTGTGCAAAGTTAACTTTTACAACAAGTAAATTAAAAGCTTTTAACAATGCTGAATTTATATTTATTGCGGTTGGAACACCATCATTAGCAAATGGGAGAGCTGATTTAACGTATATTAAGCATGCGTGTGAGGATATTGGGACGTACGTGAATAACGATATTATTGTTGTTACGAAAAGTACGGTTCCTGTAGGTACAAATGAAGCGATGCAGGGATGGATTGAGGCGAAGTTACAAGGGAGGCATACATTATATATCGTATCGAATCCAGAGTTTTTACGAGAAGGTTCCGGTATTTATGATTTCTTTCATGGTGATCGTATTGTAATTGGAGCGGATGATGAGAAAGTTGCACAGAAAGTAGAGGATTTGTACAGTTCATTATGCTTACAAACGTATATTACAGATATTAAGAGCGCAGAGATGATTAAATACGCGTCTAATGCATTCTTGGCTACAAAAATTAGCTTTATTAATGAAATTTCGAATATATGTGAGAAGGTAGGAGCAAATGTATTAGATGTAGCAAAAGGAATGGGGATGGATAAGAGAATTGGTACCCATTTTTTACAGGCAGGCATTGGATATGGGGGATCGTGTTTTCCGAAAGATACGAAAGCACTTGTACAAATGGCAGGAAACGTTTCTCATGATTTTCGTTTGTTAAAAGCGGTCATTGAAGTGAATAATAAGCAGCAGTTTTTATTAGTTGAAAAAGCGAAAAAAGTAATAAATATGAATAAGAAACGGGTTGCAGTTCTTGGAGCGGCATTTAAACCGAATACAGACGATATTAGAGAAGCGCCATCTCTTATTATTATACAAGAATTGATTAATATAGGTGCGGATGTAGTTGTATACGATCCGAAAGCAATTCAGCATATACAACAAATATTTGGGAAGACGATACAATATGCTGAATGTATAGATGAATCGATTAGAGGTGCGAGTGCAGTTTTTATCGTAACGGAATGGGAATCTATTCGAACATATCCATTAGAAAAGTATGTACAACTTATGGGGAAGGCTATTCTATTTGATGGGAGAAATTGTTATACTAATGAGGATGCTAGAAAGCAAGGGATAGATTACTACTCAGTGGGACGAAAGAATGTTTGTAATAATCATGTTGCTACTATTCGATAAAAAGAGCATGTTCCTTGTTTATTCTTATACGTCATAATAGAAACTGTAACTAGTGAGAGAAAAGAGGCAATAAAATGACTGAACGTTTAAAAGTAATGACAATTTTCGGGACACGTCCAGAAGCAATTAAAATGGCACCTCTTGTATTAGAGTTGCAAAAGCATCCAGAAAAAATAGAATCAATTGTGACTGTAACAGCACAACATCGTCAAATGTTAGATCAAGTATTAAGTATCTTTGGAATTACGCCAGATTTTGATTTGAATATTATGAAAGATCGTCAAACTTTAATTGATATTACAACGCGCGGTTTAGAAGGTTTGGACAAAGTAATGAAAGAAGCAAAGCCTGATATTGTACTTGTACATGGTGATACAACAACAACATTTATTGCTAGCTTAGCTGCTTTTTATAATCAAATTCCAGTAGGTCATGTTGAAGCTGGACTTCGTACATGGGATAAGTATTCTCCATATCCAGAAGAGATGAATCGTCAATTAACAGGTGTAATGGCAGACCTTCATTTCTCACCGACAGCGAAATCAGCAACGAACTTACAGAGAGAAAATAAAGATGAGTCACGCATTTTCATAACAGGAAATACAGCGATTGACGCACTGAAAACGACTGTAAAAGAAACATATAGTCATCCGGTACTAGAGAAGCTTGGAAATAATCGCCTTGTACTGATGACAGCGCATCGCCGTGAAAACTTAGGTGAACCAATGCGTAATATGTTCCGTGCAATTAAGCGCCTTGTTGATAAACATGAAGATGTGCAAGTTGTGTACCCTGTTCACATGAATCCTGTTGTTCGTGAAACAGCAAATGATATTTTAGGAGAACATAGCCGTATTCATTTAATCGAGCCGCTAGATGTGATTGATTTCCATAATGTTGCAGCTCGTTCATACTTAATGTTAACTGATTCTGGCGGTGTTCAAGAAGAAGCACCATCACTTGGCGTGCCAGTTCTTGTTCTACGTGATACAACAGAGCGCCCAGAAGGTATTGAAGCAGGTACGTTAAAATTAGCAGGAACAGATGAAGAGACAATCTTTAATCTTGCTGATGAGTTACTATCTGATAAAGAAGCTCATGATAAGATGGCGCAAGCATCTAACCCTTACGGTGATGGTCGTGCATCAGAGCGTATTGTTGAATCAATTTTACAACACTTTAATAAGTAAATAAAAAAGAGCCAAATCGTATAAGAGTTGGCTCTTTTTGTTATTCCTGATTTCTCATAATCCACTCTGCATGAGCATTTGTGGAAGGGGGCGGCTCAGTTGGTGTTTTGTTCGGGTTTGTTTCTTTCTTTGCTTTTTCGTTAGAGTTAGAATTTGAGTCAGGATTTGATGAATCGGTTTTTGTATTTGGATTTGTTGGAGTTTTTGCTTTTTCCCCTAGTTCTTTTTCTATTTCATTACGTACCGTCTCTACACCGATTGGATCCGGAAGGAAGTAATAAATACCGCCTATTTTTTTGTCTTCTCCTTCAAGTTTTAACGTTTGTATTGTAGAAGGATCAAAACCAGAAAGTTTATTGTAAAGAGCAAGTCCGTCTGAAATAGGAATGTCGGTTTTTATATATTTTCCAACGACAGTCGTTAAATCTTTAATTTTAAATACAGTAGAGGCAGAATTCAGTTTTTGAGCAACAGCGGCTAGCAATTGTCTTTGTCTAGCGGCTCGGCCATAATCGCCGTTTGGATCCTGCTTTCGCATACGGACGTAAGCGAGTGCCTCTTCACCGTTTAAGTTTTGTTGCCCTTGCTTAAATTGGATTTTTTTGTAGTAATCCACGTCAGAGCGCTCCCAAAAATCGAAAGGGACATCAACGGTAACACCGCCAACAGCATCAACGATACCTTTAAAGCCTTGGAAATCAATTTTAATATAATGGTCTACAGGAACTTTTAGAAAACCTTCGACAGTTTTGATTGCCATTTGTTCTCCACCATAAGCATGCGCAGCGTTAATCTTATCTTCTTTGTCCTTTCCGACAATTGGAACGCGACTATCCCGAGGAATACTCATAAGTGAAATCCTTTGAGTTTTCGGATTGACTGTCGCAAACATTAATGAGTCTGTACGCCCATTTTGACCATCTGTTGCATAATCTTCTATACCCATAATGAGGATTGTAAAAGGTTCCTTTGTAATTTCTACATCTTTAGTTCTTAAATCTGATTTTTCACGACTAAATCCACTATACATCCCCATAAGAGAAGTGTAGGAATTTAATATATAGACTCCTACACTGCCAAATAAAAATGCGAAAATAAAGAAGTAGAAAAGTTTTCTTCTTCGCTTCTTTTTTATTCTGCGATTTTGGAGATGATGATAACGTTCTTCCATATATAATCTCCTTAGTTCATTGTAGAGAAGTTCTTCACTACATTAATCTTTAAAGGTGATAATTTCATTATTCTTAGATAAGATCTTGCTCTAAGTACAACATATCTCCTTCTGTAATTGTACATTTCCCATTTGTTAATTCAATCATCCAATCTGTGAATGCTTGTTTTCCATCTTCTTCTACAAACGTATCGAATGTGACATTTTCTAAATAATGTATATCTTTAATGACATATTTTGAATTGCGTAATTCATTTTCTAGCTTGCCAAGTAAAGTGTAATCAATCTCGGTTTGTATAACCCGCACTAGTTTTCGTTCGACAATGCCGACGTGATTAATACCTTCGCTTGTACATTTTCCGTATGCCCGAATTAATCCACCTGCACCGAGTTTAATGCCACCAAAATAGCGTGTAACGACAACAACAGTATCTTTTAACCCGCGTTTTTTTAATACCTCTAACATAGGTACACCAGCTGTGCCGCTCGGTTCACCGTCATCGTTCGCTTTTTGAATTTGATCTTGTTCGCCAATTAAATACGCTGAACAGTTATGTGTTGCATTCCAATGCTGTTTTTTTATTTTTTGTATAAACGCTTGCGCTTCTTCTTCAGTTGTAGCTCTATTTACATAACAAATAAATCTTGATTTTTGAATGACAATTTCGTGTTCGCCATAGTCTTTTATTGTTAAATATTGTAATAACAATGATATACGCCCCTATCTGTCAAAATGACTAGTACTTTACATTTTAAAAGCGGGCGTTTTTATATTCAAACATTTTTTATAAATAAGCTGAAATTTTTGATGAGTATTTTATCTTTTTGTTGTAATTTGTCGAGATGCTGAGTATAATTCTCAACCGGTATTTTTATGTATGGATGCACCTTTTTTAGTTTTCGTGTAAAATTAGGGGATAAAAATTTTTTATAAGGCAGGTACGAGAATGAAAACAGCTATTGTTACTGATAGTACAGCATATATACCGAAGCATATTCGTGACGAACTAAATATATATATGATTCCATTAAACGTTGTGTTTGGAACAGAATCTTATCAAGAAGAAGCTGAAATTTCAGTAGATGATTTTTATGTAAAAGTACGTGAGCAGGAAGAACTTCCGAAAACTTCGCAACCAGCGATTGGAAAGTTTTTAGAGTTATACGAAGAATTATCTAAAGAATATGATGCAGTTATTAGTATTCATCTTTCAAGTGGAATTAGTGGTACATACCAAACAGCAACGACAGCTGGACAGATGGTAGAGGGTATTGAAGTATATACGTATGACTCTGAAATTAGTTGTGAAGTACAAGGATTTTATGTACGTGAAGGCGCGAAATTAGCAAGTGAAGGAAAAACACCAGAAGAAATTATCGCTCGTTTTGATGAAATGAAGCAAACGATGGACGCATATTTTGTAGTGGATGATTTACATCATTTACAACGTGGTGGAAGATTAAATAGTGCGCAAGCTTTCATCGGTAGCTTGCTACAAGTGAAGCCAGTTTTATATTTTAGAGAGAAAGTCATTATTCCATTTGAAAAGATTCGTACACGTAAAAAAGCGCTAAAACGTATCGTTGAAATTTTTGATGAACAAGCAAGTAAAGGTGTACCTATGGAAGCAGTTATCATTCATGCGCAACGTGAAGAGGAAGCGAATGAATGGAAGCAAGAATTAGAAGCAAAATATCCTCATGTCGCAATTCGCACGGGTTATTTTGGTGCTGTAATTGGTACGCATTTAGGTGAAGGTGCACTTGGTCTTGGATGGTATACGAAGTAATAAGATAGAAAAGGCTCTCTTTTTGAAGAGGGTTTTTTTACGGAAATGTTACGTATAGTTGACAAGTTAATATTTGGAAATGATAAAATGTACGTAAAATAAAATATGAGGAAAGTTTTATAACTTACTTTTTACAAGAAACTATATTATAATAGAAGAGAGGTGAAACATATGGAGCATAATTCTTGTTTATGTCCAAAGTTTGAGTCAGCTTTTACTTTGCTTAGTAAAAAATGGACTGGCTTAATCATTAAATCTTTGCTAGAAGAGCCGAAACGTTTTAGAGAAATCGCAGATATTATACCGAATATGAGCGATCGTATGTTGTCAGAGCGTTTAAAGGAATTGGAAAGCGAAGGCATTGTAGTTCGTAATGTTTATCCAGAAGTACCAGTTCGAATCGAGTATGGCTTAACTGACAAAGGAAAAGCGTTAGAAAGTGTTATGGATGAAGTCCAAAATTGGGCTGAGAAATGGATGAAATAGCGTTTCAATTTCATTTATATTTGCATTTGCATATTTAATAAAACGTAAGGGACACCTTGCGTTTTTTCTTTGTTTATAACATTGAGGAAAAATTAAAAAATTCTACACATACATACAAAAATATACGTATTTTGCGCTAGATACACATATAATATTACATTTGTTTTACAAAAGCGTAACATTGGTAAAAAAAAACCCGAATTATGGTATAAATTTTATAGGTTATATACGGAAAAAAGAAAAAGAAAGCGGTGTAAAAGATAAAATGAAAAAGCTAAAAATGGCGTCTTGCGCATTAGTTGCAGGGTTAATGTTTTCAGGATTAACACCAAATGCATTTGCAGAAGATAATATTTCTGACGTGAAATCACAAATTAATACACAAAATGACACTTTACATAAACAACAACAAGAACGTGATGAATTACAAAAACAAATGAACGAATTAAATAAAACAATTCAAGGTTTAGATAAGTCTGTTCAAGAAAATTCTTCAAAGCTTGATGAAACAACGAAAAAAGTTGCTGATACTGAGCAATTAATCGAAAAGAAAAATAAAGACATTGCGGAACTACAAACGAAAATCGCAAAACGTGAAGACTTATTAAGAAAACGCTTAGTTGCGCTTCAAGAACAGCCGAATACGAACGTTGTAACAGAAGTTCTTGTAAACTCTAAAAACGTTGCAGATTTAGTTGATCGTTTAACTTCTGTTTCTAAAATTCTTGAGTCTGACGAAGATATCATGAAAACACAACAAGAAGATCAAGCGAACGTGAAAAAGGATGTTGCAACAGTAAAAGAAAAACAAAAAGAATTAAAAGAAGCACAAGCTCAAATTGAAACTGCTAAGAAAGAACTTGACGCTGAAAAAGCGAAAAAAGAAACAGCAGTAAATGATTTAAGTGGTAAAATGGATACAGTTGTAACTACGATGACAAGTACGGAAAGCCAATTGAAAGAGCTTGAAAAACAAGCACTACAATTACAACGTATGGCTGAAGAAGAAGCACAAGCAAAAGCTGCACAAGAAGCTGCTGCTCAAAAACAAGCAGAACAAGCTACTAAAGAAGTGCAAGCGCCTGCTCAACAAGTTGCACCAGCGAACAGCGGTGGACAAGCTCAAAAAGAAGAGCCTAAACAAGAAGCACCTAAACAAGAAACACCTAAACAAGAAACACCTAAACAAGAGAAGAAACAACCAGAGCCAGCTTCAAATGCGGGTGGCGTAATTGGTAAAGCACAACAATACTTAGGTATGCCATATGTTTGGGGAAGTGCATCTCCATCAAAAGGTGGTTTTGATTGTAGTGGATTCATTTCTTACATCTTTGGTGTAGGTCGTCAAGACGTTAACGGTTACTGGAACTCAGTTTCTAAAGTAAGTAGCCCACAACCTGGAGATTTAGTATTCTTCCAAGGTACTTATAAAGCAGGTCCATCTCACATCGGTATTTACGTTGGTAATGGCCAAATGATTCATGCTAGTGATAAAGGAATTGCGTACGGTGATATTAACAGTTCATACAACAAAAAACATTTCTTAGGATACGGTCGATTCTAGGATTTATAAACGAATAAAACACGTGTATAAAGTCGATAGCTTACTATTTTATAAGTAGGTTATCGGCTTTTTTGCGTTTTTACGAAATTACGGGAAAGGTTTATAGTGTGCTTGAGGTGATGGTCCATGTTATCTGGGAAACAGTTATTATTAGAAGAACTCTCTACAGACGTACGTGATAATTTAGATGATTTGAAGAAGAAGGGAGAGGTCGTGTGTGTACAAGGTGTAAAAAATAAGGCTTCTACATATATGTGTCAGCGTTGCGGAAATATAGCACAAAGACTCTTTTCATCATTTTTGTGTAAAAGGTGTAGTAAAGTCTGCACATATTGCCGGAAGTGCATAACGATGGGGAGAGTTAGTGAATGTGCTGTACTTGTTCGCGGAATTGCCGAAAAAGAGGGAGAAATGGATGTAAATCCGTTACAGTGGAAAGGGAATTTATCTACTGGCCAGAAGTTGGCTGCGCAAGGTGTTATGGAGGCTGTTAAACAGAAAGAATCGTTTTTTATTTGGGCTGTGTGCGGCGCTGGAAAAACAGAAATGTTGTTTTATGGTATTGCAGAGGCACTTCAAAAAGGAGAAAGAGTTGGTATCGCAACGCCGAGAGCGGATGTTGTACTTGAATTAGCACCGAGATTGAAAGAAGTATTTCCGAATATAAATGTAGCTGCTTTATACGGTGGGAGTTTAGATCGGGAAAAAGATGCAGCGTTAGTCGTTGCGACCACCCATCAGCTATTGCGTTATTATAGAGCGTTTCATGTCATGATTGTAGATGAAATAGATGCCTTTCCATACCATGGAGATCAAATGTTGCAGCATGCGGTAAAACAAGCGATGAAAGAGAAAGCGGCATGTATTTATTTAACTGCAACTCCAGATGAAGAGTGGAAGCGTAACCTTAGAAAGGGGAAACAAAAAGGTATCGTTGTTTCTGGACGGTATCACCGTCATCCGTTGCCAGTCCCCAAATTTTGCTGGTGCGGAAACTGGAAGAAAAGCCTCATCAATAAAAGAATTCCTCAAGTTTTACTACAATGGTTAAAAGTATACTTAAATAAAAAGTACCCCATTTTTTTATTTGTTCCCCATGTGCGATATATAGAAGAAATGAGTCTGTTATTGAAGTTGTTAGACGATAGAGTTGCCGGTGTGCATGCAGAAGATCCAATGAGAAAAGAGAAAGTTACAGCTTTCAGAAAGGGAGAAATTCCTTTATTAGTTACAACGACGATTTTGGAGAGAGGAGTAACGGTGAAAAATTTGCAAGTTGCGGTTTTAGGGACGGAAGAAGAAATATTTTCAGAAAGTGCACTCGTACAAATTGCAGGCCGGGTAGGTCGTAGTTTTGAAGAGCCGTATGGAGAGGTCATTTATTTTCATTATGGTAAGACAGAGGCGATGGTGCGCGCGAAAAAACACATTCGAAGTATGAACAAAAATGCGACAGAACAAGGGTTAATCGATTAATGCATTGCTTACTTTGTGATGAGGATATTTCATACGCGATTAGTTGGTACAATTTTTTTGTTAAGGCTCACAAAAAGTATATATGTGATAGATGTGAGCAAAAGATTTCCTATATTATAGGAGAGATTTGTAGAGAGTGCGGACGGTCTTTAGATTCATTGCCAGCTGAATATAAAGAAGGTGACATTTGCAAGGATTGTGTACGATGGATGAATTTGGAGAGTTATCGACCTTTAAAAAATCGTTCATTATACATGTACGATAATGAGATGAAAGGAATACTAGCGCAGTTTAAGTTTCGTGGTGATGCTGAGTTAGTTCGTATTTTTCATCGCCCTTTTCGAAGTTTATTTCAACAGTATTCTGCTAACGTTTCAACCGTTATCGCTGTTCCGCTTAGTAAGGAAAGGGAATATGAACGTGGTTTTAATCAAGCTGAGCTATTAGCAGCTTGTTTGCCTGTTGGTCTTTCTTATCCGTCATTAAGAAGAAGGGAAACAGAAAAACAAAGTAAGAAGACGCGCAAAGAAAGGATGTTGGGAAGCAATCCTTTTTATTTTCAGGGTGAAGAGATGTTTCATGGGCAACATATTTTACTCGTTGATGATGTGTATACGACAGGTATTACAGTTAGACAAATTGGCAGTCTTTTATACGATAGAGGGGCAAGTGAAGTTTCTAGTTTGACGCTCTGTAGAAGTTAATCTGTAACTGTCGAAAGAGATAATAAAAAGACGATAAGTCTTCTTTGACTTCGTAAGTTGTCATTCGTTATAGTCAGAATATGGGGCGAATGCCCTGATTTTTAGAGTGAAGGGAATGGAATGAACATGCAAGGAAAAGTGAAATGGTTTAATGCAGAAAAGGGATTTGGGTTTATTGAGCGTGAAGATGGTGAGGATGTGTTTGTTCATTTTTCTGCTATTCAACAAGATGGGTATAAGTCATTAGAAGAAGGGCAACAAGTGGAGTTTGATATTGTAGATGGAGCACGTGGACCACAAGCAGCTAATGTTGTGAAACTGTAGGGATATTGTTTTTGGGAAGAGAAAGCTGCGTTTGTGGCAACGTTATATATAGTAGAACCTCTTGTTTTTCGCAAGAGGTTTTTGTTATGGGGCGAATTGTCAAAAAGTTGTTTCTTTTCTGTAACGAATTGTCCACAGTTATATTCGTTACTCACGATGTTAATAGGATAAAATAAAGGTAGAAACGATGCATCTTTTCATTTCAACAAAAAACGATAAAAAAATCGCAATTCCACTAATTTTTTTAAAAAAGTTAGAAGGAGTTTTTAAGCCGATGTCGAAATTATAGTACATAGGCTTGAAAGGAGGAATTCATCTATGAAATTCAACATTCGTGGTGAAAATATTGAAGTAACTCCAGCATTAAAGGAATATGTAGAGAAAAAACTAAGTAAGTTAGAGCGTTATTTTGATACATTCCCAGAGATTAAAGTTAATTTAAAAGTATACTCTGACAAGCAACGTGTCGAGGTAACAATTCCGTTTACTGATTTATTACTTCGTGCAGAAGAAACTAATAGCGATATGTACGCTGCTATCGATTTAGTAGTTGATAAGATTGAGCGACAAATTCGTAAACATAAAACAAAAGTAAATCGTAAGTTACGTGAGAAAGGTTCTGTGAAAACTAACTTTATCCTTCCAGAAGCAGTAGCTGTTCTGGATGAGGTAGAAGAGGATGAATTAGAACTTGTACGTACAAAACGATTCGATTTAAAACCGATGGACGTTGAAGAAGCGATCTTGCAAATGGATATGCTAGGGCATAATTTCTTCGTCTTCACAAATGCTGATACAAATGAAACAAATGTTGTATATGGCCGTAAAGACGGAAAATATGGTTTAATCGAAACTAAATAATAATTCGAAAGCGCAGCCGAAAGAGGCTGCGCTTTTTTTTTGCTGAAAATAGATTTTTAAAAAACTTTTCCTAATTTAGAACGAGACATTCGGCCGATTGTTGTCATAGTTATAAGACAAGTGTTACAATTATCATTAGGTATATACATTTTAGTTTTTTTAATTAGGAGAAAAATTGGCATAACATACATTTGATTTTTATAACGACTGATTGTAATAGAAAAAGAAAAAACAATCGGAAGTTTTATTTTAATAAAAAAGAGGAGCGTATTTCCTATGATCGGTATTTTAAAAAAGGTATTTGATGTAAATCAACGCCAAATTAAACGTATGCAGAAGACAGTTGAGCAAATTGATGCATTAGAATCATCTATTAAGCCACTAACAGATGAACAATTAAAAGGAAAGACGCTTGAGTTTAAAGAACGTCTAACAAAAGGTGAGACAGTAGATGATCTACTTCCTGAAGCTTTTGCGGTTGTTCGCGAAGCTGCGACTCGTGTTCTTGGAATGCGTCCGTATGGCGTGCAGTTAATGGGTGGTATTGCTTTACATGAAGGGAATATCTCTGAGATGAAAACGGGTGAAGGTAAAACGTTAACATCTACATTACCTGTATATTTAAATGCTTTAACAGGAAAAGGTGTTCACGTTGTTACAGTCAATGAATACTTAGCACAACGTGATGCGAGCGAAATGGGACAACTTCATGAGTTCCTTGGCTTAACAGTAGGAATTAACTTAAATAGTATGTCACGCGAAGAGAAGCAAGAGGCTTATGCTGCTGATATTACGTATAGCACAAATAATGAGCTTGGATTCGATTACTTACGTGACAATATGGTTTTATATAGAGAGCAGTGCGTTCAGCGTCCACTTCATTTTGCTATTATCGATGAAGTCGATTCTATTTTAGTCGATGAAGCACGTACGCCGCTTATTATTTCGGGACAAGCTCAAAAATCAACAGAGCTATACATGTTTGCAAATGCATTCGTTCGTACATTAGAAAATGAAAAAGAGTATTCATTCGATGTGAAAACGAAAAATGTAATGTTAACTGAAGATGGTATTACGAAAGCAGAGAAAGCTTTCCATATTGAAAACTTATTTGATTTAAAACATGTTGCACTTCTTCATCATATTAATCAGGCACTTCGTGCGCATGTTGTTATGCACCGTGATACAGACTATGTTGTACAAGAAGGTGAAATCGTAATTGTAGACCAATTCACTGGTCGTCTTATGAAAGGGCGTCGTTATAGCGAAGGTTTACACCAAGCGATTGAAGCAAAAGAAGGCGTAGAAATTCAAAATGAAAGCATGACGCTTGCGACAATTACGTTCCAGAACTACTTCCGTATGTACGAAAAGTTATCTGGTATGACTGGTACAGCGAAAACGGAAGAAGAAGAATTCCGTAATATTTATAATATGAATGTTATCGTAATTCCAACGAACAAAGATATTATTCGTGATGACCGTGCTGATTTAATCTTCAAATCAATGGAAGGTAAATTCAATGCAGTTGTTGAGGATATTGTAAATCGTCATAAACAAGGACAACCTGTACTTGTTGGTACAGTTGCAATTGAAACGTCAGAGCTTATTTCAAAAATGTTAACACGTAAAGGTGTACGCCATAATATTTTAAACGCGAAAAACCATGCGCGTGAAGCAGATATCATTGCAGAAGCTGGTATTAAAGGTGCTGTAACAATTGCGACGAATATGGCTGGTCGTGGTACGGATATTAAATTAGGCGATGATATTAAAAATATCGGTCTAGCGGTTATCGGTACAGAGCGTCACGAAAGCCGTCGTATTGATAATCAGTTACGTGGTCGTGCTGGTCGTCAAGGGGACCCTGGTGTAACGCAGTTCTATTTATCAATGGAAGATGAACTAATGCGCCGCTTCGGCTCTGACAATATGAAAGCGATGATGGATCGTCTTGGTATGGATGATTCACAGCCGATTGAAAGTAAAATGGTTTCTCGTGCAGTAGAATCTGCGCAAAAACGTGTAGAAGGAAATAACTATGATGCACGTAAGCAGTTATTACAATACGATGATGTGCTTCGTCAGCAACGTGAAGTTATTTACAAACAGCGTCAAGAAGTAATGGATTCTGAGAACTTACGTAGTATTATTGAAGGTATGATGAAATCTACAGTAGAACGTGCTGTTGCGCTTCATACACAAGAGGAAATTGAAGAAGATTGGAATATTAAAGGTCTTGTTGACTACTTAAATACAAACCTTCTGCAAGAAGGCGATATAAAAGAAGAAGAATTACGTCGTCTTGCTCCAGAAGAAATGAGCGAGCCGATTATCGCGAAATTAATAAAGCGTTACAACGACAAAGAAAAGCTTATGCCAGAAGAGCAAATGCGTGAGTTCGAAAAAGTTGTTGTATTCCGTGTAGTAGATACGAAATGGACAGAGCATATTGATGCGATGGACCACCTTCGTGAAGGTATTCATTTACGTGCTTACGGTCAAATCGATCCACTTCGTGAGTATCAAATGGAAGGATTCGCAATGTTCGAGTCAATGATTGCTTCTATTGAAGAGGAAATCTCTCGTTACATTATGAAAGCTGAAATTGAACAAAACTTAGAGCGTCAAGAAGTTGTTCAAGGTGAAGCTGTTCATCCATCTAGCGATGGCGAAGAAGCGAAGAAAAAGCCTGTTGTAAAAGGTGATCAAGTGGGCCGTAACGATTTATGCAAATGTGGTAGTGGCAAGAAATATAAAAACTGCTGTGGCATTGTAAGCTAATAAAAACTGCGGCTGTTGAATTCAGCTTGTTTTGCAAATTATAATAAAAAGGATTAAACTCTCTCCCTAATAAGTGGAGAGAGTTTCCCTTGTTTTCATACGAAAGTAATAGCAATTACATAGAGGTGAAGGAAATGGAATTAGTAGAAATTAGACAGGAATTAGAGAAAATGGCTAAGAGATTAGCGGCTTTTAGGGGGTCTCTTTGACCTCCCTACTAAGGAGAAACAAATTGCAGAATTAGAAGAAAAAATGATGGGCGCAGGATTTTGGGATGACCAACAAGGCGCTCAAACTGTAATTAACGAAGCAAATGCGTTAAAAGATATGGTTGGAAAGTTCCGTCAGTTAGACGAGACGTTCGAAAACTTAGAAGTAACGCATGAACTCTTAAAAGAAGAATATGATGAAGATTTACATGAGGAATTAGAATCGGAAGTAAAAGGCTTAATTCAAGAAATGAATGAGTATGAGCTTCAATTACTATTAAGTGATCCTTATGATAAAAATAATGCGATTTTAGAATTACACCCAGGTGCAGGTGGAACAGAGTCACAAGACTGGGGTTCTATGTTATTACGTATGTATACACGCTGGGCTGAAAAACGTGGATTTAAAGTAGAAACAGTTGACTACTTACCAGGTGATGAAGCCGGTATTAAGAGTGTTACTTTATTAATTAAAGGTCATAACGCTTACGGTTATTTAAAAGCAGAGAAAGGTGTACATCGTCTTGTACGTATTTCACCGTTCGATTCTTCAGGCCGTCGTCATACATCATTCGTATCTTGTGAAGTTGTACCTGAGTTCAATGATGAAGTTGAAATTGAAGTGCGTACAGAAGACTTAAAAATTGATACGTACCGTGCAAGTGGAGCTGGTGGACAGCACATTAATACGACAGATTCAGCAGTTCGTATTACGCATACACCGACAAATACGGTTGTAACGTGTCAGTCAGAGCGTTCTCAAATTAAAAACCGTGAGCATGCGATGAAAATGTTAAAAGCAAAATTATATCAAAAGAAATTAGAAGAGCAACAAGCACAATTAGATGAAATCCGCGGGGAACAAAAAGAAATTGGATGGGGCAGCCAAATTCGTTCTTACGTATTCCACCCGTATTCTCTTGTAAAAGACCATCGTACAAATACAGAAGTTGGTAACGTACAAGCAGTTATGGATGGAGAAATTGATCCATTTATTGATGCTTACTTACGTTCTCGCATCTAATAACCAGTGGGGGAATCCCCACTGATTATTAGCTTTAACAAATCTGATTTTTACGGGCAGCCCGACCCTCACCTAACTTCTTTGCTTTTGTTGAATTTTGAGGTAGGGGTCTTACTACCCAGTAAATAGTGGGATAAGAGAAAAAGCCAACAAAATTGTTGGCCCATGCTGAGAAAATAGAGGATATACAACGTTTTGTTTATATGGATGAAGTACAGGGGAAGAGAAGTTGGAAACGACAACTTCTCTTTTTGATGGGGTTATATGCAGAATACAATGTTGTATATTGTTTTGTAAAAAGTAGAGAATAGTAAAACAGAGCGGCAATAGAGTAAGATTTTATAAAGAACTTTTTTGATTTGTCTTTTAAAAAGATTCTTTATAGAAGTTTTTACGTTGTTCACAGAATTGAAACAAATTATGGAAGCTTTATTTTATCAGGGTTCTCACTGTATTTTTCAAGAATATGAAATATACCTTAGTTTTTCTATATAAAGATAATGCTTATAATAAAAATGAGTGTGTTAGGAATGAAAAGAATATCAACAATGGGGAGCGATAGAATTGAAAAAGAAATTGTTGGCTATTGCACTAGGTACATCAGTCGTTTTTGCTTTAGGAGCATGTGGAAATAAAGAAGAGAGTAAGCCTTCGAAACAATCTGCAAGCACAGATAGCCCAGAGCAAATTTATCAAAAAAGTTGTATAGGCTGCCATGCGAAAGATTTATCAGGAGCAACTGGACCGGATTTACGAAAAGTAGGGCAGAAATATGATGCAGCAGAGATTGAAAAGATTATTGAAAAAGGTCGCGGTTCAATGTCACCGGGAATTATTCAAGGTGAAGATGCGAAAAAAGTAGCTGAGTGGTTAGCTGAACATAAATAAAAAGAGAAAAATGGGCGAGTTGATTATATAATCTTATCTAAAAATGACTTTGGATAAGAGTTATAACAACTCGTCTCCTTTTTCTGGGATGTAACATAACTGTAACAAAAATGTATCCGAACTGGAAACCGTTTGATGTTACAATGAGGTTTGTAGAATTTTGCTGAAATATATTACATAGAGTAGCGGTGCGAATAAAAAGCATGTAAGTAAGCTGCCTTCAACAAGAATGGTTAAATGAAAATAAAGGATTCCTTTTTATTTTCACATGTACAGGAAAGTATTTCGAAAAAAAATCATTAAGCATTGGGTGATAAATAATGATAAAAATGACGAATGTTTATAAGGAGTACCCGAATGGTATGAAAGCCGTTGCTGGTCTCACAGTTAACATTAAACAAGGTGAATTCGTATACGTAGTTGGACCGAGTGGAGCCGGAAAATCTACATTTATTAAAATGATGTATCGTGAAGAAAAGCCAACTACAGGATCTATTAATGTAAATGGACTTACTATCGAATCATTGGCAGAAAGAGATGTTCCATATTTCCGTCGTCAATTAGGCGTGATTTTCCAAGATTTTAAATTATTACCTAAATTAACGGTATATGAGAATGTTGCGTTTGCTTTAGAAGTAATTGAAGAAGAACCAGATGCGATTCGTGAGCGTGTTACTGAAGTGTTAGGACTAGTAGGTCTAGATGATCGTGCAGACGCACTTCCAAGTGAACTTTCAGGTGGAGAGCAGCAACGTGTGGCTATTGCAAGAGCGATTGTTAATAGACCAAAGGTTGTAATTGCCGATGAGCCAACTGGTAATTTAGATATTGAAACAGCTCTTGATATTATGAAGATCTTTACGCGCATTAATGAGCGTGGTACAACGATTGTTATGGCGACGCATAATGCAGATATCGTAAATACAATCCGTCATCGTGTAATCGCGATTGAAGGCGGAAAAATTGTTCGAGACGAGATTGAGGGAGGATACGGATATGAAGGCTAAAACCCTTAGTCGACATTTGCGAGAAGGTGTAAAAAATCTATCCCGTAACGGATGGATGACATTTGCTTCTGTAAGTGCAGTAACAGTTACATTATTACTTGTAGGTGTCTTTTTAACAGCGATTATGAATATGAACCATTTTGCTACAAAAGTAGAGCAAGATGTAGAAATTCGTGTACACATTGATCCAGCAGCAAAAGAAGCTGATCAAAAGAAATTAGAAGAAGATATGAGTAAAGTCGCGAAAGTAGATTCTATTAAATACTCTTCTAAAGAAGAAGAATTGAAACGTTTAATTAAAAGTTTAGGCGATAGTGGAAAAACGTTCGAGTTATTTGAGCAAGATAACCCACTGAAAAACGTATTTATTGTAAAAGCGAAAGAGCCAACTGATACAGCACAAATTGCGAAAAAGATTGAAAAAATGCAGTTTGTAAGTAACGTTCAATACGGTAAAGGTCAAGTTGAAAAATTATTTGATACTGTAAAAACAGGACGTAATATCGGGATTGCATTAATTGCAGGTCTTTTATTCACAGCGATGTTCTTAATCTCTAATACAATTAAAATTACAATTTATGCTCGTAGTACTGAGATTGAAATTATGAAACTTGTAGGTGCAACAAACTGGTTTATTCGTTGGCCGTTCTTGCTAGAAGGATTATTCCTAGGAGTATTAGGATCAATTATTCCAATTGGTCTAATTCTAGTTACGTATAATTCACTGCAAAGTGTGTTTAATGAAAAACTTGGCGGAACAATTTTCGAGCTTTTACCATACAGCCCATTCGTATTCCAATTAGCTGGTTTATTAGTGTTAATCGGTGCGTTAATCGGTATGTGGGGAAGTGTAATGTCAATTCGTCGCTTCTTAAAAGTATAAAAAGTTGCAAACATAATTCGTACAAGCTTATCATATAGTAGAAATAGGTAAAGGCATCACACGCTGTGTGATGCCTTTTGCTACACCACCTGTGTGTTTTGGAAAGGGGAATTCCGCATTGAAACGTAGAGTTGCAATTATTGGAATGGTTGTTGCATTTTTAATTGGTGCTGGCGGAATGTTTGCAGGAATGTCTGTATTTGGGGTTAACCCAGCAGAAGTAACGCAAACAATTTCGAGTGGGAACGCTAGCACGACGCAAGGGAATTTGGCAAAAATTAATGAGGCATATGGACTAATTGATTCACGTTATGTGGAAGACGTGAAAGATGACAAGTTAGTTGAAGGTGCAATACAAGGCATGTTGTCTACGCTGAAGGACCCTTATTCCACGTATATGGATAAAGAAACAGCCAAACAGTTTAGTGAATCACTTGATCCCGAGTTAGAGGGGATTGGGGCTGAGGTGAACAAAACAGACGGTAAGCTTATTATCGTATCGCCAATTAAAGGTTCACCAGCAGAAAAGATTGGAATTAAGCCGAATGACCAAATTTTATCTGTAGATGGAAACAGTGTAAAAGACTTATCGCGTGAAGAAGCTGTATTAAAAATTCGTGGTAAAAAGGGAACGACTGTCGCGATTGAAATTAAACGTGCAGGAGTAACTGATCCGATTGTATTCAAAATTAAGCGTGAAAAAATCCCAATCTTCACGGTAGTTAGTTCTGTGAAACAAGAGAATGGAAAAGATATCGGTTATATGCAAATTACTTCTTTTGCTGAAAATACAGCGAAAGAATTTAAGGATCAGTTAAAAGAGTTAGAGAAGAAAAACATAAAAGGTTTAGTTATTGACGTTCGTGGTAATCCTGGTGGCTATTTAAATAGTGTAGAAGATATACTAGGAGAAATTATGACGAACAAAAAGCCGATGCTACAAGTAGAGCAGCGAAATGGAGAGAAAAAGAAAATCTCTACAGAGCTGAAAGAGAGGAAGCCATATCCAATTTCAGTATTGATTGATAAAGGAAGTGCTTCTGCTTCGGAAATTTTAGCTGGCGCATTGAAAGAAGGAGAAGGTTACGATTTAATTGGTGAAACAACATTTGGTAAAGGAACTGTTCAGCAAGCCGTTCCGTTTAAAGATGGCAGTAACATTAAATTAACGATGTTCAAATGGTTAACTCCAGATGGAAACTGGATTCATAAAAAGGGAATCAAGCCAACTGTAGAAGTGAAACAACCAGATTACTACCATGCGACGCCAATTCAAATTGAAAAAACACTTTCATACAATTCAAATGATGTGCAAGTGAAGCATGCGCAAGAGATGCTGAAAAGCTTAGGTTATGTACCGGGGCGTGAAGATGGCTACTTTAGTAAAGAGACAGAATCAGCACTGAAAGCATTCCAAAATGCGAATGAGATGGAAGCGACAGGACAGCTTGATAAAAAGACAGCTGAGGCAATCCAAACTAAAATCATTGAAAAAATCCGTTCTGGAGAAAATGATCTACAATTACAGGCAGCATTAAAATTAATAGCGAAATAAGAAGAAATACAGGCATTTTATTGCCTGTATTTTTTTGTGTTAAACAAACGTTTGTCCAGTTATGATAATATAAAAAGAAAGAATGATATAAATGGTGGTGAATGAGTTCGTGGAGGCATGGCTTTTTGAAATAATGCGGGCAGTTGGACGTTTTTTCTTGCACCCTGCTGTCTATGTATTTTTAATAAGTAGTATCTTCGTTGGATATTTACGTATATTACGAGAACGAAAAGATTTTTCTTTTAAAGTTTATGATATTTGGTTTGAATTGCGAACATCTCTATTTGCAGGGCTTGGATATGGATTAATCGTATCTATTATTACGATTGGGCTTGGACTTGTTGTTTCCAAGGCGAGCTTATGGGCCATTTTACTTTGGACATTATTATTTGGATTAACTGCTATGTATCGATATTTATCGGCAGCTTATACGTTCAGTATCGCAATTGTATGTGTTTTATTATCTTCTAAGCTGCCAGTTTCCTTCTTACAGCTTGGAGAAGGTGAAGAGGGTACGATTGTATCTCTTGCTATTTTACTAGGCATCATGCTTGTTGTGGAGGGCTTATTGATTTCTAAAAACGCGGTGAGATATTCTACACCGAGGATTAGGAAGGGGAAACGTGGGCTCAAGATTGGTTTACACGAATCGAAGCGTTTATGGATCGTGCCGATTTTTATTCTTGTACCAGGTGATGCGGTAACCCAGTTTATTTCATGGTGGCCTGTCGTTTCAATAGGGGCAAATACATATTCTCTATTCCTCGTTCCATTTTTAATTGGATTTATGCGAAAGATTAGAAGTTATGAGCCGACGGAAGCTTTACTCTTTACAGGAAGACGTGTTTATGGATTAGCTGGTCTTGTACTTGTTTTAGGGGTCGCGAGTTATTGGTGGCACGTACTTGCTATTATTGCAATGGGTGTCGCAATGCTTGGACGTTTTACGATTTCGATGCAAGAAAAAATTGTAGATGAGACAAGACCGGCATATTTCGCTGCACGCAATGATGGACTTGTTGTGTTAGATACAATTCCAAATACAATTGGGGCCGAGCTGAATTTACTGCCTGGAGAAATAATTACGAAAGTAAATGGAGTCGTTCCAAGGAGTGCCGAAGAATTTTATGATGCGCTTCAAACGAAAACAACAGGAGCTTTTTGTAAATTAGAAGTGGTAGATACAAATGGTGAGCTTCGTCTTGCTCAAACAGCATTATATGCTGGAGGACATCATGAGTTAGGCGTTGTATTTGTTCAGCAAGAGCACGAGTGGGATTCGGAAGCGATGTAATAAAAATGAGGGTGTTACCACTAGGTGACACCCTTTTTGTTTGATTGGGAGCAGCAGTACATGAAATTTATATCGGCGGTTATCAGAATATATCAGCGCAATTGATATATCGGCGATTATTAAAATATATCGACTTTCTGGAAAAAAACAACAACTATCGCAAACCTTATTTGCAGTTTCGTAGTCGAATAACTTGAATAATTATTTGATAATGGTTATCATTTAGGGAGTCTTTTAATTTGGAAAAGGGAGGAAATATATGCTACGTAAATTTTTTTCTTACTATAAACCGTATAAAGGTTTATTTATACTCGATTTTTCTTGCGCGGTTATCGCAGGATTACTGGAACTTGGTTTCCCGCTTATCGTAAATCAATTTATTGATAAGTTATTACCAGGACAAAACTGGACGCTTATTTTATGGGCTTGTTTTGGTTTACTTGCAGTTTATATGTTAAATGCAGGTTTACAATATGTTGTTACCTACTGGGGGCATATGCTAGGAGTTAACATTGAAACAGATATGAGGCAGAAATTATTTGATCATATTCAAAAGCTATCATTCAGATTTTTTGATAATAATAAAACAGGTCATCTAATTTCACGTCTTACGAACGATTTAATGGAAATTGGGGAAATTGCTCACCACGGGCCAGAGGATTTATTCATCGCCGTAATGACTTTAGTTGGGGCATTTTCATTTATGATGATGATTAACTGGAAGTTAGCGCTTCTAACATTCTTTGTAATTCCATTCCTATTATGGTTGGCGCTTTACTTCAATAAAAAAATGACGGGTACGTTTAGACGTTTATTCTCAGATGTTGCTGATTTTAATGCATGTATCGAAAATAACGTCGGTGGTATTCGCGTTGTACAAGCATTCGGAAATGAAAAGTTTGAGAAAGACCAATTCGCTGTGAACAATGCTCGTTTCCGTACAACGAAATTAATGGCGTATAAAATTATGGCGCTAAACTCATCCATTAGTTATATGCTCATGCGTCTCGTAACGCTCTTCGTATTAATATGTGGCACATGGTTTGTTCTGCAAGGTGAGTTAACGTATGGTGGATTTATCGGATTCGTCTTATTAACGAATATTTTCTTCCGACCAATTGAGAAAATTAATGCAGTTATTGAAAGTTATCCGAAAGGAATCGCAGGTTTTAAAAGGTATGTAGAACTTCTTGAAACAGAGCCTGATATTGTGGATTCTAAAGATGCAATAGAAGTAAAGCATGTACACGGTGATATTCACTATAACAACATTACGTTCGGATATGAAAATAAAGAACCAATCTTAAATGATATTAGCTTGAAAATACACGCAGGTGAAACAGTTGCGTTCGTTGGGCCATCAGGGGCAGGGAAAACAACGTTATGTAGTTTATTACCACGCTTTTATGAGCAGGAATCTGGGTCAATCCAAATTGATGGCATTGATACGAAAGAGATGACTTTATCGTCACTTCGTAAACAAATTGGAATTGTACAGCAAGATGTATTCTTATTCTCAGGAACGATTCGCGAAAATATCGCTTATGGAAATTTACAGGCTTCAGAGGCTGCAATTTGGCAGGCGGTAAAACGTGCCCAGTTGGAGGATTTAATTTACTCGCAACCAGACGGTTTAGATACAGTTATCGGTGAGCGTGGTGTGAAACTTTCAGGGGGACAGAAGCAGCGTCTAGCAATTGCTCGTATGTTCTTGAAAAACCCGCCAATTTTAATATTAGATGAAGCGACTTCTGCATTAGATACAGAGACGGAACTTGCTATTCAAAAATCACTTGCAGAACTAGCTGTCGGTCGTACAACATTAGTTATTGCTCACAGGCTTGCAACTATTAAAAATGCGGATCGTATCGTCGTTGTAAATAAAGATGGTATTGCAGAACAAGGTTCGCATGAGGAATTAATTGAGCGAGGCGGAGGGTATAGCCGATTATACGAAGCGCAGTTTAGTTCGTAAATATAATTTCTGCTGAATTCGTGCACCATAAGTAAGTGGAAATCTTATATGGGAGGCTATAAAGCATGATTGTAACAACAACATCTACAATTCAGGGGAAAGAAATTATTGAGTATATTGATATCGTGAATGGAGAAGCGATTATGGGTGCGAATATTGTTCGTGACCTTTTCGCATCTGTTCGTGACGTTGTCGGCGGCCGTGCAGGCGCTTATGAAAGTAAATTAAAAGAAGCGCGCGACATTGCAATGGAAGAGATGAAAACATTCGCAAGGCAAAAAAATGCGAATGCCATCGTTGGTATCGACGTGGATTACGAAGTAGTTCGCGAAGGAATGCTAATGGTTGCGGTGAGTGGGACTGCTGTCCGTATATAAAGTGAAACTTTAATCAGTGGGGGCATCCCGGCTAGTTATTAGCCTTCACCAACTGGGCATTTAATGCCCACAAGTAGCAAGATAAAGTGAAAAGCCGTGCTGGTGCACGGCTTTTTGTTATTGTGATGTCTAATATTATCTTTATGTCGAAGCCACGATATTTCTTGGGAAATGTGGAAGGCCCCGTCGATATATAGGGAAGACATTAGAGCGCTTCTTTACACCGCTGAATTTGAACTAATAATTTTTCATATTCTTGTTCAAGAAATGTGATGTCATCGTGATGATTGGGTATAGAAATCCGGCTGATGACTTCTGTTAATTTCGTTTGTAATCGCAATAATTCTTGTTCAGTAACGTTTACGGAAGCTTGAGTGGTTCTTTTAATGTATTGTTCGTAATTGCCATAGAATATTCTTGGTTCGCTCTCATCTACTTGTAGAATATGGTCTGCAACAGAACGAATAAAGGCACGGTCATGGCTAATAAAGAGTATAGTGCCAGGATACTCTTGTAACATGTTTTCTAATTCTTCCTGTGTTGTTAAATCTAAATAGTTCGTCGGTTCATCGAGCAGGAGCATATTATAGTTTCCTAAAAATACTTTTGCGAGTGCAACCTTCATTCGTTCACCCCCGCTTAGAACGTGCACAGGTTTATGAACATCTTCACGACGGAATAGAAGCCGGGCAAGTATTGTGCGAACGAATGCTTCTGTATAGTTGGTTTCTTCTAGAACGTTCTCTAAAATGGTTTTATCTGTTTTTAAAATGGATAGTGCTTGTTCAAAGTATCCAATTTTACAACTTTTTGAAAGCTGAATGCCACGTTCGTTTGTGAGAAGCATATTGAACAAAGTTGTTTTGCCACTTCCGTTTGCTCCTAAAATAGCTAATTTTGCACCAGGGGCAATAGTTCCATTCATATTTTTAAATAGTGTGCGGTCGCCTATTTTCTTTGTTGCTTTATTGAACTGTACTGCCACTTTACTATGAATGGGTGTATGGTATTGCACGTCAAACTGAGCCTGAGAAAGATCTTTTGGCTTTTCTTTCTTTTCTAGTTTTTCGAGACGTGTTTCTAATGCTTTGGCTGCTTTGCTAACCTGTTCTTGCCCATGAGCCCCGCTTAACTTATAAAGTTTAGATTCAGATGAACTGAACCGAGTTGGGATTTTTGTCATGCTAGAAGCACGTTGCTTTTTTTGTGAAATTGATTGCTCTAAACGATTTTTTTCTTGTATATATTGCTCATACTCTGCTTGCTTTTGTATTCGTTCACGTTCTTTTTGCTTTCGATAGTTGGAATAGTTTCCTTTATACTCTTGAATCATGCCGTCTTCAATTTCAATGATTTTTGTGCATATATTATCTAAAAAATCACGATCGTGCGATATTAAAACAAGTGCCCCTTTATAAGATAAAAGTGCTTTTTCTAATTGCTCTGTACCGGCCATATCTAAGTGGCTCGTTGGTTCATCAGCGAATAAAATGCCTGCATCTCGTTCGAGAGCATGGGCAATCTTTAGCCGCATTCGTTCGCCGCCGCTCATTGAATTTGCGACGTTTGAAATACTCCATTTTCCTTTTGCAAGAGAAGAAGCGGTTTCCAGTATTGTATCGCTAAGCTGAGGAATGATGCTGATAGAACTATGATGAGTTACTGTCCCTTTGTCAGCTTCTATTTTTTTACTTAATATTTGCAATAACGTAGATTTTCCAGCTCCGTTGACTCCAACGATTCCTATGCGATCGTGTGCGTGAATTTCTAGCGATGGTAACGTAAATATGGTACGGTCACCAAAGCTCTTTTCAATATTACGTGCGAATAAAATACTCATAAAAAAACCTCCCTAGTTTCACTAGAGAGGATAAATGTCGCCCTTCAATGTAAAAATCGTACATAAATAAACGATTTTTCACATGATCGTCTCGAAAGAAAGTATCGACAAATGGACAGACTAATCCCCTGCTAGTTTTCATCATTTTTGTTCACTATTTGTGATGGATGAAATAAATAAGAGAATTAGAACTTCATTGGTCAAAGTACCTTCCTTTCATAATATTATTTTTATTGTATGCGCATACAAACGGGTTTGTCAAACTTATTTCTGTTGGCTATTTTTAAATTTGCTATTATACAGTTGTGCCTTTGTAAGTGCTTCAGCATCATTTTTGATTTCATCCAATCCATTCGCATCCCCGATAATATACCCTTCAAATGATGAACCAACAAAATCAAAGATATACTGGAATTGAGCAATAAGTGGCAATGCTTTCAGTTTCGGATTGTCTCCGCCAACGATGACGACGTACATTTTTTTACCTTTCATTTTCTCTTTGAAATGAAGAGAGGTATTGCGTAAGCTTTGTGACCAGCGATCAACGAAGTTTTTCATATGGCCGCTCATTCCGTACCAGTATAGTGGTGTAGCAAAGATAATCGTGTCGTGCTCTAGCATGCGTTTGGTTAATTGCTCGTAGTCATCATTTACAGGTTGAAATCCTTCAGCATCATGGCGTTGGTCTGTAATAGGATAAATGGTATGGTCACGTAAATAAATTTGTTCTGCTTTCATTCCATCAATCATCATATATGTTAAGGCTTCCGTATTCCCATTTTGTCTTGAACTGCCGTGTATAACAAACATGCAATCATCCCTTTTCTTTTTCTTGTTTTAGGAGTGAAACGTGTTTTTGTAAATTCGTTTGAATGTTGGAAAGTAATGAGATTTGCCTTGTTACTTCATTGAGCTTATCTTCGTAAAGTGCAAGGATACTGCTGCATGGATTTTCGTATAGATGTGGTTCGATTTCGAGGCAGCGTAGCATTCTTGCGGTTTCTTCTAAATTTAAGCCGAGCTGTAAGTACATTTGGATAAGCTCTACTTTTTCAATGGCACTTTTATCGAAATCACGATAGCCGTTTGTGAGGCGATTTGAAGGGAGCAATCCCTTTTCTTCATAATGTCTTAGTGCTCTTTCGCTAACGCCAGTTTCTTTTGATAACTCTCCAATTCGCACTGCATTTCACTCCTTTTACATGTATTGTAAACCTTCACACTAATGTGAAGGTCAACTCTGTTTTTTCGCAAAAGAATCTACATGATTTAAAAACACTTGAATGGCTTTAGATGGAATGAAATATTTGCCACGCACGATGGAGAATGGACGAATTAGTTTTTCAGTTGGAACTTCGACGTGGAATAGTTCTTGGGTTAGTAGTTCTTTCCGCACGGTCCAATCAGAAAGTATAGCGATGCCAAGCCCGGCAGCGACGGCTTCCTTTACACTTTGAATGCTACTAAATGTAAAGAATCGTTTCATTTTTAAATGGTGTTGATGAATAAAACGATCGCTATAGGCACGTGTCCCAGAGCCACTTTCTCTTAATACCCATACTTGGTCTTGGAGAGTAGCTTCGTTTATATCCTTGATGTGAAGTAATGGGTGATTTGGAGGGACGACGAGCTTCATTTCATCTTGCATAAACGTTTCAACGTCTACGTCAGCATATACGACTTGCCCCTCTACTAAGCCGATATCAATTTGATTAGAGCGAAGGCTTTGCAAAACTTCTTCTGTATTAGAGATAAGGGTATGAACTTCAACGTGCGGATTTTCATTGGCATAGTTAGCGAGTATTTTGGGAAGTAAGTATTCGCCAATTGTAAAACTAGCGCCGATGCGAAGTGTTCCTGTTACAACGTTATGTAATTCGTTAATTTCCTGTTTTGCATCATCATAAAGAGAGAGCATTTGCTTTGCATGTATGTATAATATGTTTCCAGCTTCCGTAACTTGTACATGCTTTGGGGAGCGCTGAATGAGTGTAGTTCCAAATTCATTTTCCAGGTTGCGAATGTGCATGCTTACACCGGGTTGTGAAAGGTTTAAAAGTTCTGCTGCACGAGAGAAATGTTTCTGTTCAACGACAGTCACAAAGATTTTCAAAATGTCGACGTTCATTTGTTGGCCCCTTTATTTTTGTTTTTATTCTATCATAAGTATTTCTGATGATAGAGATTTAATATTAATATTAAACTTATTATAAAAACTCTCTTATAATGTAAGTAGAAAGAACATGCATGTTCCAATACGATTATTGGGGTGGTACAAGGTGGAACAAACACTTGTTATACAAAAGAAAAAGGGCTTTGGATTTTCGCAAGGTATTGGGATTACATTATTAATCGCCATTGCTGCGAAATATTTAGCGGAGCTTCCATTTTTAAATATTATGGGACAATTAGTAATTGCTATTCTAATTGGGATGATTTGGCGCGCAGCGATTGGAGTCCCTCCAGAAGCGATAGCGGGAACGAACTTTGCGAGTAAGAAGTTGCTTCGCTTTGGGATTATCTTACTTGGAATGCGATTAAATCTGGTTGATATTGCGAAGGCTGGGCCGAAAGTATTGGTCATCGCAGCGGTAGTTATTACATTCACCATTTTCGTTGTATATGGATTGACAAAAGTATTTAAAGTAGAAAAGAAACTTGGGATTTTAACGGCGTGTGGAACGGCGATTTGTGGTGCGGCAGCGGTCGTGGCAATTGCACCACAAGTGAAAGCGAAGGACGATGAAACGGCGGTTGGTGCCGCAATTATTGCTATTTTAGGTACGATATTTACGCTTATTTATACATTATTATATCCAGTGCTTGGCTTATCTCCGTACGGTTACGGTGTATTCTCGGGAGCGACGCTGCATGAAATTGCTCACGTAATTGCGGCTGCGGCACCAGGCGGTAGCACGGCTGTCGACATCGCAGTTATCGTGAAATTAACGCGCGTTGCGATGCTTGTACCAGTAGCGATTTTAATTGGGTTATGGTTTGGTAAGAGCGAGGGAAGCGAAGAAAAGAAATCGTGGAAGGAGCTTCCGATTCCTTGGTTTATATTCGGATTTTTAGCGATGAGTGCGGTGCATTCACTCGGGATTATCCCCGAAGTTGTTGCCGGCTATATTGTAATAATTGCGTACATGCTTATCGCAATGGCGATGGCAGGTCTCGGTTTAAATGTAGAGTTTAAAACGTTCCGTAAGTTAGGAAGCAAAGCATTTGTAGCAGGGCTGATCGGCTCGGTTTGTCTTTCTATTCTTGGATATGTTCTTGTATGGGTATTAGGATTTATGTAGTAGAGGAGAAAGCTGTTCCAAAAGATATTTTGGGACAGCTTTTTCTTATGATTATAGCGCTATGGATTTCAGTATTTGTTAGTAAGTCGATATATTCGGAAAATCGCCGATATAAATGGAGTTGCGCTGATATATTTAGAAAATCGCCGATATAAATGGAGTTGCGTCGATATATTGGGAGAATCGCTGATATAAACTTAACTACTAGCGTACTTTGTTAGAGAAGGTGTTCAGTGGAATGTTTTTCTAAAATTTGTAAATTAATCTTTACTTGTAATTGGAAAATATTTATAATTTAAGTAAAGATATCTTTACTTTTGAAGGTGGATCCTATGGGTGTGAAAAATAAAATTAAAGAATTAAGAAAGCAAAATCATATAACACAAGTTGAAATGGCAAAGGTGATGCAGGTGACGCGTCAGACGATTGTAGCGATTGAAAATCACCATTACAATCCGAGTCTAGAGTTATCCCTAAAAATCGCCAAATATTTTGGGATGAAGGTGGAAGAAATCTTTACGCTGGAGTAAGGGAAGAAAAAATGGAAAATACTAAAAAGTTGTATATCGATGCGTTTTTTAGATTGTTGTTGGGAGACGTTTTCGTTCGTATTATGAATCCAGCTATACCAATTTTACCGCTCGTAGTTAGTAACGTTTTAGCAATTGTATTTTTGACAGTGTATGTGTATTAAAAAAAGCGTAAGTACATAAAAGAAGAATTTCCAGATATAGATGAGCGAGTAAATGAAAATATAAAAAAGCATGTAAATGTTTCGTTTATCTTCGCATTCATTCTACTTATAGTTTATATTATTGCGAGCAAAGCGATAGGGAGAATTACTATACCTATTTCAGAAATATTCATTGTATGTAGTTTCTTATTTGCCAGTAGTCTCATCGTAGGAGTTATGAAGGGAAAACGAGCATAGGGATAGGAGGAATGAAAATGCAAGATGAGTTTGAGAGATTTCAGTCGGATAAAGCGTTTAAATATGTAGGGTTGTTTTTCACAATTAGTTTAGCCGTGTGGAGTTTGTACAATTTAATCGTTTATGGAAGTGCTGGCATGCCGTTTGTGTTATTTGTACTAGGGCAGTTTGTTTATTTCTTTGTGAACTATTGGCCGAAGTGGAAATATAGAAATAGTAAAGGTGCTGATCGTGTATGAGTATGGCATCGAAGAATGTGTTAACAACAAGAAATAATAGATAGAAAAAGGGGAACTGGGATGGGATTACCGGTGTTATGTGTCGCTACAGCTATTTTTGCTTTGTTTTGGGGAATGCAGAATTTCTCTCATAATCCAGTACCAAGTATTTGTATTATGCTTGGTACTGTAGGTTTATCATATTATTTATTAGTTTCAGCTCATTACCATAAAACAGCAACAAGTGTTGTTGTTGGAGCACTTATTTTATTTTGTGGGCGCGCTGTACAAAAAGGATTATTTCCGTAAAAGCTGTTTATACAATGAGTATAAACAGCTTTTTGTATTTTTTTTACAAAAGTCTTGAAAGTTACGTAACGTCATCTTTTATAATGAAGGGGAAGAGGTGATGGTAGTGATTTCAATACAAGAATTGACGAGAGAGACAGGGGTAACAGTACGTACATTACGTTATTATGATCAAATAGATTTATTAAAGCCGAGCGGGAAAACAGAAGGCGGGCATCGTTTATATAGTGAAGCTGACGTAATACGTCTCCAACAAATTTTATTTTTAAAGGAAATGGGATTTTCACTAAAAGAGTCTGCGAATATGTTAGTAAAAGGTGAGCTTAACTTAAAGGATTCGCTTGAAAAACAACTTCGGTTTGTACAGGAAGAACAAAAGAAATTCAATCGAATGGAGCGCGTTTTACAAGCAGTTGTTTATTCGGTGGATGTGGAGGGAGAGCTCGATTGGAAAGTTATGTTTGAACTGATCCAGCTTTCGAAACAGTCTTCTCGTATACGTGAAATATTTCAAAATGAAGTATTTTCAAAGGAAGAACAAAAGTTGCTTCATAATTTGCCAAATATGAGTGAAGAAGATCCGAATGTTTTAGAATGGGTGGATTTATTAAAGCAATTACGCACTTTTATGAAAGACGGTAAAGAAACTGCAAGTGATGAGGTGCAAGGGGCAATGAAGAGATTAATGCAGAAGTGTTTAGAAATGGCCAATGGTGATGAAGCGTTTTTAGATAAGTTATGGGAAGTTAGAAAATCGAAGGAAGATTCACAGAAAATGAGCATGTATCCAATCGAAGAAGAATTTTTATTATATATGGATGAAGCTTTTCGTATATATGATGAAAAGGAGAAGGATAAATGAGTATACTCGCAGAATATCGTTGGTACTTTTTAATTGGGGCAGAGATTGTATTTTGGTTATCGGCTATCGGTTTCTTTTTACTCCGTTATGGATTCCGTTTGAAGAAGGCAAGCTTTATTATGGGGATTGTACTACTCGTAAATGAAGTGTTCATTTTAACCTTAGGGGTAGTGGACTATTATCAAACAGGGAAGTTTTCTAACTTTCAGATTATTACCGTAATCATTTTATTGTATGCGGTCTTCTACGGGAAAAAGGATTTGAAGAAGCTTGATATATTTGTGCAAAAGTTAGCTGCGAAATGGCGGAATGAACCAGCGCCTGTTATTGAAGAACATATAGAATTAACAGGTATGGCCTATGCAAAGCAGGAAATAAAAAATTGGGTATTACATCTTGTTTTATTCGTTGTTGTGCATACTTTCTTTTTCTTCGCGTATGGGTTTATTCCATTTGAACAATGGGACAATTGGTTAGAGTCAGGAATCGTTTTAAATAAAACTGCGAGTCGAGTGAGCCAAGTGTGGGCACTTATATTTTTAATTGATACAGCGATTTCATTTTCATATGTTCTTTTCCCGAAGAAGGAGAAAGGAAAAGAGAAGCTACTTTCGTAGAGGAAAGTAGCTTTTGCAGTATACAAATAATTCTTATAGGAGAGGATGACAATAGGAAAAAGAAGTGGTTGTATATGCCTACTTCTCTTTAGTTTAGTAGCATGCTCACAACCTAACATTACAATTGATAAGAAGAATGATGTCATTGTAAAGGAAGCAGTAACTTCTAATCTAGATAAATTTGAAAAGTTCGTTTTGAATGTGGAACAAGGGGAAGTTGATAAAATAAGAATTGTACATTATACACATGAAGGTGATCCGGTTTTTCAAACGTTAGAGTATAGTGGAACAGATATAATTCATATGTTAGATAATAGGCAAGATCGATTTGCTGGTAATCATACAGATATAGATGAAGATAGTTGTAAAAGGATTGTTAAAGAGCAGCGTGAATTACAAACGGCTTATAGGTTAATAGACTGTGTGAATGAAAATGGGCGCAATGGATATGATTTATTATATGTACCTAAAAAATAGAGTTAGTAGAGGAAGGAAGTTTTGACTCCTTCCTTTTTCTATGTATATATTGTCGAAAATTTTACCGAATATCTGTTCGTTTTTTTAGGTTTTTTATGGGCATTCGTGGTAAAATAATAATACAGATTTTTATGAGGAGGTCGGATTTTACTTGGAACATCAATTTGAAATTATCTCAGCGTATTCCCCGCAAGGTGATCAGCCGGTAGCTATAGAGAAGCTTGTAGAGGGACTTAATAGTGGAAAGAAAAAGCAAGTGTTGCTTGGAGCGACAGGGACGGGTAAGACATTTACGATTTCAAATGTCATTAAAGAAGTACAGAAGCCAACACTTGTGATGGCTCATAATAAAACGTTAGCAGGACAATTATATAGTGAGCTGAAAGATTTTTTTCCGAATAATGCAGTTGAATATTTTGTTAGTTATTACGATTATTATCAACCAGAAGCGTATGTGCCGCAAACGGATACTTTTATAGAAAAGGATGCGCAAATTAATGATGAAATCGATAAATTGCGTCACTCAGCAACGTCTGCATTATTTGAACGGGACGATGTAATTATCGTTGCGAGTGTTTCGTGTATATATGGTTTAGGTTCTCCGGAAGAATACCGCGAGTTAGTTGTTTCACTTCGAGTTGGTATGGAAAAGGACCGCAATCAATTGCTTCGTGAACTTGTTGATGTACAGTACGGACGTAATGATATTGATTTCAAGCGTGGGACATTCCGTGTGCGCGGAGATGTAGTTGAAATCTTCCCGGCATCACTTGACGAGCATTGTATTCGAATTGAATTTTTCGGTGATGAAATCGATCGTATTCGTGAAGTAAATGCGTTAACAGGTGAAGTATTAGCAGAACGTGATCATGTAGCAATCTTCCCAGCATCTCACTTCGTTACACGTGAAGAAAAAATGAAGGTTGCTATTGAAAATATAGAAAAAGAATTAGAAGAGCGTTTAAAAGAATTAAATGATAATGGTAAGTTGTTAGAAGCGCAGCGTATAGAGCAACGTACACGTTATGATCTAGAAATGATGCGCGAGATGGGCTTTTGTTCAGGGATTGAAAACTATTCTCGTCATTTAACACTTCGTCCAGCGGGTGCAACGCCGTATACGTTATTAGACTATTTCCCGAAGGATTTCTTAATTGTTATGGATGAGTCGCACGTATCAGTGCCGCAAGTAAGAGCAATGTATAACGGGGACCAAGCACGTAAGCAAGTACTTGTGGATCATGGATTCCGTCTGCCATCAGCTTTAGATAATAGACCGCTCACGTTTGATGAGTTTGAAGAGAAAACGAATCAAGTTATTTACGTTTCGGCAACGCCAGGACCGTACGAGTTAGAGCAATCACCAGAAGTAATAGAACAAATTATTCGTCCAACAGGGCTTTTAGATCCACCAATTGATATACGACCAATTGAAGGTCAAATTGACGATTTATTAGGAGAAATTCAAGATCGTATTGCAAAAAATGAACGTGTATTAATTACGACTTTAACGAAAAAAATGTCAGAGGATTTAACGGATTACTTAAAAGATGTAGGAATTAAAGTGAACTATCTTCACTCTGAAATTAAAACGTTAGAACGTATTGAAATTATCCGTGACCTTCGCCTTGGTAAGTTTGATGTACTTGTCGGTATTAACTTATTACGAGAAGGATTAGATATTCCAGAAGTATCACTTGTAGCTATTTTAGATGCAGATAAGGAAGGATTCTTGCGTTCAGAACGTTCGTTAATTCAAACGATTGGTCGTGCGGCGCGTAATGAAAACGGCCGCGTTATTATGTACGCAGATCGCATAACGAGATCGATGGGAATTGCAATTGAAGAAACGCAGCGTCGTCGTACTATACAAGAAGCTTACAATGAAGAGCATGGTATCACGCCGAAAACGATTCAAAAAGGCGTTCGTGATGTAATCCGTGCAACGACAGCGGCCGAAGAACCGGAAACATATGAAGCAACTCCTGCTAAGAAGATGACGAAGAAAGAACGTGAGAAAACAATCGCTAAGATCGAAGCAGAGATGAAAGAAGCAGCAAAAGCGTTAGACTTCGAGCGTGCAGCTGAATTAAGAGATTTACTATTAGAATTAAAAGCGGAAGGGTGAAAAGAGTGAGCATGAGCAAGGATTTTATCGTTGTAAAAGGTGCTAGAGCACATAACTTAAAAAATATTGATGTAACCATTCCGAGAAATCAGCTTGTTGTTGTAACGGGATTGTCTGGTTCAGGGAAATCATCATTAGCGTTTGATACAATTTATGCAGAAGGGCAGCGCAGATACGTAGAATCGTTATCTGCGTATGCACGCCAATTTTTAGGACAAATGGATAAACCGGATGTCGATACGATTGAAGGGTTGTCACCAGCGATTTCGATTGATCAAAAAACAACGAGTCGTAATCCACGTTCAACTGTCGGGACAGTGACGGAGATTTATGATTATTTACGTTTATTATTCGCACGAATTGGTACGCCGATTTGCCCAAATCACGGAATTGAAATTACATCACAAACAGTGGAACAGATGGTAGATCGTGTTCTTGAATATCCTGAACGTACGAAATTACAAGTGTTAGCTCCTATCGTGTCAGGACGTAAAGGTGCACATGTGAAAGTACTTGAAGATATTAAGAAGCAAGGTTATGTTCGTGTACGTGTTGATGGTGAAATGCTAGATGTGTCAGAAGAGATTACGTTAGATAAAAATAAGAAGCATTCCATAGAAGTTGTAATTGACCGTATTGTTGTAAAAGAAGGAATTGCAAGCCGTCTTGCTGATTCACTTGAAAGTGCATTAAAGCTTGGCGGGGGACGAGTGTTAATCGATGTTATGGGAGAAGAGGAACTTCTATTTAGTGAACATCATGCATGTCCGCATTGTGGTTTTTCAATTGGTGAATTAGAGCCACGTATGTTCTCATTCAACAGTCCGTTCGGTGCATGTCCTTCTTGTGATGGACTTGGCTCAAAGTTAGAGGTAGATTTAGAGCTTGTCATTCCGAACTGGGATTTAACATTAAATGAACATGCGATTGCTCCTTGGGAACCGACAAGTTCACAATATTACCCACAACTTTTACAATCTGTGTGTACTCATTACGGCGTTGACATGGATATGCCTGTGAAAGATATACCGAAAGATTTATTTGATAAAGTGTTGTACGGGAGCGGTGAAGAGAAAGTTTATTTCCGCTATGTAAATGAATTTGGTCAAGTAAAGGAAAATGAGATTTTATTTGAAGGTGTTATTCCGAATATAGAGCGTCGTTATCGTGAGACGAGTTCTGATTATGTTCGTGAACAAATGGAGAAATATATGGCGGAGCAAGCTTGTCCGAAGTGTAAAGGTGGACGCTTAAAGCCTGAGAGTTTAGCTGTTTTCGTTGGTGATAAAACGATTGCTGACGTAACGAAATATTCTGTTCAAGAAGTACAGGAATTCTTCTCAAATGTTGAGTTAACGGAGAAACAACAAAAAATTGCTCATTTAATTTTAAGAGAAATTCAAGAACGTGTAGGTTTCTTAGTAAACGTTGGCTTAGATTATTTAACGTTAAGTCGTGCGGCTGGTACTTTATCAGGTGGTGAGGCACAACGTATTCGCCTAGCAACACAAATTGGTTCTCGACTCACTGGCGTACTTTACATCCTTGATGAGCCTTCTATCGGTTTACATCAGCGCGATAATGATCGTCTTATTCGTACATTGCAGGAAATGCGTGACTTAGGAAATACGTTAATTGTTGTTGAGCATGATGAAGATACGATGATGGCTGCTGATTATTTACTTGATATCGGACCTGGTGCAGGTATTCATGGTGGTCAAGTTGTATCAGCAGGTACACCAGCTGAAGTTATGCAAGATGAGAATTCGTTAACAGGAAAATATTTAAGCGGTAAAGAGTTTATTCCAGTTCCACTTGAAAGACGTAAAGGTGACGGACGTAAAGTGGAGATTGTCGGTGCAAAAGAGAATAACTTAAAGAATGCGAAGATGTCATTCCCACTTGGTACATTTGTAGCGGTAACGGGTGTATCTGGATCAGGTAAAAGTACGATGATTAATGAAGTACTATATAAATCGTTAGCGCAAAAGTTATATAAAGCGAAAGCGAAGCCAGGTACTCATAAAGAGATTAAAGGTCTTGAGCATTTAGATAAAGTAATTGATATTGATCAATCGCCAATCGGTCGTACACCACGTTCTAACCCAGCGACGTATACAGGTGTATTCGATGATATTCGTGATGTGTTTGCTCAAACGAATGAAGCGAAAGTGCGCGGATATCAAAAAGGACGTTTTAGCTTTAATGTGAAAGGCGGACGTTGTGAAGCGTGCCGTGGTGATGGAATTATTAAAATCGAAATGCACTTCTTACCAGACGTATACGTGCCGTGTGAAGTTTGTCATGGTAAACGTTACAACCGTGAAACGTTAGAAGTGAAATATAAAGATAAGAACATTTCTGAAGTATTAGGAATGACAATTGAAGATGGGGTAGAGTTCTTCGCTAATATCCCAAAAATTAAGCGTAAACTTCAAACGCTTGTAGACGTTGGGCTAGGTTATATGAAATTAGGACAGCCGGCAACGACGTTATCAGGTGGTGAAGCACAGCGCGTGAAATTAGCCTCTGAATTACACCGTCGTTCTACAGGGCGTACGTTATACATTTTAGACGAACCAACGACGGGTTTACATGCACATGATATTGCACGTCTTCTAGAAGTGTTGCAACGTCTTGTAGAGAGTGGTGAGACGGTACTTGTAATTGAACATAATTTAGATGTGATTAAAACAGCTGATTATATCGTTGACCTTGGACCAGAGGGCGGGGACAAAGGTGGACAAATCGTCGCTTCTGGAACGCCAGAGCAAGTAGTAAAAGAAGAACGCTCGTATACAGGTAAGTATTTAAAAGAGATTTTAAATCGTGATAAAGCAAGAATGAAAGAGAAAATAAAAGAAGTAGAATTATCGCAATAAGTTTATTCATGAAAACCGAGTGGAAATGAAGCTCGGTTTTTATTTTATAGGGGGAGAAGATGGAGTTTTTAGAAGGGTTAAAGAAGAAAAGTGTGAAGGTAAGAGAGTTTCAGAAATGGGGTGTATATTTTCGGAAACGCTGGGAGGACCATTTTGCAAATCATTTAAGTGATGAAGAAAAAGAAGACATTTTCCTTTATGGAGATAAGTATGGCTGTGGGTATCTTTGGCACATATTTAGTTATGAGAAGAAGAAGTGTTTAGAGGGGAAAGAAGCGGAGAACGCGTTTCATAATGAAGTGAAAAAGGAGTGCTATATCTTCTATCAACACTGTAATGATGTACTACTAATAAAAGATGCGAGTTTATTAAGTATGGATGATATATTACGTGAAACAGATGATATGTATAAAGGTGATATATATATTGTAGATAAAGATTTCACTTGGACTTTTGTAAAAACTCATGAACATAGATGGTGTGGTTCTTATTTTACTAGGAGATGTTAGTAGGTATACAAGCATGAAGGGTAGAATAAGTTGATATAAGTGTTTGTATGATACTTGCGTTTATTGTCTATTAGCGTATGATGAAATATATATGTCAAAAGGATGTGTAAGAAAATGAGATGGATTGTATCACTTCTTGTAAATAGCGTTGTGTTAATCGCTGTATCGGGACTTTTAAAAGGGATTGCACCAGACGCGTTTTACGTAGCAAATATACAAACTGCAATTATTGCGAGTATTATATTGGCGGTTTTAAATGTGTTTGTAAAACCATTTTTAATTTTAATTACGCTACCAATTACTGTTGTAACGTTCGGGTTCTTCTTAATTGTTATTAATGCGATTACGTTAAAAATAACAGATTCATTATTAGGAGATGCTTTTAATATAACAGGGTTTGGCGTAGCAATTATTGCGGCAATTTGTATTTCTATTTTTAATATGATAATTGAAAAGGCAATTGTTGAACCGTTATATGAAAAAAAGAGAAAATGACAAAAAGAAAAACATTTCATCATTCGTATGAAATGTTTTTTTCTATTTATGAGAAACCGTATTTCTTGTTTCCAGAAAAAAATGGTACAATATCCGGTAGAATGGAATTTTACATCAAACGAGACTGAACCCGCAGCGGAGTGGAGGTTTATACATATGCCAAAAGTAAGGACAAAAGATTTAATTGAACAATTTCAATTGGAGTTAATAAGTGGTGAAGAAGGAATTCATCGTCCGATTGATACAAGTGATTTATCACGACCTGGAATTGAAATGGCAGGATTCTTTACATATTATCCAGCTGATCGCGTGCAGCTTCTTGGAAAAACGGAGCTTACGTTCTTTGATACGTTAACGACAGAGCAAAAACAAGAGAGAATGAAAGCGCTTTGTACCGAGGAGACGCCATGTATTATTATAACTCGTAATCAAGATGTACCAGATGAGTTATTACAAGCATCACGTGAATCAGGCATGCCTTTATTACGTTCTTCTCAAACGACAACGAGATTATCAAGTCGTTTAACAAATTATTTAGAAGGTAAGTTAGCACCAACAACTGCTGTTCATGGTGTATTAGTGGATATTTACGGTGTTGGTGTTTTAATTACAGGTCAAAGTGGTGTTGGTAAAAGTGAGACAGCTCTTGAACTTGTGAAGCGTGGCCATCGCCTTGTTGCGGATGATAGTGTAGAAATTCGCCAAGAAGATGAAGACACATTAGTAGGAAGCTCACCAGATTTAATTGAGCATTTATTAGAAATTCGTGGTCTAGGTATCATTAACGTTATGACGTTATTTGGTGCAGGGGCAGTGCGAAATTATAAGCGTATTACACTTGTTATTAATCTTGAAATTTGGGATCAAAAGAAAAATTATGATCGCTTAGGTCTTGATGAAGAGAAGATGAAGATTATTGATACAGAACTTACGAAGATTACACTTCCAGTTCGTCCTGGCCGAAACTTGGCTGTTATTATTGAAGTAGCAGCGATGAACTTCCGTTTGAAACGTATGGGAGTCAATGCGGCACAACAGTTTTCTGAACGATTAATGAGTGCGATTGAGTTAGGGAATCAGGAGTAAACTTTGGAGAGGGAGGTCATACATATGCTGTTAGGTTCTGTACCACAGCTTGACCGCGTAGCCATCCAACTTGGGCCGTTTCCTGTTTATTGGTATGGGATTATTATCGGTACAGGTGTGCTATTAGGTCTTTGGCTAGCAACTCGTGAGGGAGAAAGGCTAGGTATTCCAAAAGATACATTTGTTGACCTTGTATTAATTGCAGTACCGATCGCTATTCTATTTGCGAGAATGTACTATGTTATTTTTGAATGGGAATATTACGCGCAAAATCCGAGTCAAATTATTAATATTCGTCAAGGTGGCTTGGCGATTCATGGTGGTTTAATCGGGGCTGTTATTACAGGTATTCTTTTTGCAAAACGACGCGGGCTTTCATTCTGGAAGTTGGCGGATATTGCTGCGCCGAGTATTTTATTAGGACAAGCAATTGGCCGATGGGGAAACTTTATGAACCAAGAGGCGCATGGTGATGAAGTAACGAGACAGTTTTTAGAAGGTCTTCATTTACCAGATTTCATTATTAATCAAATGTATATCGAGGGTGTGTATTATCACCCGACGTTTTTATATGAATCATTATGGAATTTTGCAGGTGTCATTTTATTACTCGCACTACGAAAAGTGAATCTACGACGCGGGGAATTATTCTTTACATATTTAATTTGGTATTCAGTAGGGCGCTTCTTCGTAGAAGGCTTACGTACAGATAGTTTAATGCTAGGACCACTTCGTATTGCACAAGTAATGTCAATTGGACTTGTTGTTATTTCTATTATTTTCATTATTGTGAGACGAAAAATGGGGCAAGCTGATAAAAGATATTCAGAAAATTAGAGACAAGTAGCATCTTATTATAAGATGCTGCTTCTTTCATATTCAGGAAAGCGAAAGGACTAGGGCGATGCAAATAAATACAGTGTTATTTGATTTAGATGGAACTTTAATTAATACAAACGAACTTATTATTTCTTCTTTTTTACACACTTTAAATACATATTATCCAGATCAATATAAGCGTGAAGATGTGCTGCCATTTATCGGTCCATCTTTGCATGATACTTTCAGCAAGATTGATGAAAATAAAGTTGAAGAGATGATTACATGTTATCGTCAATTTAACCATGAGCATCATGATGAATTAGTAGAAGAATATGAAACTGTATACGAAACAGTTCAAGAGTTGAAAAAACAAGGTTATAAAGTTGGTATTGTTACAACGAAAGCGAGACAAACCGTTGAGATGGGATTAAAGTTGTCAAAGCTTGATGAGTTTTTTGATGTTGTCGTGACAATTGATGATGTGGAACATGTGAAGCCACATCCAGAACCACTTCAAAAAGCGCTCGAGTTATTAAATGCGAAACCAGGAGAAACAGTGATGGTTGGGGATAATCACCATGATATTGTCGGCGGACAAAATGCGGGTACGAAAACAGCTGCGGTTTCATGGACGTTGAAAGGTAGAGCGTATCTAGAATCTTACAAACCAGACTTTATGCTAGATAAAATGAGTGATTTACTGCCGATTTTGTCCGGTATTAACCGATCATAAGTAGAGGAGAGGATTAAGTGCGACGGACAACGCGCTATCCTGTTTCAGGAGAGAATTCATTATGGAATGTGTATAAAACCGTGTCTTTTTGGAAGGTAATGAAAAACTTTATTATTATTCAAATTGCACGTTACACACCATTTTTATCTGTGAAGAATTGGTTATATCGTACGTTTTTAGGAATGAAAGTAGGAGAAAAAACATCATTTGCACTTATGGTTATGCCCGATATTATGTTTCCCGAAAAAATCACTGTGGGTGACAATTCAATTATCGGATACAATACAACGCTTTTAGCACATGAATATTTGATTCGTGAATATCGACTTGGAGAGATTGTCATAGGAAATGAAGTGATGATTGGAGCGAACACGACAATCTTACCGGGGGTAAGGATTGGAGATAGCGCCATTGTTTCGGCTGGAACACTTGTCCATAAAGATGTACCGAGCGGCGCTTTCGTAGGTGGAAATCCAATGCGTATTATTTATACGAAAGAGGAAATGGCGGCTCGAGAAGGTTGATGCTAAAAATGTAACATTTCTTTTCTTTTTTTATGAATAAAAAGGAAATAATTGAGTATAATATACTGTTTTGTTTTTTACGGAATCGTTTATACTTATAGATAGAAGAATGTGTGAGCGAAGAAAACAAAAAACTGGAGGATATATGGGGAAAAATCAAAGGATATATAAGGAGAACGGACAAGTTATCTCTTTTAACCAATTAGCGGACTTCTTTTATAAAAAAGGGATGAGGGCTTACAAAGGGCAAAAATTGCAAGATGCAATTAAATATTTTCGAAGAGCGGCACAAAGCGAGAAGGAGCCGTTTATTTTATGCCAATTAGCAATAGCGTTATCTGAGGCTGGTGAATACCAAGAGTCGAATCAGATATTTCTAAAGCTTGCTAGATCCAACCCTGAACTTGAACAATGCTATTATTTTATTGCAAATAATTATGCATATATGGGTTTATTTCAACAAGCGAAGAAGTATGCGGATCGATATTTAGAAGTTGCGAAAGAGAAGGAATTTGTAGAAGATACATTAGAATTGCTTGAGATTATGGAAGAAGAAGCAATGGGTGCGGAAGAGATTGAGGATGAAGATGATTTAATTGTTATGCAAGAAGAGGCAAATCGTTATATTCGTAATGGACAATTAGAAGAAGCAATTGCTACATTAGAAATTGTTACGAAAGATTATCCGGAATTTTGGTCGGGTCATAATAATTTAGCCATCGCACATTTTCAATCTGGTAATGTAGACAAAGCGTTGAAATTAACGGAAATGATTTTAGAGAAAAATCCTGGTAATATACATGCGCTTTGTAATACGCTTATTTTTCTATATTCAATTGGGGAACATAAACAAGTAGAAGCATTAGCGGGACAGCTAGTTTCAGTATATCCGATTTCATTTGAACATCGTTTGAAACTTGGAACGACCCTTGCAACAATTGGTTATTTCGAGCATGCATATAAGTGGTTCAAAGTATTAAAGCGTCAAGGATATGAGGGAGACGTAAGTTTTTATTATTGGTTTGCGTATTCTGCGTATATGGTGAAAAATCAGCAAGTAGCTGAAAAAATGTGGCAACATGTAGTAGAATTGCACCCTGATAAAAAAGGAAAAGAGCCGTGGAACGCACTAAATTTAGCGGATGAAGGGCAAAACGTGTTGTTTGAAGAATTACAAAAGTCATTTCAGCAAAGTGCGACGCTAGAGGAGCAAATGCTAGCTTTATATTTAATGAATGAATTGTCAACACCAGAGAAGGTCGGCTTCTTTTTTGATGTAACACAAGTGAAAAATGGTGTTCCAATTGTATCGCAACTTGCAAAGTATTTCTTTTTACTTAATAGTCATAAAGGTATTCCTGCTGATTTACAGCAATTTGAACAATGCGCGCGAATCGCGGACGCATTATATAATTATACGAAAAAGGACGATGAACTAATCGAAGAGTGTTTACACTTTTGGTTTTGTACGTTCATACGTTTATATACATCCGGGTCTGTTTTTACAAACGTGTACGGTTGGTCGGCGGCAATTGAATATATTGTGCGCGGCGAACAAGGAAATAAAATGACACAGTCGGAGCTTGGAGATGTATATAATGTATCTGTAGCGACTGTTCGAAAATATGTGCAAGCTGTTAAGCGTACGCACACATAGTATAAGCAAATCATTGGGAAAAAAATGATGCTAACAGTATAATGAGGGTAACTTAATTGTGTAGGAATGGATAGGAGTGAATGGTGTGTCAGAAGAAAAAATTTATGATGTCATTATTATTGGTGCAGGACCAGCTGGTATGACAGCTGCAGTATATACATCTCGTGCGAATTTAAGCACATTAATGCTTGAGCGTGGTATTCCAGGTGGCCAAATGGCAAACACAGAAGATGTAGAAAATTATCCAGGTTATGAGTCTATTTTAGGACCAGACTTATCAAATAAAATGTTCGAGCATGCGAAGAAATTTGGTGCTGAATATGCATATGGTGATGTGAAAGCAGTCATCGATGGTAAAGAATATAAAACAATTATTGCTGGTAAAAAAGAATATAAAGCACGTGCAATTATCGTTGCAAGCGGTGCAGAATATAAAAAAATTGGTGTGCCAGGTGAAACAGAGCTTGGCGGCCGCGGTGTATCATATTGTGCAGTATGTGATGGGGCATTCTTTAAAGGAAAAGAACTTGTTGTTATTGGAGGCGGAGATTCAGCTGTTGAAGAGGGTGTGTTCTTAACGCGCTTCGCATCAAAAGTAACAATCGTTCACCGTCGTGACACTCTTCGTGCACAGAAAATTTTACAAGATCGTGCATTCCAAAACGAGAAAGTGGATTTCATTTGGAATCACACTATAAAAGAAATTAATGATGCAAATGGTAAAGTAGGAAGTGTAACACTTGTAGACGTAAATAGTGGAGAAGAGAAAGAAGTAAAAACTGATGGCGTTTTCGTATACATCGGTATGTTACCTTTATCAAAACCATTTGTTGAACTAGGTATTACAAATGAAAATGGTTACCTTGAAACGAACGAGCGTATGGAAACGAAAGTTCCTGGTATTTTCGCAGCAGGTGATGTTCGTGAAAAAATGCTTCGTCAAATTGTAACGGCAACAGGTGACGGTAGTATTGCTGCACAAAGTGCACAACATTACGTAGAAGAATTATTAGAGGAATTAAAAACTGTAACAGAAAAATAAGGGGTAATACTCCTTTTGAGAAGAAAGCTACCGATAGGAGCTTTCTTTTTTTATGTAAAAATGTCAAAGTTTTGTCAAAAACAATTAGGATTATAAGCTTTCTTATTGATATACTGGACTTTACGGAAAAAATCACTATAAGAAATGAGGAATTTATTCAGTATGGAATGGCGTAATATATATCGTGGATTTTGTATGGGAGTTAGTGATTTAATTCCTGGTGTGAGCGGCGGTACAATCGCTGTAGTGTTAGGGATTTATGAACAATTGCTTGCGGCAATTAGCGGGTTCTTTAGTCGTGAATGGAAAAAACATTTAGGATTTTTAATTCCCCTTGCAGCTGGTGTGGCGGCAGCGTTTTTAACGTTAAGTCACGTTATTAAATATTTACTTGCAAATCATTATGAACCGACTCAATTTTTCTTCCTCGGTTTAATTATTAGTATATTACCGATGTTAATGAGAGAAGCTGATGCAAAGGCGACGTTTAAAGGTAAGCACATCGCTTTATTAATAATTGCAGCTATTCTTGTTGCGATAACAGCGTTCTTTAAGCCAGATAAGGCAGCAGATCCAATTACGACGTTAACAATTTTAAATGCAATCGGTTTATTTTTCGCAGGATGGATGGCTAGTATGGCTATGCTCCTTCCTGGAATTAGCGGATCGTTTATTTTATTAATTATTGGTGTTTATCCAACGGCAATTAACGCTTTAACTACACTTAATTTACCATTAATTATGGTTATTGGTGCTGGTGTTATGGTCGGATTTGTTGTAAGTAGTAAAGGAATTAGCTTTTTATTAGATCGTTATAAAAATATGACATTTGCAGTAATTATTGGACTTGTTATCGGTTCGATTGTAATTGTTTTCCCTGGTATTCCAACTGGCGGATTTTCAATTGTAAGTTCGATCATTACCTTCATTTTAGGATTTACGATTGTTACTTATTTCGGTAAGAAATAAAGAATGTAATCCCCTTAGCGATAAAAATCGTTAAGGGGATTTTTATGTGTGATTCATTGTAATTGCAAGCATTTAGATTGCTTGTTATAGAAAGCTTTTTTACAATTGTTGAGGACTATGTGTTTAGCGAAAGAGGACTGGCTCCTTCGTTGTAGCAAACTGTTTTTGATAGTATAATGAAATGAGTATGCAGTGATAAATTTTGCTGCAAGTAGCTGAGGTGAAGAAACATGCAAAGAGTGACAAACTGTGTGTTAATTAGAGATAATGAAGTACTCTTACTCCAAAAACCTCGCCGAAATTGGTGGGTTGCACCAGGCGGGAAGATGGAGCGTGGTGAGACAGTAAGAGATTCCGTTGTTCGCGAGTATCGTGAAGAAACAGGTATTTATTTAAAGAACCCAGCGTTAAAAGGGGTCTTCACCTTTGTCATCCAAGAAGGTGATAAAGTTGTTTCTGAATGGATGATGTTCTCCTTTTTAGCGACAGATTTTGCAGGAGAAAACAAACTAGAGAGCGAAGAAGGCATCATTGGTTGGCATACATTTGATAAGATTGATGATTTAGCAATGGCGCCAGGAGATTATCACATTATTGATTATTTAATTAAAGGGAATGGTATAATCTACGGTACATTTGTATATACCCCAGATTTTGAGCTGCTTTCATATCGATTAGATCCGAGTTAAATTGCCAAGGAGAGGATACGATGACAGAGAATAATGATATAAAAATGGTGATTATTACAGGAATGTCTGGAGCCGGAAAAACAGTAGCTTTACAAAGTTTTGAAGATTTAGGATATTTTTGTGTAGATAATTTACCGCCGATGTTATTGCCGAAGTTTATTGAGCTTATGTCGGATTCAAAAGGGAAAATGAATAAAGTAGCGCTTGGCGTTGATTTACGTGGCCGAGAGTTTTTCGAACATTTATGGGGAGCGCTTGATGATTTATCAGAACGTACATGGATTATTCCTCATATTTTATTTTTAGATGCGAAAGATAGTACGCTTGTAACTCGTTATAAAGAAACGAGACGTTCGCATCCGCTTGCGCCGACTGGTTTGCCGTTAAAGGGAATCGAAGCGGAGCGTAGTTTATTAACAGATATGAAGGCACGAGCGAATATTGTGCTTGATACATCGGATTTAAAACCGAAAGAATTACGTGAAAAAATTGTTCATTTGTTTTCTACTGAAACTGAGCAAGCATTTCGTGTAAATGTTATGTCCTTTGGATTTAAGTACGGTATTCCAATTGATGCAGATTTAGTATTTGATGTTCGTTTTTTACCAAATCCATATTACATTCCACATATGAAGCCATTAACAGGACTAGATGAAGAAGTTTCGTCGTATGTACTGAAATTTAATGAGACACATAAGTTTTTAGAGAAACTGATAGATCTCATTACTTTCATGCTGCCTCATTATAAAAGAGAAGGCAAAAGTCAACTTGTAATTGCAATTGGATGTACAGGTGGACAGCATCGTTCTGTTACGCTTACAGAGTACCTTGGGAAACATTTGAAACCAGAGTATAGCGTTCATGTATCTCATCGTGATGTGGAGAAGAGAAAGGGCCATTAGGGGATGAAAAAAGAGAGAAAACCTAAAATTGTCATCATGGGAGGAGGAACTGGACTCTCTGTTTTATTAAGAGGATTAAAGCAATATCCTGTTGATATTACAGCAGTTGTTACAATCGCTGATGATGGTGGCAGTTCAGGTAGATTACGTGATGAGCTAGAAATTCCACCCCCAGGTGACATTCGTAACGTACTTGTTGCACTGTCGGATGTAGAGCCTCTGGTGGAAGCTTTATTTCAGCATCGTTTCACAACGGGAGACGGACTGAAAGGTCATGCGTTAGGAAATCTGTTATTGGCAGGTATGACCTCGATTACAGGAGACTTTTTCCATGCAATTACAGAAACGAGTAAAGTATTAAATGTCAGAGGACGTGTATTACCAGCAGCGAATCAAAGTGCAGTACTGCATGCGGAACTAGAGGATGGAGAAATTGTAACAGGTGAATCAAAGATTCCGTATTTCGGAAAGAAGATTAACCGTGTCTTTTTAACTCCAGAAGATGTAGAGCCGTTACATGAAACGTTAGCTGAGATTAAACGAGCTGATTTACTTGTTTTCGGTCCAGGAAGTTTGTATACGAGTATATTGCCGAATTTAGTTGTTAATAAAATTGGGGACGCTGTTCTTGCTGCAAAAGCAAAGAAGGTATATGTATGTAATGTTATGACACAAGCGGGTGAAACGATGGGGTATACTGCGTTTGATCATGTGCAGGCGTTACATGATCATTTAGGGCAACCATTTATCGATACTGCAATTGTAAATAATCGTGATATTCCTTGTGAATTACGCAAGTTATACGAGGAAGAAATGTCGACACCAGTTGTAGTGGATGAAGAGCGTTTTACTGAAAATAATATTGATGTCATTCAAGATAGATTAGCGAAGTATGATGAGCGTGTTGTAAGGCATGATACGTTAAAGTTAGCTTCTATTTTATATTCACTGTTATAAATGTGCGTTACCTCGTTTTGAGGTAACGCTCCTCATTCATATAGGACAAGATTTTTGTTCCATAATAATCGTATAAGGAGGTGTTGACTGTGTCATTTGCATCGGAAACAAAGAAAGAGTTGACGAATCTTGAGGTGAAGGAATGCTGTGAGAAAGTAGAATTATCAGCATTACTTCGAATGAACGGGTCGCTTTCTTTTTCAAATCGTCGTCTATCTATCGATATTCAAACGGAAAATGCGGCAATTGCAAGAAGGATTTATACGCTTTTGAAAAAAGGATATGACGTAACGGTAGAATTACTTGTTCGTAAAAAAATGCGATTGAAGAAAAATAATGTATATATTGTGCGGCTTGTTGAGAAGTCTCGTGAAATATTAGCAGATCTCCATATTGTCCGGGACGACTTTTCATTTATTCGAAATATATCACAAGAATTAATTGAGAAGAAATGTTGTAAACGATCGTATTTACGAGGTGCATTTTTAGCAGGTGGTTCAGTAAATAACCCAGAAACATCATCTTATCATTTAGAGATCTTTTCGTTATATAAGGAACATAATGATGCTATATGTGAACTGATGAACGGATTTGATTTAAATAGTAAGACGTTGGAAAGAAGAAAAGGGTACATTACGTATTTGAAAGAAGCAGAAAAAATTACGGAATTTTTAAATATTATAGGTGCTCATAACGCACTTTTAAGATTTGAAGATATTCGAATTGTTCGTGATATGCGTAATTCAGTGAATCGACTAGTGAACTGCGAAACAGCTAATTTAAATAAAACAATTGGTGCAGCGCTAAGGCAGATTGAAAATATCCGCTATATTGATGAGTCAGTTGGTCTAGATATTTTGCCAGATAAACTAAGAGAAATTGCGCAACTACGAAGAGATTATCAAGATGTAACATTGAAAGAGTTAGGTGAGATGGTATCCGGGGGGAAAATTAGTAAATCGGGTATTAATCATCGTTTGCGTAAAATCGATGATATTGCAGAGAAATTACGCGCGGGGGAAACGATAGCAAAAAAATAAGAGGTTAAAGGGGAAATGGAGCTGTGGTTCAAAAACAGGTTAAAGTTTCATTAAAAAACGGCTTGCAAGCACGTCCGGCTGCGTTGTTTGTACAAGAGGCAAATCGCTTTCATGCAGATATCTTTATCGAGAAAGATGGAAAGACAGTAAATGCAAAGAGCATAATGGGGATTATGAGCTTAGCAATCGGAACTGGTAGCATGATAACAATTACAACAGAAGGTTCAGATGCAGAAGAGGCTTTAGAAGCATTAGCTGCATATGTACAATAAAATGGCTATCGCGCATGTGCGATAGCTTTTTTGTTTTTGCTGTTTACTTAAGGGGAGTTTGCGGGATAGGGGGTATGTAGCTGGTTTGTCCTTGTCGTAGATTGTCGGTAAATCGATATGTTGTGTCGAACCGTTGATATATTAAAAAAATCGTTGATATAATTTGAGTTTTGTTCGATATAATTGAAAAATCGTTGATATATTTAGGGGAATACCAGGATGGGTATACAGACGGAGGGCATGATAATAAAAAAGCGCCCTGTAATAGGGCGCTTCTGCTTTTAAGTGTATCCAGCTCCAGCGGCTAGAATCTCCGGTCGCTTCGCCCCTTCATTCGAGGCAAAAAGCGCCTCTCGGAATCAGGGGCTCCATCGCCCTGCGATTCTGAACGAGCCGCTTCCGCTTTAAATCTATTAACGATTTGTAAAGATCTTATCAATTAAGCCGTATTCTAAAGCTCTTTCTGCTGTCATGAAGTTGTCGCGGTCTGTGTCGCGTTGTAGTACTTCAAGTGGTTGACCTGTGCGGTCAGCAAGAATTTGGTTTAATTTTTCACGTAAGAATAGGATACGTTTTGCAGCGATTTCGATTTCAGTCGCTTGACCTTGTGCTCCGCCAAGTGGTTGGTGAATCATTACTTCACTGTTAGGAAGAGCGAAACGTTTTCCTTTTTCACCTGCTGCAAGTAAGAATGCACCCATAGATGCAGCCATACCGATACAGATTGTTGATACTTGTGGTTTAATAAACTGCATTGTATCGTAAATTGCCATACCTGCTGTGATAGAACCACCAGGGCTATTGATGTAGATGTGAATATCTTTTTCTGGATCTTGAGATTCCAAGAATAAAAGCTGGGAAACAATTGAGTTAGCTACGTTGTCATCAATTGCACTACCAAGCATAATGATGCGGTCTTTTAATAGTCGAGAGTAAATATCGTAAGCGCGTTCTCCACGATTTGTTTGTTCAATTACTGTAGGAATTAAATTCATCTGTTATTTCCTCCTTCTAAAGCTTTCTTAGTCTTATAATACAATTATGGTCAATAAAGGTCAAACGAAACCACTTTAAATCAAAAAAATATGTAGTTGTACCATGAAATATTCGCTATGTTTTTGAAATTCCCTGCTTATGTATCTTCAACATCATAACCGAATTACATAAATTTAAACGTCATGAAAACTGTAGAAAAAAAGAAAAGAACGCCTTTTGATTGAAGCGTTCTTTCGATATTTATTCTTTTAAAAGATAGGTTACTCTATTTAAAATCTTTTCGATTTGTTTCGCGTTTTTACTATACATTTCGCTTGCTGATTTCGATTTTGTTTCTAAAGAAAATAGCTCAAGATCAGCATGACATTTTTTTAAAGATGCCAATAATAAAGGTTTGTTTTGAGGAGAAGGCATTTGGAGTTTGTCATTATAAATGTCGATAGTAAGTTGCCCGTACGAGTCAACTTGACCGAGAAAAACATTTTCAATGACAACGCCGAGCTTTTCTAATTCTGAATGTAGCCAAGCGCGGTTATGCCCGCTTGATGACAGAGGTTCATCTAGTACATTTCCATCCATAATAACAGTTTGTGGTTCCTTCTCGTTTGGTACTTTTAAACCTACGTCTTTTGCTGTAAGTGGTTGGCGATCTTTCTTTAATAATACATTTAATTCACCGCTCGGTTCTAGTACAGCAAATTCAACATCCGCTACGCTGAATGCATTTTTTCCTCGGAGTAGTTCAAGTAATTCGTCACTTGTATATTTTTCTTTCTTTAAGTTATCTTCAAGTATTTTTCCATCTTTTATTAATACGGTAGACTTCCCTTCAAAAAAATCTCGAGCTGTTTTGTTCTTTAAAGAGAGGATTCCTGTGAAAAAGGGTACCGCAGCAAAAATGAGTATCGCAAAGACGCCATGGAAAAACTTTTGATCGAGCCCTGTAGATACTTGGGCAGCGATGTCACCAATCGTCATTCCAGCTATGTATTCAAAAAAGGAAAGTTGGGAGATTTGTCTTTTCCCTAACCATTTTGTAATAGCGAATAACATGATTAATATAAAAACAGAACGGAGAATGACAAGTGTCCATTCAGGTAGGTGAGACATAGCGATTTCCTCCAGTCTGCTTAAAACCCTTTATATTGAGGTTCTTCACGTTCTAATATTGAAACTCTATCCTTAACATCAGCGATGACGCTGTCCATTTCTAACATACATTCATGAAATACGCGTTTTGATTCTTCATCCTGTGAATTTAATGAAAGGGAACTTAAACTTGCTTGAGCACCCCTTAAACTAGCAAGACAAGTTTTTACGCTAGCGATAACAGTCATGCAAACACCTCTTATCCTTTCGGTTTAAATAGTAATGCTCCAATGAAGCCGAAAATAATCGCTGCGGATACACCTGCGCTCGTTACTTTAAACATACCAGTAATTACGCCGACGATTCCATGTTTTGCAGCTTCTTCCATCGCGCCGTGAACGAGGGCGTTTCCGAAACTTGTAATAGGTACAGTTGCCCCAGCTCCGGCGAAATCGATTAGTGGTTCATACAAATTGAATCCGTCTAATATAGCTCCAGCAACAACGAGTGTTGCCATTGTATGAGCTGGTGTTAGTTTGCCGACATCAAACATAAGTTGTCCAATTACACATATAAGTCCACCGATTACAAAAGCCCAGAAGAAAATCATTGCGTTGCACCTCCAAATTCAATCGAAACGGCGTGGGCGATACACGGAATCGTTTCTTCTTGTTGGAATGTAAGTGGAGATAGTAAAGCGCCTGTCGCAACGACAAGTATTTTTTTGAATTCTCCTCTTTTCATTCGGTTTAATAAGTGACCGTATACGACTGTCGCTGAACAGCCTGGACCACTTCCGCCGGCTATTACAGGTTGACCTTCTCTATAAATGAGTAGTCCGCAGTCTTGAAATTGTTCACTCGTTACTTTTGTCCCATGTTTATGTAGTAAGTCATAAGCAATTTCGCGTCCAACATGTCCGAGGTCGCCTGTTACGATTAAATCATAGTGAGATGCATCAAGATTTCTTTCTCTTAAATGAGCTTCAATTGTATCGACAGCAGCAGGGGCCATTGCACCTCCCATATTAAATGGATCAGTTAATCCCATATCAACAATGCGCCCAATTGTGGCGGAAGTTACTCTTGGGCCATGTCCTGTATCGCTTAAAATAGCTGCGCCCGCACCAGTTACTGTCCACTGGGCCGTAGGAGGTTTTTGACCACCATATTCAGTTGGATAACGAAATTGTTTTTCCACGGCAGCGTTATGGCTTGAAGCTCCAGTTAATAAATATTTTGCGCCTTTTGCATTTACGATACTTGCACCGAGCGCTAAACCTTCCATAGAAGTAGAGCAAGCGCCAAATAATCCGAGATAAGGTGTGCCAAGTGTGCGGCATGCAAAGCTAGTAGGCGTAATTTGGTTAATTAAATCTCCAGCGAGAACGAATTGAATATCATCTTTCCTAAGTCTCGCTTTTTCTGTAGCACGGCTACAAGCTTCTTCAAACAAAATTTTATGTGCTTTTTCGTAGGAATCTTGTCCGAGCCATAAATCTCCATGGAGGGTATCGAAGTCTTCAGGGATTTTTCCCTTTGCCTCAAAGGGGCCACCGATTACACCTGTTGAAATAATAACTGGTTTGTTTTCGAATACCCATGTTCGGTGTCCTTGTAACATTTATAACCCTCCCCATTGAACGAGAATCGTTTTAATAAGTGCGATGACGAAAGCGGAAAATACGCCAAATAAGATGACTGATCCTGCTAGTTTAAACATGTTACCACCAACGCCGAGAACGAATCCTTCTGTACGGTGTTCAATACATGCGGCAATAACAGAATTACCAAATCCAGTGACGGGAACTGCGGTACCAGCACCAGCAAATTGTCCAAGGCGATCGTAGACGCCAAATCCCGTAAGTAGCATGGAGATAAAAATAAGAGTTGCAACGGTAGGGTTCCCGGCAGAGCGCTCAGTGAAATCAAAATACGTAATATAAAAGGTAGAAATCAGTTGGCCTATTAGACAAATGAATCCGCCGACGAAAAAAGCTTTTATACAATTTTTTAAAACGGGGCGCTTCGGTTCGCGCTGTTGTTCGAATTTTTTATATTCTTGTTGTACAGGTGTTAAGTTTTTATCTTTACTAGACATTTGAATCCTTCCTTCTCTATTAGAAAGCTTAAATATTAGATCCCATTTCTGATTGAATGAGCTTCAATTGTTTTTTGATGCCGTCGTTACTTACTTTCTTTTTCTTAATTTTGTTTTCAAGTTCTTCTATGAGCATAAAGATCTTTTTGTCTGTACTTACATGAATATCAAAAGTAGGATTTTCATCACTTAGTTTCTTTTTTAATTTACTTCGTAAAGGTTTTAAACCAAATCTTTCGTGATGTTCAGGTTTGATGGCTATGTAAAGATCTAAATTTGTATTAACTGCGGTAGCTTCTATAATTCCCTCCATAGCAAGAGCTCTTTTCTTAGCGTCTTGCGATATAGATTGATTAAAGGATTCTGTACTCATTTTTGTTAATTTAGGACCTTTTTTCTCATCTGCTCGCTTCGCTTCTTCTTTCTTTACCTTTTTATCTAACGGGCTATTATCACATCCGGTAAGTGAACCGAATAGCAGCATAAATAACGCGGTTATGATTCCGAGTTTTCGCATTATAATCATTCCATTTCTATCTGCATTATGTAATGTGAGAAAAAGGATGATTGCATATCACCCTTTTTCTCACATTGTGTACCATTAGATAAAATGGTACTTTCGGTTATTGCTGTGAATATTGTGGTTCTTCTTGTTGGACTTCTTCAACGCGTGGGTTTAAAGAATCAATAATAGTTTGCGTTTGCTCTGCAGCTGTTTGGAAAAGTTGCTTTGCTTGTTGGTTATCCGTATCAAGAGCGAATCCCTCTAAGCTAGCTTGTGCACTTTTTAATCCAGAAACAGTTTGCTTTAGTTTTGTAATTACAGTCATTGAATGAAGCCCCCTTTGGAATATCAATTCAAAGATTATAATTTGTGAGTTGAGGTGAATTTATGATTGGAAAATTTAGGTGTATTACACGTGTGGATTACAATTTTATAATGAATATGTAAGGGTAAGCGATAGTGGAAAAAACTTTTTCTCCTAGAATAAAGAGCGTAAAGCAAGTTAAAAGGATATGTTAAGGAGAGTGAAATGGGTTTAATTGGAGTTTTTATATTAGTTATTGGTGTGGCAAGCTTTTCTCATAATGAGGTGACTGATACATATAATCCGCTTGTGAAAGAAGACTTTGTATATGTAAAAGCGAAAGAATCCGGCCGATTATCCACAGTTGGAGAGGTAGCTGGAGACTATAAATTTACTGGTTAATCCGCTTCGGGTGAAGAAAGAGATGTTAAGTTTTATGCGCCGCGTGGACTTAGAGAAGGGGCATATGTAAAGGTTAAAACAAAAGGTAAATATATTGAAACATACCAAGAAGTACAGCCAAATGAAATTCCAAAAGGGATTAAAAAGAAATTAGATAAATAAGATGGTTAAGAATTGCCTCCTAAATGTAGAAATTAGGGGGCGTTTTTATGCAGGAAAAAGCGTACGTACAATGTGCTATCAAAGAGTTTTTATTGATTTAAATGGTTTTTATTGCTATTATTATGAAGAGAAAATGAAGTATATTTTATAATCATGCGCCCATAGCTCAGTCGGATAGAGCGGTGGTTTCCGGTACCACGTCTGCCGGGGGTTCGAATCCCTCTGGGCGCGTTAAAAATCCCTAACTTACATCGTTGTGAGTTAGGGATTTTTTTATTCATAATTGTATTGTTTGTCCCGTAAATACCAGATTGGTAAGGGTTATGAATCAGTGTATGCCGTTGAACCAGCTTGCGCTTTATTCATTTTAAATAATGATAAATTCATTATATATTGCAAAGTAAAGGCTGCAAGTATAATGAAGATCGGGAAGAAGAAATAGCGATAACGAATTTGAACTTCAGTCACTAAGTAAATGAGAAAAGCACCGATAATCAGAATTTGAAAATACTTCATGTTTAAATTTTTAAATGGAGAACTGAAAAGAAAAATAAAGACAGAACCCATGCTCAGCAACATAATCGATACATAGTGTATAAAGTCTAGTTTTATAAATGAAACATCGTTGATAGTATTTCTGGCGATATCATTTATAGGGATATATGCATAAGAATCTGTTGGACTACCCCACATAATAATATTTTTTTTGTTCATAAGAGGGATAAGGTCGGTTAAATTTTCGGTTCTTTCTTTAATTAATTGTTTTTGAATTCGATTATGTTCCTCTATATCAAAATCGACAATACTTTGTCTTAATTTAGCGAAGTCCTCTAAGGAATATTGGCCGTTAGATTCTTTATTCAAGCCTATAACAAATTTCCAGCCAGAATCCGCATTGGTTATTGGGTTATGTGAAATATTAAGCATTACAGGAATATAGGCTAAAGTATATAAGATAACTAAGTATGTAGAAATAAATGTTATAGAAGAAATGAAATTCCTTTTTAAAATATTGCTGTGAAAGAATAAAAGGAAAAGCCCGGCAGCTATTAAAAATAGGATCCCAATAGGATAAATAATATTTCCTAAAGCGAATAGCAGACCACCAAAAACCATATTTATGTAATTTTTATTTTCATCGCGTGCTAATAGGTGATACGTTCCCCAAGAAAACAACATCATAGAAAGATGCTGATTTGTGAGCACAGGGACTAGTAAAAATAAGTTAATAGATGTTACGTATAAAATGAAACCAAATCGCCCGAAGGTTTCATTGTTTAATCGGTGTTTAGCTATGTAAAAAATAGCTAAACCTGTTAGCAATGTATACACAATATTCAAGAACTGTAAGGCAAAGTAACTATGTGAGGTTAATGTAAGAACAAGTGCCTCGTAAATTGTAAAGCCCAACTGAGTAGTATTCCAAAAGAAGTACTGATTATCCTTAATGGCTTTCATGTTGCCAGCGGCTAATTCTTTAGCTCCATCCAACATGTACTGAAAATCAGAAATTGGAGACGAAGGGACTAATTTAATAATTATGATAGATATCAGTAGATAAACGATGCTTATCGTATAGACGTATTTTTTTGTGCTTATATTTCTTGTTAAGAAAACGAGGGCATATATGAAAATGATGAAAGTACATATCCAAAAGATGATAAAAGGACTAAATGCCAAATCTTGTTGTTGAAAGATACTCCAACACATGATTAGCAGAATGATACATGATGCCAGGTTAACTCCTAATGAAGGTATACTTCGAAGTGTTTTTTGCATGATTCATCTCCCGTTCTAATTGTTGTATATAATGGAAAATTTTACGTTATAAATTTAGTTCTTTCAATATTTATAGTTAAAGATTTGTTGTTTTCTATGAAATTTTATTGTTTTATACACGAGAAGATAGAGTTTTATTCTATCTTCTTTTTTATTTCCCTATTGTTATATCTAGTGATAAGATTTACTATTAGTATGTGGTTCTAATTTTTGCGCACTATTATTTTCTTTCAATATTATTCAAATTTCGGTTGTAAGTTGTAAATCTCATTAATACATATAAATTAATAATATTTTGGAATGGGTGTCTGCGATAGGATTCTCCTTTTACCAAACTTATTGTACAATAGAAACAAGGGGGAGATTAGTTTGAAGGCAAGTCTTTTACAAGAACAAAGCTTACGTTTGGCAATGACACAAGAGTTAAGGCAAGCGATTACAATGCTTCAGTATAATGTACAAGAATTATCGGAGTTTTTGTATGAGCAATCGTTAGAGAATCCCCTTATTGAGTTAGGTGGTTTTGAGAGGGAGAAGAAGAAGAGCTCTAACAAAAGTAAAAGTACCAGCAAACAAGTCGAGAATCAGATGGAAATCTACAGTGTGGATTCCATGACGATTCAGCAACATTTATTAAATCAAATACAGTATTATAAAATAGAAGAAGAAGAGCGAAAAGTAGCTTCTTTCATTATTATGAACATGGATGGAAATGGGTATTTACAAGAAACGAATGAAGAGTTAGCAGATCTCCTTTCTGCACCGCTTCATGTAGTCGATCGCTCTGTAGAGATTGTCCAATCACTTGAGCCGGCAGGGGTAGGAGCACGTAATATTCAGGAATGTCTAATTTTACAATTGAAGCGCTTACAAAGAAGGGATGGATTAGCGGAAGATATTGTAGAGGAGCACTTTGCTTATTTCGTGAAGAAGGATTGGCGAAAGCTCGTTCATGTGCTGAAGTGTAGTAATGAAGAATTACAATCGGCGGTGAACTGTATTACATCATTGCAGCCGAAACCAGGCCTTGCGTATTCTTCGGATAAACCACTGTATATTGTGCCTGACATGGCAGTGAAAAAAGAAGGCGATCGCCTCGTTTTACAGATGAATGAGAGAAATATGCCGAGAATTGAAATTCACTCTGAGTACAGTGCACTTCTTAATAATAGTGAAAGTGAAGTAGCATCTTACGTTTCAGAAAAGTATCAGCATGTGCAATGGATTATGCGCAGTTTGAAACAGAGAAAACAAACACTTCTGCAAGTGATGACGATTATTATGGAAAAACAACGTGATTTCTTTTTGGAAGGTCCAGCGTATTTGAAGCCACTCGCTTTAAAAGAGGTGGCGGAAGAGCTAAGTGTGCATGAGTCTACGATTAGTCGTGCAACAAGAAATAAGTATGTGCAAACACCACACGGTTTATTTGAGATGAAATCGTTCTTTAGTAATGCAGTTTCGACGACAGAGGATGAGGCAGTTTCAACGAAGCGAGTGAAACAGTTTATTCAAACGCTTGTGGAAGCAGAGAACAAGAAAAAGCCACTCTCAGATCAAAAGATTTCAAAATTATTAGAAGAAGAGCATGAAATTGTTATTTCTCGAAGAACAGTGGCGAAGTATAGAGAACAAATGCATATCCCAGCTTCATCATTAAGAAAAACGATCGGATAGGTGAAGAAGATGAAAGTTGTACTATATACAAAAGTAGATTGTGGTCTTTGCGTGCAGGCGAAACAAGTTTTACAAGAAGTACAATGTGAATATTCTTTTCAAATCGAGGAAATAGATATATATGAAGATAATGACCTTTTAGAAAAATATCATTTAATGATTCCGGTTGTAGAAATAGGCGGAAAACAAGTAGAATATGGTAACATTCACAAAGGTGTCATAATAAACTATATAAAGAATGCAGTTAAGAGTTGAATAAGTTTCTATCTCCTGTTACAATAATACACGTAGCAGGGATTATTTTTTTAACCTATGTGGGACACAAAATGTCACTACGGGACGTAAAGTGACCACAAGGGAAAAATGAACCAATGTAGTGAGGAGAAAAGATATGCGCTCATGGATTCAGAACACAAAAAAATTATTACCTGATCTGCTACCTGTTATGCAAACGAGAATGCAAATTCTTCAATACATTAGGCTCATGCAGCCGATTGGAAGAAGAAACTTATCAGCAAGTCTCGGTATGACAGAACGAGTATTGCGAAGTGAAGTTCAAGTTTTGAAAGAACAAAACTTAGTTCACGTCGCTTCTTCTGGAATGACTTTGACAGAAGAAGGAACAGCTTTAGTTCTTGCTTTGGAAGACTTTATGAAAGAAATTTCCGGGTTAAAGGTTTTAGAAAAGCAACTTAAGGAAACATTAGACTTGGATGAAGTTTTCGTTGTCCCTGGTGATAGTGATGAGTCGCCGTGGGTCAAACTGGAGATGGGCCGTGCTTGTGTGACTTGTATAAAAGACCGTCTGACAGCGAATAATATCGTTGCTGTGGCTGGAGGAACTACGCTAGCTGCTGCTGCGGACATGATGCAACTTGATTGCAAAGATTTACATATGCTATTTGTCCCAGCACGTGGTGGAATTGGAGAAGGTGTTGAATTAGAAGCCAATACCATTTGTGCCAAGATGGCGCAAAATACGATGAGTAATTATCGCTTATTGTATGTTCCAGACCATGTTAGTAGCGAAGCATATGCGTCTATTGTGACAGAGCCCTCCGTGAAAGAAGTTCTTGAGTTGATTCGATCTTCCAATATCGTCATTCATGGAATCGGTGATGCGTTAACAATGGCACGTCGCAGAAGTACTTCGGAAGCAGATTGGTTAAAGATTCAAGCAAACGAAGCAGTTGGCGAAGCTTTCGGTTACTACTTTAATGAACAAGGAAATGTTGTTCATAAAGTAAGAACAGTTGGTATGCAACTTGAAGATTTACAAAATGTATCTCACGTTGTTGCAGTCGCTGGAGGTTCTTCAAAGGCAAAGGCAATACAGGCTGTAATAAAGCAAGGGCACACTTCAATTCTAATTACAGATGAAGGTGCAGCAAAACAATTAACAAAGGGTATTACCCTTTAATATAATCCCCCAAGGAGGAAATTCAAATGACTAAAATTGGTATTAATGGATTTGGACGTATCGGACGTAACGTATTCCGCGCAGCTCTTAACAACTCTGAGGTAGAAGTAGTAGCAATCAACGACTTAACAGATGCTAAAACATTAGCTCACCTTTTAAAATATGACACAGTTCACGGAACTTTAAATGCAGAAGTATCTGCTAACGAAAACAGCATCGTTGTTAACGGTAAAGAAATTAAAGTTATCGCTGAGCGTGACCCAGCTCAATTACCATGGAGCGACTACGGAGTAGAAGTAGTAGTAGAATCTACTGGCCGTTTCACTAAAAAATCAGACGCTGAGAAACACTTAGGTGGATCAGTTAAGAAAGTTATCATCTCAGCTCCAGCTTCTGACGAAGATATCACTGTAGTTATGGGTGTTAACCACGAACAATACGATGCAGCTAACCACAATGTAGTATCTAACGCTTCTTGTACTACAAACTGTCTAGCTCCATTCGCTAAAGTATTAAACGAAAAATTCGGCGTAAAACGCGGAATGATGACAACAATTCACTCTTACACTAACGACCAACAAATCTTAGACTTACCACACAAAGATTTACGTCGTGCTCGTGCAGCAGCTGAAAACATGATCCCAACATCTACTGGTGCTGCTAAAGCTGTAGCATTAGTATTACCAGAACTTAAAGGTAAATTAAACGGTGGCGCTGTACGTGTTCCAACTGCTAACGTTTCTCTTGTTGACTTAGTTGTTGAACTTGACAAAGAAGTAACAGTTGAAGATGTAAACGCAGCATTCAAAGCAGCAGCTGAAGGCGAATTAAAAGGTATCCTTGGATACAGCGAAGAGCCATTAGTATCTATCGACTATAACGGATGTACAGCTTCTTCTACAATCGATGCATTATCTACAATGGTAATGGAAGGTAACATGGTTAAAGTACTTTCTTGGTACGATAACGAAACTGGCTACTCTAACCGCGTAGTAGACCTAGCTGCATACATGACTTCTAAAGGTCTTTAATTCTTAAGTATATAAGCAATCAATGACAAAACGAGGGAGAGGGTTTGTTCCCTCTCTCTCTTCTTTCGTTTTAGAAGCAAATGTGTTAAGCTTTTGAATGGGTTTTGTCAATCCTAACTAGTAGTCGGAGGGAAATCCAATGAACAAAAAATCAATTCGTGACGTAGATTTAAAAGGTAAGCGTGTATTTTGCCGCGTTGATTTCAACGTACCTATGAAAGAAGGCAAAATTACAGATGAAACTCGTATCCGTGCAGCTCTTCCTACAATTCAATATTTAGTAGAGCAAGGTGCGAAAGTTATTTTAGCAAGCCACTTAGGCCGTCCAAAAGGTCAAGCAGTAGAAGAATTACGTCTTACTCCAGTAGCAGCACGTTTAGGTGAGCTTCTTGGTAAAGATGTTAAAAAAGCAGACGAAGCATTCGGACCAGTTGCACAAGAAATGGTTGCAGCAATGAACGAAGGCGACGTATTAGTTCTTGAAAACGTACGTTTCTATGCGGGCGAAGAAAAGAACGATGCAGAACTTGCGAAAGAATTTGCAGCTCTTGCTGACATCTTCGTAAACGATGCATTCGGTGCAGCTCACCGTGCTCACGCTTCTACAGCAGGAATCGCAGACTACCTACCAGCAGTATCTGGTTTATTAATGGAAAAAGAGTTAGATGTACTTGGTAAAGCACTTTCTAACCCAGAACGTCCATTCACAGCTATCATTGGTGGTGCGAAAGTAAAAGATAAAATCGGTGTAATTCGTCATCTATTAGACAAAGTAGATAACTTAATCATCGGTGGCGGACTTGCTTACACATTCGTTAAAGCTTTAGGTCATGAAATTGGTCTATCTCTATGTGAAGACGACAAGATCGAACTAGCTAAAGAATTTATGCAACTTGCAAAAGAAAAAGGCGTAAACTTCTACATGCCAGTTGATGTTGTAATCACAGAGGAATTCTCTGAAACTGCAACAACTCAAATCGTTGGTATCGACTCTATTCCTTCTACATGGGAAGGCGTGGACATCGGTCCTAAAACACGTGAAATTTATGCAGATGTAATTAAAAACTCTAAGCTTGTTGTATGGAATGGACCAATGGGTGTATTCGAAATGACTCCATTCGCAGAAGGTACAAAAGCAGTAGGACAAGCATTAGCAGATGCAGAAGATACATACTCTGTTATCGGCGGTGGTGACTCTGCAGCAGCTGTTGAAAAATTCGGTATGGCTGATAAAATGAGCCACATTTCTACTGGCGGCGGTGCGTCATTAGAATTCATGGAAGGTAAAGAGCTTCCAGGTGTAGTTTGTCTTAACGACAAATAAGTAGCAGCCAAAGAAAAAGGACGGTGCAAAGCATGCGTAAACCAATTATCGCAGGTAACTGGAAAATGAATAAAACTCTATCTGAAGCAGTTAGCTTCGTAGAGGAAGTTAAAGGTCAAATCCCAGCAGCTTCAGCTGTTGATGCAGTAGTTTGCTCTCCAGCTCTATTCTTAGAGCGCTTAGTAGCAGCAACTGAAGGAACTGACTTACAAGTAGGTGCACAAAACATGCACTTCGAAAAAAATGGTGCATTCACTGGCGAAATTAGCCCAGTAGCACTTAGCGACTTAAAAGTAGGCTACGTAGTACTTGGCCACTCTGAGCGTCGTGAAATGTTTGCTGAAACAGACGAATCAGTAAACAAAAAGACTCTTGCAGCATTTGAACATGGTTTAACACCAATCGTATGTTGTGGTGAGACTTTAGAAGAGCGCGAAAGCGGAAAAACATTTGATCTAGTAGCAGGTCAAGTGACAAAAGCACTTGCAGGTTTAACAGAAGAGCAAGTTAAAGCAACTGTTATCGCTTATGAGCCAATCTGGGCTATCGGTACAGGTAAATCATCTTCTTCTGCAGATGCAAACGAAGTATGTGCGCACATCCGTAAAGTTGTTGCAGAAGCTGTTTCTCCAGAAGCTGCAGAAGCTGTTCGTATTCAATACGGCGGTAGCGTAAAACCAGAAAACATTAAAGAGTATATGGCACAATCTGACATCGACGGCGCTTTAGTTGGCGGTGCTAGCTTAGAGCCTGCTTCGTTCTTAGGTCTTCTGGGGGCGGTAAAATGAGAAAGCCAACAGCTTTAATCATTCTTGACGGTTTCGGACTTCGTGAAGAAACTCATGGGAATGCTGTAGCACAAGCTAAGAAACCTAATTTTGATGGTTACTGGAACAAATTCCCTCATACAACGCTTACAGCTTGTGGTGAGGAAGTAGGTCTTCCAGAAGGTCAAATGGGTAACTCTGAGGTTGGTCACTTAAATATCGGTGCTGGCCGCATCGTATACCAAAGCTTAACACGCGTAAACGTTGCAATTCGTGAAGGTGAGTTCGATCAGAACGAAACATTCCAAAATGCAATTAAAAGCGTGAAAGAAAAAGGTACTGCTCTTCATTTATTCGGTTTACTTTCTGATGGTGGTGTGCACAGTCACATGAACCATATGTTTGCTCTTCTTCGCTTAGCAGCAAAAGAAGGCGTGGAGAAAGTTTATATCCATGCGTTCTTAGATGGCCGCGATGTTGGACCACAAACAGCAAAAGGTTATATCGATGCAACAAATGAAGTAATTAAAGAAACAGGTGTAGGACAATTCGCGACTATCTCTGGTCGTTATTACTCCATGGACCGTGACAAGCGTTGGGATCGCGTAGAAAAATGTTACAGTGCTATGGTGAATGGTGAAGGCCCTACTTATAAATCAGCAGAAGAGTGTGTAGAAGACTCTTATGCGAACGGTATCTATGATGAATTCGTATTGCCGTCTGTAATTGTTAACGAAGATAACACGCCAGTTGCAACAATCAATGATAATGATGCAGTTATTTTCTATAACTTCCGTCCAGACCGTGCAATTCAAATTGCTCGTGTATTTACAAACGAAGACTTCCGTGAGTTCGATCGTGGTGAAAAAGTACCTCACATTCCTGAATTCGTTTGTATGACACACTTCAGTGAAACTGTAGATGGTTACGTGGCATTTAAGCCAATGAACCTTGATAACACTTTAGGTGAAGTTGTTGCGCAAGCGGGATTAAAGCAACTTCGCATCGCGGAAACTGAAAAGTATCCGCACGTTACATTCTTCTTTAGCGGTGGTCGTGAGGCTGAATTCCCAGGAGAAGAGCGTATCTTAATTAACTCACCAAAGGTTGCAACGTATGATTTGAAACCTGAAATGAGCATTTACGAAGTAACGGACGCTTTAGTAAATGAAATCGAAAATGATAAACATGATGTTATCATTCTTAACTTTGCGAACTGTGATATGGTTGGCCATTCTGGGATGATGGAACCAACAATTAAAGCAGTAGAAGCAACTGACGAATGTTTAGGAAAAGTTGTAGAAGCGATTCTTGCAAAAGATGGTGTAGCACTTATTACTGCTGACCATGGTAATGCTGATCAGGAGTTAACTGCTGATGGCGGGCCTATGACAGCTCATACAACTAACCCGGTTCCTTTCATCGTTACAAAAAATGATGTAGAGCTTCGTGAAGGTGGTATTTTAGGAGATATCGCCCCAACAATGCTTACACTTTTAAATGTGGAACAACCGAAAGAAATGACAGGTAAAACAATTATTAAATAATTTGCTTATATAAAAAGGAGAGAATTTATTATGTCAACAATTATTGATGTTTATGCTCGCGAAGTCCTTGACTCTCGTGGTAACCCAACTGTAGAAGTAGAAGTTTACACAGAAAGCGGCGCTTTCGGACGCGCTATCGTACCAAGTGGTGCATCTACTGGTGAGCACGAAGCAGTAGAATTACGTGACGGTGACAAATCTCGTTACCTTGGTAAAGGTGTTATTAACGCAGTAAACAACGTTAACGAAATTATCGCTCCAGAAATCGCTGGTTTCGATGTAACTGACCAAGCTGGTATCGACCGTGCTATGATCGAATTAGATGGCACTCCAAACAAAGGTAAACTAGGCGCTAACGCTATCCTTGGTGTATCTATGGCAGTAGCTCATGCAGCAGCTGATTTCGTAGGTCTTCCATTATACCGTTACCTTGGTGGATTCAATGCAAAACAATTACCAACTCCAATGATGAACATCATCAACGGTGGTTCTCACGCTGATAACAACGTAGACTTCCAAGAGTTCATGATCTTACCAGTTGGCGCTCCAACATTCAAAGAATCAATCCGTATGGGTGCTGAAGTATTCCATGCACTTAAAGCTGTATTACATGACAAAGGTCTTAACACTGCAGTAGGTGACGAAGGTGGATTCGCTCCAAACCTTGGTTCTAACCGTGAAGCTCTAGAAGTAATCATCGAAGCTATCGAAAAAGCTGGTTACAAAGCTGGCGAGAACGTATTCTTAGGAATGGACGTTGCTTCTTCTGAGTTCTACAACAAAGAAACTGGTAAATATGACCTTGCAGGCGAAGGCCGTACTGGCTTAACTTCTGCAGAAATGGTTGATTTCTATGAAGAGCTTTGCAAAGACTTCCCAATCATCTCTATTGAAGATGGTTTAGACGAAAACGACTGGGATGGTCACAAATTATTAACTGAGCGTATCGGTGATAAAGTACAATTAGTTGGTGACGATTTATTCGTAACTAACACTCAAAAACTTGCTGAAGGTATCGAAAAAGGTATCTCTAACTCAATCTTAATTAAAGTTAACCAAATCGGTACTTTAACTGAGACTTTCGAAGCTATCGAAATGGCTAAACGTGCTGGTTACACAGCAGTTGTATCTCACCGTTCTGGTGAAACTGAAGATGCTACAATCGCTGACATCGCAGTTGCAACTAACGCTGGCCAAATCAAAACTGGTTCTATGAGCCGTACTGACCGTATTGCTAAGTACAACCAATTATTACGCATCGAAGACGAACTAGGCGAAATCGCTGTTTACGATGGTGTAAAATCTTTCTATAACATCAAACGATAATTGTAGAAAATAACGACAGACCGTGAGAAATCACGGTCTGTTTTTTTATGCTAAAATTGTTCACCTGTCATAAGTGACATGAAATGTTTGAAGAAGCGATTATAATCAAAATCAATTGCTATTTGATGACTCGGCCAATCAATAAATGGCTTAGATTCTCCTAAAGAGCGAAATTCTCCAATGCTTGCCCCCTGTGCATAAGATTCTGTCATGACAACGATAGGTGATTTGTGATATGTAAACATAGCGTTATCAAGTAAAGCGAGTATTGGCATTGTGTCATGGAAGGGGCTGCCCTTTAAATGTGGTAGGGCGTCTTTATAATATCCGTAGTAATAGTGATCGAATAACGGTTTGACAAGTGGAGCTTTTCCTTTTGCCTCGATGTATTCGGCCATTTCTGGTGTAATGATGGAGTATTGGGTGACGTTTAATGGGTATATGTACATGTTAGCTGCGGATTGAAGGACTATATTAGCGGCAGTAGGATCGCCATAAAAGTTTGCTTCGGAAATAGGGGTAACATTACCAGGATGGAGAAAAGCACCGCCCATTACGTAGAAAGATTTAATTTGCTCCATTAATTGTTTACATACGATAAATAAAATTGCTAGGGAGGTAAGTCTTCCTAAACTTACAATGATTAATTCATCTTTATACTGTTCAATAAGAGGAATAACTTCAAAAAAATTCTCCATTTCTTCGTTAGTCACATTCTCCTTTGGAATAATTGGGCCGAGTCCCTGTTTCCCGTGTACATCTGTAAAAAAAGCAGGAGGGGCACCAGTAATTGGCCGTTCTGATCCACCAAAGATTTTGATATTTCTACCCTCTACTTCGTTTGTAAGAAAATGAGCATTTTCTACGGCCATTTTTTTTGGAACATTGCCGTAATCAGCAACGATACCGACTATTTCTATTTCATCGATAAAGAATGCTAAGAGGAGAGCCATCGTATCATCGATTCCAGGATCGCAAAAAATAAGAACTTTTTTGGGCATATGTTCACCACCTATCTTGTTTATCCCGTACAAACTTGCTTGGTGAGGGCTAATAATCAATAGGGATGAGGACACCCTCATTGATTAAAGTTTCACTTTATATATATGTAAGTTTAAGGATAAAAAGATTATTTTATTGAAATAATAGTATCGTAAATTCAGAAAATAAAAACTTTTTATATTAGGTCAATGTTTTTGACGTAATTTTTGTTTGGAAATGCAGTCATATCAAGGTTGTAAGCGTATAACATAGGCTGTTTTTGCTGTCAAGTTGATAAATTGCAGCTTTTTACAATTTATACTATGATAAAGATATTAACAGAAGATCGTATAAACATGAGGGATGATGAACATGAAATTTACAAAGATCCTTGTCCAAATTGCTGCTCTTTATGTGTTTTATATGGTTGGAACTTGGGTGCAAGAAATGTTGAATATTCCAATTCCAGGAAGCTTGATTGGGATGTTTCTTTTACTTGTTTTACTTAGCCTAAAAGTACTTCCAGTGAAATGGTTTGATTTAGGAGCGGAAACACTCGTCGCTATTATGCCGTTTTTATTAATTCCGCCAACGCTTGGCTTAATGAATTACGGTGCTTTTTTTATGAGTAAAGGAATTTCTCTTTTCATTACAGTTGTAGCGAGTACGTTTTTAATTATCATTGTCGCAGGACATACAGGGCAATATCTTGCGAATAGAAAGGAAAGAGAGTCGTGATGAGTCAAATATTAATCGGAATCGGTTGGGTTCTTTTTACGGTGCTATTATATCAATTATCTAAAAAAATCTATCAATTATTTCCAACACCATTTACTATTCCAATGCTTGTAGCGACAGGATTAATGGCTTTCTTATTTATTGTGCTTGATATACCATATCAACATTATATGGAAAGCGGTGGTGGCTGGATTGCGAAGTTACTTGGACCAGGTGTTGTAGCATTTGCAATCCCGCTTTACAAACAACGTCATGTGCTGCAAAAATATGTTGTACCGATTGCGGGCGGAGTATTAGTAGGTACAACAGTTGCGATTGCGAGTGATTTTGCTATTGCCTCACTTATGGGAACAGATAAAAGTTTAATTTTATCTTCATTACCAAAATCAGTGACAATGCCGGTTGCGATGAGCGTTTCTGAACAAGTTGGTGGTGTTCCATCCTTAACAGCGGCATTCGTAGTTATCGCAGGTATTACTGGAACGATTACAGGTCCAATTTTATTAAAATGGAGCCGCGTTACAAACTCGGTTGGTAAAGGTATCGGATTTGGATGTGCTTCTCATATTATGGGTGTTATGAGAGCGATGAAAAATAACGAACATGAAGGTGTTATTGGATCGGTAACAATGACATTAACAGCAATTTTGACATGTTTGCTCGGACCGTTATTTGCAATGATGTTTATGTAATAGAAGAAAAGCGAGAGCGACTCTATAGCTCTCGCTTTTCTATAGGATTTATGCTACAGTTAAAATAACTGAATCTTTGTAGGAGGTACGCCAAGTGCATACGTTATTATCCGTTTTACTTATTATTGTATCGATTTTAATGATTGTTATGGTACTTATGCAGTCTAGTAATAGCTCAGGCCTTTCAGGTGCAATTTCCGGCGGTGCAGAGCAATTATTTGGTAAGCAAAAAGCACGTGGAATTGAAGCGGTATTAAACCGTATTACAATTGTTTTAGCTGTATTGTTCTTTGTATTAACAATTGCTGTTACGTACTTAAACTTATAGAGTTGAAAGAAGAAGCGTTAGTAGTTTGTACTAATGGTTCTTCTTTTTTTATTTTGTTATTTGAAAAAAGTTTCTAATTAGATTATAGAAATATAAATATGGTACACTAAGATATAGAAAGAATACGACTAGATTACAGAAGAGAAAGAGGAGAAGTACATGATGAAATTAGCATCTCCGAAACCATTTACATTTGAGGGTGGAGACCGCGCTGTTTTATTACTACATGGATTCACAGGAAACTCAGCTGATGTACGTATGTTAGGGCGTTTCTTAGAAAAGAAAGGCTATACTTGTCATGCGCCAATTTATAAAGGACACGGCGTACCACCAGAAGAACTTGTTCATACAGGCCCTACAGATTGGTGGCAAGATGTAACGGAGGCATATCAGCTTTTAAAAGATAAAGGCTTTGAGAAAATTGCTGTCGTTGGTTTGTCACTAGGCGGAGTATTTTCTCTGAAATTAGCATATACAATCCCTGTTTTAGGTGTCGTACCAATGTGTGCACCGATGTATATTAAGAGTGAAGAAACAATGTACCAAGGTATATTGGCATATGCCCGCGAATATAAAAAGCGTGAGCAAAAATCACCAGAGCAAATTGAACAAGAAATGTTGGAATTCCAACAGACACCGATGAATACATTAAAAGCATTACAAGAGCTAATTGCTGATGTACGTAATAATGTTGATATGATTTATGCACCGACGTTTGTTGTACAAGCGCGTCATGATGAAATGATTAATACGGATAGTGCTAACATTATTTATAATGGTGTAGAATCAACGTTAAAGGACATTAAATGGTATGAAGACTCTACGCATGTCATTACACTGGATAAGCAACGTGACGAGCTACATGAGGATGTATATAACTTCTTGGAGCAACTAGATTGGTAAGATCTAGTTGCCTCTTTTTTTCATAAGGAAATTTTTATGGAAACTGTAAAAAAATCATTAGGGGAGTATTGAATTTTCGCTTTATACATCCCCCATCTTTCGGATACACTAAATAATATAAGGGTTTAAAGGAGGTATTTTTGCTTGGAAGAAATCACACAAGAACATATTGATAAGTTGTTATTATTTATGAGAGAAGAAGCGTATAAACCGTTAACGATACAAGAGTTAGAAGAGGCATTTGGAATTAAAGGTTCTGAGGGCTTTAAAGATTTTGTAAAGGCACTTGTAATGATGGAAGAGAAGGGACTTGTTATTCGTACACGTAGCAATCGTTATGGTCTTCCAGAAAAAATGAATTTAGTGCGTGGTAAGTTAATTGGACATGCGCGTGGCTTTGCTTTCGTTGTGCCAGAAGAGAAGAAAACGGGAGATGATGATCTTTTCATTCCTCCTACAGAATTAAACGGTGCACTTCACGGTGATACAGTATTAGCACGCCTTAGTTCACAATCAAGTGGTTCACGTCAAGAAGGTTCAATTGTACGCATTTTAGAACGTGGAACGAAAGAACTAGTTGGTACATATACAGAATCGAAAAACTTTGGGTTTGTTATACCTGACAATAAGCGTTGGACAAGTGATATTTTCATCTTGAAAAGCGCATCCATGGGTGCTGTAGAAGGCCATAAAGTAGTTGTTAAAATTACGAGCTATCCAGAGAATCGTTTAAGTGCGGAAGGTGAAGTTATTCAAATTCTAGGTCATAAAAATGATCCAGGAGTAGATATTTTATCGGTCATCCATAAACATCATTTACCTTTAGCATTTCCTGAGGAAGTGATGGAGCATGCAAACAGTGTACCAGAAACGATTTCAGAAGAAGACTTGAAAGATCGCCGTGATTTACGTGACCAAATGATTGTAACGATTGATGGTGCAGACGCGAAGGACTTAGATGATGCTGTTACAGTAACGAAGCTTGAGAATGGTAATTACAAGCTTGGTGTTCATATTGCGGATGTAAGTCATTACGTTGAAGAAGGTTCTCCAATTGATGTTGAGGCAGCGGAAAGAGCGACGAGTGTATATCTTGTTGATCGTGTAATTCCAATGATTCCACACCGTCTATCTAACGGTATTTGTTCATTAAATCCGAAAGTAGACCGTCTGACACTTTCTTGTGAAATGGAAATCAACAACTTAGGTGATGTTGTCAAACACGAGATTTTCCAAAGTGTGATTAAAACGACAGAGCGTATGACATATGCTGACGTAAGAAGCATTTTAGAAGATGAGGATGAAGAGTTAATCAAGCGCTATGAACCGTTAGTACCAATGTTTAAAGAGATGGGTCAATTGGCACAAATTTTACGTGAAAAGCGTATGCGCCGTGGTGCAATTGACTTTGACTTTAAAGAAGCAAAAGTATTAGTAGATGAAGAAGGAAAACCGACTGATGTTGTCATGCGTGATCGTTCTGTATCAGAAAAGTTAATTGAAGAATTTATGCTTGTTGCGAACGAAACAGTAGCAGAACACTTCCACTGGATGAACGTACCATTCATGTACCGTGTCCATGAAGATCCGAAAGAAGATAAGTTAGAGCGATTCTTCGAGTTTGTAACGAACTTCGGATATGCGGTAAAAGGACGTGCGAATGAAGTACATCCTCGTGCATTACAACAAATCCTTGAAATGGTTCAAGGACAGCCTGAAGAAGTAGTAATTTCAACGGTTATGCTTCGTTCTATGAAGCAAGCACGTTACGATTCGGAAAGCTTAGGACATTTCGGCTTATCAACTGAGTTCTACACGCATTTCACATCGCCGATTCGTCGTTACCCAGATACGATCGTTCATAGATTGATTCGTGAATACGTCATTAACGGTAAAGTCGACAGTGAAACACAAGCAAAATGGCGTGAAAACTTACCAGAGATTGCAGAACACTCTTCTAATATGGAACGTCGTGCTGTTGAAGCAGAGCGTGAAACAGACGAAATGAAAAAAGCAGAGTATATGGTCGATAAGATCGGTGAAGAGTATGACGGTATGATTAGCTCTGTAACAAACTTCGGTTTATTCGTAGAGCTTCCAAATACAATTGAAGGTCTTGTACACGTTAGTTACTTAACGGATGATTACTACCGTTACGACGAGAAGCATTTCGCAATGATTGGAGAACGTACAGGTAACGTATTCCGCATCGGTGACGAAATTACAATTCGCGTTATTAACGTAAACAAAGACGAGCGCGCAATTGACTTTGAAATCGTTGGCATGAAAGGTACACCTCGCCGTAAGTTCAAAGATCGTCCAGTCGTTATCGAACAGCCAAGAACAGGCAGAAAGAAACGGGGTGGACGTAGCGAGCGCAGTAATGAGCGCGGCGGCGAACGCGGTACAGGTAGAAAATTTGACCGTGGTGGCAAAGGTAAAAGCACAGGAAGAGGATCAGCATCAGCATCAGCATCCACGTCCGCTAGTCAGCCAGGGAAAAAAGATGGTAATGGCAAGAAGAAAAAAGGATTCTTTGAAAACGTACCAGGATTCAAGAAGAAAAAGAAAAAGCGTAAGTAAGAAAAGAGTGGCTTCGCTTTGATGAAAAGCGGGGCCGTTTTTCTTTTTATTGGTCATTTCACTCCCTCGAACGAAGCAAAAAACGCTTCTCTGTCGGGAGTTCCAATGTCCAAAGATTCTAAGCGAGCCACTTTCGCTTTTTGTTTACATTTGTTACAATAGTAAAAATAGAGGAGGGACGTTATATGCCAAAAGGTACAGGTAAGGTTATTGCACAAAATAAAAAAGCATTTCATGATTATTTCATCGAAGAAACATACGAAGCAGGGCTTGTCCTTCAAGGAACGGAAATTAAGTCGATTCGCGCTGGTCGCGTGAACTTGAAAGATGCGTTTGCACGTATACATAATGGTGAAGTATGGGTTCATAATATGCATATTAATACGTACGAGCAAGGGAATCGTTTCAACCATGATCCGCTTCGCACGAGAAAATTACTTCTTCATAAAAAAGAAATTGATAAACTAGCGGGAGCTGCCAAAGAAACAGGTTACGCATTAGTTCCACTTAGAATCTATTTAAAAAATGGATTTGCAAAGATGGCACTTGGTTTAGCAAAAGGTAAGAAACAATATGATAAACGTCATGATTTAAAAGAGAAAGAAGCGAAACGTGAAATTGCACGCGTGTTCCGTGATCGCCAAAAGATGTAATACAGATATTTACATTTGTAAAACGGCGCGCGTATGATATAATAACTTATGTAAGGTTATTGCACATTGAAAAACAGCTCTTAGTAGCTATCACGATATTTTCTTCGTATGCTCCATTTTTATCATGGGGACGTTACGGATTCGACAGGGATAGTTCGAGCTTAGGTTGCGAGTCGAGGGGATCGGCCTCGTTAAAACGTCAAAGCCTATAATTGGCAAACAAAACAATCTTTCTTTAGCTGCTTAATTGCACTAAAGGTTCCTCCCTCCATCGTCCATGTGGTAGGGTAAGGGACTCAAACTAAGTGGACTACGCCGGAGTTCGCCGTCTGAGGGCGAAGGAAGAGAACAATCAGACTAGCAACTTGGAAGCCTGTCGATAGGCCGAAGAGTTTGCGAAATGCTAATATATCGACTACACTCGTAGAAGCTTAAGTGCCGATATTTTTGGACGTGGGTTCGACTCCCACCGTCTCCACCAATACATATTTGGTGGTTTTTTTATTTTGTATAACAGGAAGCATAACTTTGCATAATGTGCAGGTTTATGCTTCTTTTTTGGTATGTAAAGATATGCTTCTTCAAAGTGATATTAATTAATAATTCATGTTGTTTTAGAATAAAGTTTGTTCAAGTTAAGCAAATAACCTTGATAAACAAACAAAAAGAAAAAAGCGTGTTTTGAAAAAAGATTGTTCAAAACACGCCCTTAATATTTTCAATTGGTTTATTCTTTTATAAAAAGTTGGATCATTTCCTATCTATGTTGCTCAACAATTCCGCCCTATAGCTTAATAAGAAAACCTTTTATTCAAATACAACCATTTCTCCTACATCTATAAATCCAAATCGCTTATAGATATTTTTCCCATCATCTGAAGCCTGTAATACAACTGGTTTTTGTTTATCCGTTGTTTGATTTAGAAGAAATTGAAACATTTCACTGCCAATTCCTTTACCTCTAAATGTTTCTTTTGTCATCACATCATAAATACCATAACTATCTTTGCTTTCTATTAATAAACCAGTAGTTACAGGCATGTCATCTATGCATCCAATAAACATTTGAACTTCTGAACCTAATTTTACTTGTGAAAACTTATTAAAATAACTTTTTAATGCATCTTTTTCTGGTGTACCCTCGAATAAGCTCATGAATACGTCTATATATTTTAAAAGTTCTTCATTATTTTTTACATTAGTAATCATAAGTTGATGGGAAATTCTTTGATCAACATTAAGAGTATTTTCAAGTTTCATCATTACATTACGTTCCGCTTCTTTTAGGTCATATTCTTGCATAAGTTTTGTCCAATCCTCAGTTAAATACTGAGCATCAATCCAAATACTAAAGGGATATTTTTTATATGAAAAATTATCGATTCCATGTCTAATCTTAACTGCATTTTTGATATTTGGAGATTTCGGCAATACAACATTGAATGTATCAGTAGGAATTTCTGTATTTGCTATGATGAAATCTTCTTCCTTTGTAAGTTCTCCACTAACTGTATGAGTAAATACTTTTAATTTTTCTTCCAAATTGTTTATTACTAATTGTTGATTTGTAATCATGTTTTTGCACCTTTCAATTCAATTTAGCGCGCTTTTTTTTATTATAAGGTCAACTAAACACTAAATATACAGTGTTCACAGTATTTACATCCTCCCATAATATTCAGAAAACATTGAAGTGATTTGTTTTCTAGATTTAAAGTAATAGAAAGAATACCGTTTTTTCATTTTGTGGTTTTATAAAATGTTTAAGTTGATGGGGGCTGAACGTAAGCACCCGATTGGTGAAGGTGTATTTAAATTCACTTTATTCAAATCTTTATATGTTTTGTGTTTTTATCCATACCTATTGTAAGATTATATAGAGTTCTCCTAATAAGCTGTTATAACGGATTTTTTAGGAATTTAAAATTTATAAATCTTAAATTATTTTTTGGGATAATTTTTTATCTAACTAAGTTATATTGAAGTAGAGGTGAACCATCGGTGAAGCAGGTTTTAGTAATTAAGAATGAACGGTCTTTAGCGAAGAAAATCGTAAGAGGTCTAACGCAAGAAGGCTATTTCATTTTAAAACTTCACAATGAAAACGAAGGTTTAAATATAATATATGAACAAGATTGGGATATTATCATATTGGATTGGGATTCATTAAGTATACCCGGACCAGAAATTTGTAGACAAATACGATTAGTTAAAACGACACCGATCATTATTGTGACCGACAATGTTTCTAGCAAGGATTGCGTAGCAGGGTTACAAGCAGGAGCAGATGATTATATCAGAAAACCATTTGCGAAAGAAGAATTAGTAGCAAGGGTTCAAGCAATTTTAAGGAGAAGTGATTGTAACCAGCAAAAGGAGATAAACTTTTTTCAGTTTAAAGATCTCTTTGTTGATGCATCTAGCAATATTGTGAAAAAAGGTGGTGAAAACCTCTCGCTTACTAAGCGAGAGTACGATTTACTTGTATTTTTAATCAAGAATAAAAACACAATATTGAGCCGTGAAATGCTTTTGAATCAAGTATGGGGATATAACGTAGTAGTAAATCCAAATGTAGTAGACTTATATATTGGGTATGTAAGAAAAAAGTTAAAGTGCGAGAAGAAAGACAGATATATTCAAACGATACATGGCAGAGGCTATTCAATGATTGACTGATAAAAATAAGATAATAAAAAATGATAATCAAATAGTTTCTTAGAAGTATTAAAAGACGTGAAAAAATGGATTATGAAAATATTAGCTATTAATGAGCGTGTTTTGTAGAGGAAATCATGGTTAATCAACACGCCCGACTTCACATATTACTTTTTATACCTGATTTTATGAATTCGCACCATTCACAAGATTTTCACAGAATTAATGACTATACTAATTAACAGGATGTTCAAATGAAAATGATTATCAATAGCGATTCAATTGAATAAAAGTTACTTTCTAATTCAATCTATGGATGTCATCATTTTCGAAATAAATCACACTATAAGGAGTATACATATGAAAAAATCTATGCTTTTAAAATTAGTAAGTATTCTAGCAATTTTCACTTTAATGTTAGTGGCTTGCTCGGATTCAAGTAAAGAAACTTCGAAGGCTAATAATAAAGATAATGGTAGTGATAAGCCAAAAACGGTTGAAATCACTGATGCACATGGAAAGGTTACTGTTCCTGTAAATCCAAAGAATGTAGTTGCTTTAGATAATAGAACGTTTGAAACTTTAGCTGATTGGGGAATTAAATTAGCGGCTGCTCCAAAGGATATCATGCCTGCTGATTCAGCATATAAAAAGGATGAAAAAGTTCAAAATATTGGGAATCACCGTGAGCCAAATCTTGAAATTATTGCAGCTGCAAACCCTGACCTTGTAATCGTTGGTCAAAGATTTGCTGACCATTACGAAGAAATCAAAAAATTAGTACCAAATGCAGCAGTTATTGATCTTAACTTTGATGTTTCAGAGAAGGCTACTAAGCCTGGAGAAAACTTAGTAAAAGGACTTAAAGATTCTACAATTACTTTAGGAAAAATCTTTGATAAAGATAAAGAAGCTAAAAAATTAGTGGCTGATTTTGATAAATCTATTGAAACTGCAAAATCTGCTTATAACGGAAAAGATAAAGTTATGAGTGTTATCGTTACTGGTGGGAATATTGGTTTTGCTGCTCCACATTCTGGTCGTGTTTGGGGACCAATGTATGAAATTTTCGGTTGGGTTCCAGCACTAGAAGTTTCAAATTCTACTGCAGGTCATAAAGGTGATGACGTTTCTGTTGAAGCTATTGCACAAACAAATCCTGATTGGCTTTTCGTATTAGATCGTGATGCTGCAACATCTGATGCAGCTACTTCAACACCTGCTAAGGATGTTATTTCTAAATCACCAGCTCTTCAAAACACAACTGCTGTTTCTAAAAAACAAGTTGTTTATGCACCAGAAGATACTTACACAAATGAATCAATTCAGACTTATATAGAGTTGTTTGGAAATCTTGCAAAAACTTTAGCTAAGTAGTGTAAAGGAGTACGAAACAGTGTCAAAAAATATAATTTCTAGGGTTGAGAATATTTCTCAACCCCAGTTTTATAATCACAATAAATTATGGACAAAATCTTTTATAATAGCGATTATAGTTGTTATAATTTTAGGGATTATATCACTGTTTACTGGAGTTTATGATATACGTGGACAAGAGGACGGAATGGAGATGTTTTTCATAACTCGTGTTCCGAGAACAGTTGCATTAATGCTTACTGGAGCTGCAATGGCGATGGCAGGGCTCGTCATGCAACTTATTACACAGAATCGTTTTGTTGAACCTACTACAACGGGGACTATTGAATGGTCAGGCTTAGGCCTGCTTTTTGTATATTTATTATTCCCTGCCCCGACTTTAGTGCAAAGAATGACTGGTGCAATCATTTTTTCTTTTATAGGAACTATGATTTTCTTTTTATTTTTAAGAAGAGTTAAACTTCGTTCGTCTTTAATTGTCCCGATTATTGGATTGATGCTTGGAGCAGTTATTTCTGCAGTGTCTACTTTTTTGGGACTCCTTTTTCAAAAGACACAAAGTATTGAAACTTGGTTCGTAGGTTCATTTGCTAACATTCAAGTGGGAAGATATGAATATTTATGGCTGATTGTTATCATTACTTTTCTTATTTTTATGTATGCTAATAGATTGACTTTAGCTGGACTAGGAGAAGATGTCGCAACAAGCCTTGGAGTTAATTACAATAGAATTGTTCTTTTTGGGACTGGTCTTATCTCTGTTGCAGTTGGAATTGTTGCAGCTGTTATTGGACACTTACCTTTCTTAGGATTAATTGTGCCAAATATCGTTTCCATGTTTAGAGGTGATGATCTTAGGAGTAATTTACCTTGGGTTTGTGTGATCGGAATGGGGTCAATAACTGTCTGTGACATCATTTCTCGAACAATTATAAAGCCTTTTGAATTACCTGTTTCTTTAATACTTGCAACAGTGGGAGCAGTCGTGTTTATTACTATTTTATTGAGACAAAGAAAACCAAGGAGGCTACGATGATCACATTAGAATATAGAAATAAAGAAAATGTCGAAATCGATTCTAGCCTTCATAATGAAAGTAGATCAGCTAGCGCTTTTCGTTCTAAGAAGGAAGCAAGACGTTATTGGATTTTATTGATAACATTGATTGGTTTAGGTCTCCTTTCTTCATATGGACTTTTAGTGTATAACAATCCAGTTCCGATAGATTCACCTTCTTTTATCCCAGTTGTTAAGAGAAGGATAGTAGCTATTGTTGCAATGATTATTGCTGCGGTTTGCCATAGCTTGTCGACAGTTGCTTTCCAATCTATTACGAATAATAAAATTATTACTCCTTCACTTTTAGGTTTCGAATCACTTTATTCAGCAATTCAAACGAGTACAGTATTCTTCTTTGGTGCTAGTGCGTTAATAAATTTTAATGGAATTGGATCATTTTTATTCCAAGTTGTTGTTATGGTCTTCATGAGTTTGATACTTTATGGATGGTTACTTTCCGGTAAATACGGGAATTTACAACTTATGCTTTTAGTTGGAATTATTATTGGTACCGGGCTAAATTCTGTGTCAACTTTTATGAGAAAACTACTTGCGCCTTCAGAATTTGATATTTTACAAGCAAGATTATTTGGTTCTGTTAATCATGCAGATCCTGCATATTTTCCTATTGTAATTCCTATGATCATAATTGTAGCAGTATTGATTTTTGCTCATTCTAAGAATTTGAATGTTTTGTCACTAGGAAAGGATGTTGCTACTTCTTTCGGGGTTAAATATCAACCTAGTGTAATTTATACGCTTGTATTAGTAGCTATTTTAATGTCCATCTCAACAGCTCTAATTGGGCCACTTACTTTCTACGGCTTTTTAGTGGCAACTTTGAGTTATCAGGCAGCGTCAACGTATGATCATAGATATATTTTTCCGATGGCTTTTGCTATAGGATTTTTAATAATGACGAGCGCATACTTTTTAATGTATCATGTATTCCATGCTCAAGGTGTAGTTTCAGTTATTATTGAATTATTTGGTGGAATCATATTCTTAACTATAGTTTTAAGGAAGAGGGCTTTATGATAAAAATTGATAATGTTAAAAAGTTCTATAGTGATAAGGTAAAAATAGGACCTTTGGATATTGAAATACCAAAAGCAGGCTTTACTTCTTTAATTGGACCAAATGGCGCTGGAAAGTCAACGACACTTTTGATGATTGGCAGACTTTTAGATATGGATGAAGGTCACATTCAAGTAGCAAATATGGATGTTTCTGAATCCAAATCAAAAGACTTAGCAAAAGTTTTGACTATATTGCGACAAGAAAATCATTTTGTAACTAGGCTTACTGTTAGACAACTAGTTGGATTTGGGCGCTTTCCTTATTCAAAGGGAAGATTAACGAAAGAGGATGAAGCTATTATTTCTAAATATATTGATTTCTTGGATTTAACTAATTTAGAGAATAGATATTTAGATGAACTTTCTGGTGGTCAAAGACAAAGGGCATATGTAGCAATGGTATTGTGCCAAGAGACCGAATACGTACTTTTGGACGAGCCTCTGAACAACCTTGATGTTGCTCGATCTGTTCAAATGATGGAGCATTTGAGACGTGCAGCTAATGAATTCGGAAGAACAATTTTGACTGTTATGCATGACATAAATTTTGCTGCTAAATACTCTGACAAAATTTGTGCTATGAAAGATGGACAAATTGCGGCTTTTGGAACAGTAGAAGAGGTTATGGACCCAACAATTTTGACTGATATTTTTGAAACAAAAATAGAAATTATCAATGGTCCCTATGGGCCAATCGCTGTTTATTAGTTACAAAATGTATACTGTAGCTTGCGTAAATTATGCTAGCTACTCTAGTTGAAGTTGCTGTCTGTATTTTATAGGCAGCAGCTTTTTTTATGCGATTGCCCATCGTGATAACTCTTAATTTTTCTGGCTGTTGGTAATAGCTCCACAGATATGTCATTACTCCCAGTCCTGCGACGTGTTGAACACTCGGACGGTGAATGTAAGGGAATCATTATATTCTGGTTTGGTTATCCACTCATAAGCTAACACAATTGTGTTAGACAAAGTAGGTCTCGTCCGTTCTCATATAAGAAGTTGTGATGTAGTTAAGATTCGGTATAGTGTGTCTACATTTAAGGGAGAAGTAGCTTGTTACGCTGCAAGATAATCCTTAGCGTATATTTTCGTTAAAATGTGGGCGGCAGCCCTGGTAGAAAAGAAAAAAATAAAAAGATAAGTGGAGACAAAATTGCTGAACACCTTATACAAATAATCCTGTGAGATTGGCGTTTACGGCAATAATATTCAAATTACAATTTTATATGATAAGAACCATAACTTTTCCAGGTTGGCAGGGGTATGGTTCTTTTTGTTTGCGAAAAAATTATGCTTGCTTTGTAAAATGATAAAAATGTTTTAATCCAAAATGATAGGATTACAAAAGTGTAATGTGGGTGTAAGGAAACTGGATTGTACTCTCTTTTTAGATAAAGCATACTTAAAGTAAGGAAGATTTATATGTGAATGAATATAAATTTTACAAGTAGGATAGAAAGGTTAGGTATTATCATATGAAATGGATCATTAGGATTTTTGTGTTATTAGCTATAATAGGAGGTGCTTTCTACTATCTGAAATCAGGTAATGGGTACTATTCAACTAAAGAATATTATGTAAAGGTAATGACTGATTCTACAGTAGAAAACGAAAAATTGAGTAATGGAGAAATTCTTACGTATCATGTTTACGATGAGAAGGTGTACGATAAAAAAGGGGAAGAAAGAAAACTGAAAATTTCCGTGCAAAATAAATTGGAAAAAAATCAATATTATTTGATTGATTGGGAAGATCGCCGTGGGATTGTTTCTAAAATAGCTAAAGTGGATCAAACAAAAATAGAGAAGAGTATCTTAGATAAATTGAACGGAAATTCATAATATGTCAGGACAAGCTAACCAATAGCTGTGTTAACATAAAGCTTTATAAGCAAAAGATATTGTAGAAAAATAAGAGAGATTATTATAAAACAAAAGGGATCAACCGTCTGGTGTGATCCCTTTTTGTTAGGACTGAGCAAGGAGTATTATTGCATTGTATAAACCCTTTACTCTTTCCAAAACTGTTCTAGCAGAATACTGATCATAGTGCCTACGAGTAATCCGTTACTTAAAACATATTGTAAGGAAGAAGGAATACCGCTAAATGCACCTTCTGGAAGGAATATTATTCCTAAACTGATTAATAATGTAATTCCTAATATAGTTAATCGGCGTTGATTTAATTCTTCACGTAAAATTGATTGAAATGAAAGGCCTATTACTTGGACAAATGTTGCTAAAAGTGCAGCATTAGCAATAGGGCCTGGAAGTAAGGATATAAAGCTTACAATTGAGGGAATAAAAGAAATTCCTGCTAATATGAGACTTGCTATAAGGAATGACTTCACTTTTCTTTGTCCTGTTAGTTGAATAAATCCTGCTGATGCAGGTAATGGTACAATTCCAATTGTAGAGAATAACGACGAGATAATATGTGATATACCTCCGACCCATACACCACGGTTCAGTGTTCGCTTTTCATTTTCTTTAGATAATGGAGCCACTTGTGTTACAGCCGAAATAGCAGCAATCGTATTTGCAACTAAAAGAAATGTAAATAAAATTACAGTTAGAGTCATTCCGATATCGAATCTAGGCATGCCCCAAGCAAATATCTGTGGTAACTTAACTAACGGTGTGTGTGAAGGCATATGAGATGATTTTCCTAATAAAGCATACAAAAGCCAACCAAATGAAAGGCCAAGTAACACAGCGTAACTTTTCATCCATCCTTTCCCTTTAATTGATAAGAAGGTAATCATGGCAAAAACAAAGAGTGCAATAGTAGCTGTTGTATAATCAGGTTGAGTTACAGATCCTTGTAATCCTATCATTCCTTTTAGTAACACACCACTAAGCTGAAGTGCTAAGATTAAAAGAAAAGTTCCTGTAACTAAAGGGGTAAATAAACGTAAGATTCGATGTACAAGTCCTGTTATACCAAGTACGAAGAGTAATATACCTGCAATAATTAACCCGCCTTCTAAAAGTTGCAACACGTCTTTTGCACTTTGTTCCTGATGCATAGCTACTTGTCCCAGTATGACAAATATACTTACCCATGAACCTGCTGGACCATCTGCTATGGGATAGCGATGCCCAAACCATGCTTGTATAAATGAACTTACTCCCACGACTAAAAAAGTTCGCTGCATTAATGTTGAGATATCTTCTATTGATAAATGAAATATGCCACCAATAATGATAGGCAATGCAATTGCATTTGCCAATAGAAACACAAACCACTGTAGAATACTAAAGCTCGTATTAAAGTATTTTTTGTTCATATTATTCTCCTTTGCCGAAAAAGAATCTCATAGTAAGAATCCATCCTTTCTATACAGCTAGATTAAAAAGGATGGATTTTGTAAATCTATAAAATTATTTTAATTATATATATAGATTTAAAGTTGATTACCATGTACGGAATGGTAAGAATTTACCGTTAAGTGTAATAACGATACGAGGATCGCCACCTTTTGGATCTTCTTGTGTATCCACACCTAGATTGAAGTTAATTGCACTCATTACACCTTCGCCAGCTTTTTCTAAGATTAATTCTCTAAGAGTTGGTGCGTATTGTAACATCATTTCATATAGTCGATATAAGATTGGGTCAGTAGGAGGCATTTGCATTACTTGACCTCTAAGTGGAACTACTGTTAATGCCTGAACCACTTCCTCATCTAATTCTAATAGTTTACCGATTTTTTCTGCTTCCGGACGTGTCATTGTAGCTTGTCCTAATAATGCTGTTACAACCCAAGTCTCAGAGTTTTCGCTTACTTTTGAAATTTCTTCCCATGTTAAACCTTTTGCAATTTTTGCTTCCATAATTTTTTGCGTAGCTTCTTGTCTATTCATATTTAATAACTTCCCTTCATTTGAGTAATAATTAATTTTTCATACCATTTAATGTTTTATATCCATCAACTACTAAATCTAATTTACCTGTGTGAGGATCAATGACTAAACCATGTACAGGAACATCTTTTGGAATAAGTGGATGATTTCTTACTAAATCAACATTAGCTTGAGTTGAATCGCAGACATCATCGAATCCAAATAACCACTTTTCAAGATCAACACCAGCATATTCAATTGCTGATAAAATTTCGGATGAAGCTACTCCACGATCTAATATTTTTTGAATTGTTCCTTTTGGATTAGTTTGGCTTGCACCACATTTATGGTGTCCGATAAGAAAGATTTCATCTGCATTTAGATCATATACTGATGCTATAACACTTTGCATAACGCTATCGAAAGGAGAAGCAATTTTACCACCTGCATTTCTGATAACTTTTGCATCACCATCGTGTATATCTAAAGCTTTTGGAAGTAGCTCAATTAAACGAGCATCCATGCAAGAAACAACAACCATACGTTTTTTAGGCATTTTTGTCGCTTCAAAAGGAGCGTATTCCTTATTTTCTACAAATTGTTCATTGAACGATAGGATTTCTTGTAATAACATATTTGTAACCTCCTTTAAATCTAGATGTATTTTTTTGTTGCGTCCTCTATGTTATAAGTGAATATAACTGATAAACAATGTGATGTAAGAGGATAAACTAAGTATAGTGAATTGTATCGATAAGCAGAATAAGCTGGCGAAACACTTTCTGGCTTTCTACTTTCACGGTGAAAGGATTGGTTTATATCATTGATCAAACAGATTTTGAGATACTGCAATTATTAGGAGAGAACTCAAGAATACAATGGAAAGAACTTGGTCAAAAAATACATATGACGGGGCAGGCAGTAGGAAATCGAATTCGAAGGTTAGAGGATTTAGGGATTATTGAGCAATACACAATCGCAATAAACCGAATCAAATTAGGACAAGTAGTGACTGCGTTTGTTACTCTGTTCGTAACAACAGCTAACCATCAAGAGTTTATGAATTTCTTTCAAGGAGAAGAAGGGATTTCTGAAGTACATCGTATAAGTGGTGACGGATGTTATTTATTAAAAACACATTTTGCTTCCAATGAAGAATTGGATAACTTTCTAGGACGACTATTAAAGTATGGGAATTACCGTGTTAACCTATCAATAGGGAAGTTAAAATAAACTTTATGCAAGTTTATAGTTCTTTTTGCTTGTGGCTAAGACATGTTTCCAAAAATAAAAGGAGTATCTCTTATTAAATAAGAGATACTCCTTTTATTTGTTTTTAATAATTATTGATTATTTTACATCTGATTTTTCTTTTTTCATTATTTGCCTTTGACTAGTGAAGGGAAATTTTTTAACATCAAACCCCCTGCGTTGTATGCAACAGGGATTCTATTATTACTTATCTGACGGTATGATCCTATTTCATTTTATAGCTTATTTAGAAGAATCATGTGCAGGTTTTGATTTAGTGTCCTCAGGCATTTCAAAGGTTTGATTATGGTTAGATTTCACATCTTCGTTAGGAATTGCTGGCACTGCGTCTTCAGATGAATTATGGATTGGCGAAGAAGTTGTTGTTCCATCTACACTTGTTGTAACTGACATTGGTTGATTTTGATCAATTTTTGTACCTTTGTCCATCTTTTTTGCGGATTCTTTTTCACTTTTATTTGTTTGTCTCCATTCTATTTTTTCATTCGATTCTAGTTTGTTCGTTTTCACATCTTCTGTATCTACTGCACCACCCGCTAATAATCCTGTACTTAAAAGTGTTCCTGCTAATAATGTTTTAAACATTTTTTATTACCTCCTTGTTTAAGATTACATTTAGCATAAAACAAGTATCTGGAGTTTATTTGGAGTTCATCTAGATTTTATGTAAGTTTTGCATGTAGGGGCACCATACGAAAAAAGCAAATTGTGCGTTTGGACAAAATGTATCCGATTCCCTGTATGTTAAGGAACCGGATACTTTCTATACTACCTTTTTATGATTATGAAATTAAAAATGATAGAGTAGAAATCATGTATGAAATAAATGTAAGTAACACAAGGAAGAATATAAGCATGGTATTGGATACGCATCGTTCTATTCTTTTTTTCATTTGAATTAACTTTATTTTTTCAATTTGGTAGGATCAATTTGAAGTTGACCTTTCCAAGAACCAGCTAATTTTCCAATCCTGCTTATATTGACATCTAATGTAAGTGGTTGTTTGAAGGAATCTTTCCCTTCAGGACCTTCGATAAATGTAATGACACCTTCTGGTCTATCCTTAAAACGAATACCTATATGCTTTAATTCTTCACCTGATGCTTTTAGCTCGAAGGGCCCATCATTTGCTCCTTGAATAAATGCTAATTGTCCGAAGTACCCATTTTTCTTATACTCTGGGTTTTGTTCTTGTTGACCATTTACTTTGCCATCATCTTCAAGTTGTAACCCCGTTGTATCAAATTCAAACGGTACTACATTTCCATTTTCTTTTTCAATTTTGTAATGAACGGATATACGTGCATCCGCTACATATAATTCTTTCAGATGTACTGTAACACCTTGATCTGTAATCTTTTCATCAAGAGGAATAAATTGCCCTTTTGTAACGTCTCTTCCTTCATCAATAATCCTATCATTTGAAATTGCATTGGAAAAATAAGAGGCAACATCTGTAGCTGCCACTCGAACTTGTGGAATCATAGCTGTTGAAAAAAGCCCTGCTACCGCTACTGCTATATACATGAAACGTTTTGATTTTTTATTCATATTTGTAAATAATCCCTTCTTCTGTTCAGGTTTTTGATTGATATAAGAAACATCTTCTAATTTTGCGCGACTTTCAAATGCTTGCCACGCTTTGTCTACATCAATTTTGATTTCTTTTGATGAATGTACTATTTCTTCCTCTAACATGACATTTTCCCATTGATTTAATTTACTAATTTCTAGTAATAAGTCTTGGCATGCGTTACACGTATCTAAATGTTTTGTGAATTCTTTTCTTGTCTCATAAGGTAATTCCCCATCCATATATGCTTGAATAAATCCCACATCATAACAATTCATTTATTAAGCCTCCTCTAATTGTTTATAAATCTTACGAAACTTTTGTTTGGCTCGGACCAATAATGTTCCAATAGAAGATATGTCGATTTGAAGCACTTCTGCAATTTCTTTATACTGAAAACTAGAAAATTTCATCAATAAGATGGTTCGATCTCGTTCATTCATGTTACTGAGTACCATTTGGACCTTTGTAATTTCTTCTTTTCTAATCCAGTCATCATCTAATGATGAAATATGTTGTACTTCATGATATTGTATGGTTTTATCTACTCTCGCCTGATGCCGTTTTTCAGATCGCAGATATTTATAGGCTACATAAGTAGAAGATTTTATTAGCCATCCAGGTAAGTGTTCAATACTCTTCCAATCGTTGCGATATAGCTGTAAAAATACTTCTTGGGCTAATTCTTCAGCGATAGTCTGACTTTTGACAATCCATACGATCTGTTTCACAACGTAAACATAGTTTTGTTTAAACAAATCTTCAAATGTCACATCCGAAACAGGCCTTTCTTCCTTTTTTATTTTTAACATGTCAGTTAAAACCTCACTCTCATTTGATGCCTGTATTATAGAGAACCCGGAACAGCGAGTTTTGTGACAGAAATTTTTTGTTTTTTTATTATGCACGAAAAAACATTCATCGGTTAAGGGGAAAAAGGATAGTAGTGCTCTAACTATGCTTTATGGCAATATTACAGTTCAAAACACATTTTATTTACAGTCAACTTACGCTTCCAGAAAGTTTAATTTTATTAGATGCAATTTTAAGTCTTGCAATGGAACCAATATTAACATTTAGTTTAGTTAACTAAACTAAATTATATATTTGGAGGTTTTGAAATGGGAAAAGAAATAGTTTCAAACGAAAATAAGCCAAAAAAGCCATTTCTTTTTAAAGTTGGAATAGGGCTTCTAATCATATATGTTCTACTGTGGGCGAGTGCTTTAATCATACCATTTACTTCACTTTCGACTCAGATAAAGGCCGTTGTCATTCCAGGATGTATAGTAATAGGAGAGATCCTTTTTTGATAGGTGCTGTCTTTGTCGGGAAAGAAGTGGTGTCAAAATATAAAAAGTATGTAAATCCGAAAAATTGGAGAAGAAAAGGTGAGAGAGACAAGTATGAAAAATAAAAATATAGCTGAGGAAATTAATCAAACACTTGAAGAACTATGGATATTACTTGAAACGAAAGAAAGATCCTATACGAATTTCAATTTAAATAATCAGCAATATACGTTATTAACATTAATTATTCGGTACCCATCATCCACTCCTAAAGAGTTAGCAGAAAAAATGAATGTAACGAAGAGTGCCATTAGCCAACAGTTAGTAAAACTTGAGATGGAAGGATATATTTTCAGAAGGCAACATGCAGAAGATAAGCGTGCTTTTTCAGTTGAATTAGGTGAGAAAGGCTTGTTGTATAAAAAAGAAATGGACGCATATATGCAGCAGGTTTCTGAAAAATATTATGCGAGTTTATCACCTGAAGAATTAACAAATTTTTTATCAGCGCTTCAAAAGCTAACGAAAGTCATTGATGAACTGTAGTGGTTGATCCTAGTTGTAACAAGAAGCATAAGATGACCGTTTTGGTTAGCTTATGCTTCTTTTCGTTTACAGCTAATTCATGTTTCGAATATAAAAAGTAGACTCATAAGAAAAATCCTGTAGTTCAGTACAGGATTTTTAATCAAACTAATTAAAAACTAAATTGTGGTTTAACATCACCTTTATAAGGTTCATGTTCAACGAATATAGTTATGTCTTTACCAGATTGGTCTTTACCAGTTCTTTTATACGTAAATTTCTTATTGTTCAGTTCAGTAAGTTCAAGAGCCGCACCATATTTATTATTTCCAATTGATACATGAGCTCTTATTTTATTTTCGTGTACAACATCGAAGTAACCATAGTCACCGCGGCTTTGACCTGTTTCGCTATTGAAGAACTCGTATTTATTAGACTTGTCATCAAATTTTGCTAGACTTATAAAATTAGAATTAAACTGTGTTACATCATTACCAGCTTCATCTAATACCTTTGTTCCATGCCAAAGGGTGCCGCCTAAAATTTTATCTCCATCAACATTTTTAACAATATCGCCTGTAGTAGTGTTCAGTTGCTTGTCCGGATCAGTGAAAGAAAGTTCTTTTTCTTTATATGGAACATGTTCAACGAAAACTTCTACATCTTTACCGTTAGCGTCTTTCCCCATTCGTTTATAAGTAAATACATTTTTATTTAGTTTTGTCATGTCAACGACAGCTTGATACTTCATTGATTCTGAAATTAATATTCTCTTCTTCCCATCATTTGTGACAAAGAAAGTTCCTTTATCGCCACGACTTGCACCTGTCTTAGCATCAAAGAATTCATATCTGCCGGACTTCGCATCATATTTTGCAAGACCAATGAAGTTTGCATTCTCTTTTGTTAAGTCATTCTTATCTTTGTCATATACTCTTGTACCTTGCCAATTAGTATCGCTAAGAATGTTAGCCATTTTTTGGCCTTTCGTTAACTTGTTTTCCTTTTTCGTCTCTTTAGCAGCTTGTTCTTGTTTTTGTTTACCGTGATTTTCTTCGGCTTTAGTACCAGCACACCCTGTTAATGCTAATGTGAATCCGAGCAGTATTGATGATAGTGCTTTCGTTTTTTTGTTCATTTTTTATCGTCTCCTCATTGTATGATTTTCATGTTATTCACATGGTTTTAAGTAGTACGGTTTGTGATTATAGTAGTAGTTCATCCTTCTGAATCTTTGTTATATGAAAAGATTTAGGTTGAATCAATGAACTTAGTTGCTACGTTTATTATGTTAATCCCAGAGTATAAACTCCCTCTAAATAAAACATTAAAAAAAGATAAACTAATTCCTAAAAAATCTTCATATTTATAAAAAAGCAATCGCTAGCTTGCTGCAGGGATCTTTCGAATATTTACCAAAGTAGTTTCTGATGCCTACGAGTAATCAAAAAAATACATTGTAAAGAAGAAGGAAAGCCGTTAACAATAATGTAATTCCTAATAGAGTTAATCGATTGTAGTGCAAAATTTTTGAGCTGAACTGTATGGGAAATGAAGATTTTATAGAAGTCGCTTCATATAGGAAGGGGATGTCCATGTTTGATTCAACAGATTTTAAAATTATACAGTTACTACAAGAAAACGCAAGAATGAACTGGAGGGAAATTGGAGAGATAGTACATTTGACTGGCCAAGCCGTTGGAAAACGAATTAACAAATTAGAAGAGGCTGGTGTCATTCAAAAATATACGATAGATATCGACAGAGCTAAGCTGGAAGGATCCATTATGACGTTTGTTACGCTATTTTTGCATGCACCACATTATCATATTCAAATTCAAAGTTTTTTCGAAAAAACAGACGTAATTACTGAAATGTATCGTATAAGTGGTGATGGGTGCTATATCATGATTCTTCACACATCTTCGCATCAGCAATTAGAAGAGACGCTTGCAGATGTTTTACATTATGGTGATTATCGTATAAACACTGTCATTAAGACAATGGAAAAAAAGAAAGAATAAGATATTTATCCTTTCTTTTTTCATATGGAACTGTAATTCTTTATTTGTTTTTATTTATAAAACAGCTTGCTGACATGACTTTTGCGTAAATATCACCAAACTCTAATGCGCTCATGAACGATTGATGAGCGTGTACTGCTGGGATTAGATTTCCTTGGAATTCTAAATCTTTTGTTGTACAAGCATCTTCAATTACAATACATTGAAATCCTAAATCACTGGCAGCCCGTACTGTTGCATCAATACATACATGAGTCATCATACCGCAAATGACTAGTTGGTCTATTTTCTCTTCTTTTAATGTTTGTAATAAATTTGTTCTTAAAAAACTGTTAGGGTGGTGTTTTTGTATGACTCTTTCATTAGCGATCGGTTGTACATCATCATGAATTTGAGCACCTACTGTCTCGGGGAGGAAGAAGGTAGCTCCTTCATTGTTCGCAATATGTTGTACATGAATAATTGTTTTATGTTTTTCACGAAACACTCTCAATACTTCTTTCGCTTTTTGGATGGCTTTTTCAGGTAGATGTAATTCCATATTGCCGCCTTTAAAGTAATCATTTTGTATGTCGACTAATAGTAATGCTTCGTTCATCGTTATTCCCCCATACTTAGTGATTCAGCACGTTATTTGTACTGTACCGTTATTATATAAATTGTAGCTATGCTGAAGTAATAACATTATGAAACGATTTTGAGGTATATAGTTTCAGTGTGAAAAAAGTGAAAGTTGGTATAAGTACAAATGGATTTTGTGGAATTCACGGCAAAGTTATAGGTAGAGTGGCATTATAAGGTAAAAACCATAACTTTGCTGGAGGAGCAGGTTATGGTTTTTTTATGAGGAAATGCGATTTTAAGTTTTTGCTGAAGGTGTTTTTCTAGGATATGCTGTGAGTGATTGGAGTGAGGTATTGTTGGATATTGTCGACCAATCGATATATTGGAAAAATCGTTGATATATTGTGAGTTGTGATAGATATATTGGAAAAATCGTTGATATATTGTGAGTTATGATAGATATATTGAAAAAATCGTTGATATATTTGTAAAGGGGTGTTTGAGGTGATTGTGAAAGAAAGAAAAATGCCGATTTATATAAGACAGTTAGAAGCACTTCTTAGAAGGTTACCTGTACATCATCCGAAACGAAATTTAATTGGAGAAAACTTGGCCAAACACATGGCGGGGTATAAAGGGGAGCAATCGATTGATTATCCACTTAGTTTTATTTCTGAGAAAGAGTATAGTGTTTTACATGATGTTCGCTTATCTAATTATGATAAATACTTTCAAATTGATACTATTATCCTTTCCACAAAGTTTCTTCTTTTTCTTGAGATAAAAAATATAGCAGGTACATTAATGTTTGATACAAAGTTTAATCAACTTATTCGAATAACAGAAGGAAATTCAGAGGGATTTCCAGATCCGGTTTTACAAATAAAAAGGCAAGAAATACAACTAAAGAAATGGTTAAGCTTACATGGATTTTCCTCTAGTCTTCCAATTGAGTCCCTCGTTGTTATTAGCTCGCCTCGTACCATTATAAAATCTTCAGATGACAATCTTCTTCATACAATTATTCATAGTGCAAATTTACCTCATAAAATAAAGTGGTTTGAAAGTAAATATAAAAGAAAAGTTATAGATAATGTAGATAGGCTCATTCATCAAATAATAACGGAGCATTCTCCACTTCAACAAAATATACTTGAGCAATATAAAATAGAAAAAGAGGAGTTGTTAAATGGAGTACAATGTGAGAAATGCTTAGTTATTCCAATGGTTAAAGTGAAGAAGGGCTGGCGTTGTACAAGTTGTAAAGATTTTTCAAAAGTGGCACATGAGGATGCTATACGAGATTATGCATTGCTCATTAGTACGACATGTACGAACGGTAATTTGAAAGAGTTTCTCCATGTTTCGTCGGGTATGGTTGTAAACAGAATTCTCCACACACTAAATCTTCCCTACACTGGCAACAACAAAGGACGAATATATGATTTAACTTCTTTCCAATGATAATTTTGCTATAATAAATACGTACGTATACGAAGGGGAGTTTAAAGAGAAAATGAAGTCATTTAATATCGATCATCTTATAGCTAGTGTTTTGCAATGGATATTAAATATAGCGCTAATTATATTATCCATTGTCTTATCTATCTTTTTAATTAATGAGACAATCACATTTATTCAATACATCTTTTCAACAAAGAAATATACATCGTATAAATTGGTTGAAAGTATCATCGTATATTTCTTATACTTCGAGTTTATTGCATTAATTATTAAGTATTTTAAATCGAACTATCATTTCCCGTTACGTTATTTTATTTATATCGGAATTACGGCATTAATTCGGTTAATTATTGTATCTCATGAGGAACCGATGGAGACGTTATTATATGCGGGATCCATTCTTGTTTTAGTCATTGCTTTATACATATCGAATATGAGAGATTTGAGAAAAGAGTAGTAGTGCAGACATAAGTTTGCACTACTTTTTTCACCTTGACCTTCAAGTTACTTGAAAGTTTACAATGAAATTAGGGCGTTTGAAATTGAAAAAAATCGAGAAATTAAGTGAAGAGGTTTCTTTTACTTGGAGGTTATAGAAATGAGTCAGGAATTGAAGTTACGTCCATTAGAACGAGAAGATTTAAAGTTTGTACACGAACTGAATAATAACGCGCATATTATGTCGTATTGGTTTGAAGAACCTTATGAGGCCTTTGTAGAATTGCAGGACTTGTATGATAAACATATACACGATCAAAGTGAACGCCGATTTATCGTTGAGAAAGATAATGAAATGGTTGGATTGGTTGAGTTAGTGGAGATTGATTATATTCACCGAAGAACAGAATTCCAAATTATTATTGATCCAAATTATCAGGGGCATGGTTACGCAGCAGAAGCGACGCGTTTAGCGATGGGTTATGCCTTTGCTGTCTTAAATATGCATAAGATATATTTAGTTGTCGATAAAGAAAACGAAAAGGCTGTGCATGTTTATAAAAAGGTTGGATTTATGGTAGAAGGTGAGCTTCTCGACGAGTTTTTCGTTGATGGTAACTATCATAATGCGATAAGAATGTGTATGTTTCAGAAGCAATATTTTGAAAGTAAGTAGTTGAATGATTTGGAAGTAATGTTGACGCTTCGCAAAACCGTATGCTAAAATCCCTTTTAAGTATTAAGGAAGGTGCAGAACATGCTTTATATAAAATTTGTAAAACTCATTAGAAAACTTTGCTCCGCACAAATGTATACGGTGAAGCGTTGTACGGAGCTTAATCAAGGGGCATAAATCCCCTATATTCATCGGCTGCATAACTTTTCTAAAAAAGTATAGTTTATCTATGCTTATTTGGTTACGGTTTGTAAGTCGATGTATAAAATAGATTAAGGGCCATAGACAATGCTTTGTCTATGGCCCTTTGTGTATATTATTCCAATGAGCTTTTACTATAAATTGGAGTAGTATAGGAAAAACCACGAAGCAGAGGGCTAGTGTCGAATGACGCTATCTCTCTGCTTTTTTTAATTTCAGGAAAAGAGGAATACGAATGAGTTTACTTAAAGTTGAAAGTTTATCACATAGTTTTATAGATAAAGCCTTATATGAAAATGCTTCTTTTAGTTTGCATAAAGGAGAACATATGGGGATTGTTGGACAGAATGGTGCAGGAAAAAGCACGTTAATGAAAATATTGATTGGAGAAATCATTCCTGATAAAGGAGATATAAAGTGGCAACCTAATATTCAAATTGGACATCTTGATCAATACGCAGAAATTGATGGGGGCTATACCATTTCACAATATGTAAAGAGAGCTTTTTATGATTTGTATGAAATGGAAGATAGAATGAACAAGTTATATGAAGAAAGTGCTAGGACTGGAGATGAGAATCAACTATTAAAAGCGGCAGAGATTCAAGAACAGCTTGAGGCTCGTGATTTTTATTCGGTAGACAGTATAACGAATAAGGTGGCAGCTGGTTTAGGTATTGATGCTATCGGGATGGATCGTATTATTGGTGAATTAAGCGGAGGACAACGTGCAAAGGTAATTTTAACGAAGCTTTTATTAGAAGAGCCGACTATTTTATTACTAGATGAACCGACGAATTTTCTTGATAAGGAGCATGTGGAGTGGCTTGCTAATTATTTAATGAATTTTGAAGGGGCGTTTATTGTCGTGTCACATGATTTTGATTTTCTGGAAAAGGTGACTTCTTGCATATGTGATGTAGAGTTTGGAACAGTTAAGAAGTATTACGGAAAATACTCAGATTTTGTAAGACAAAAGGAGCATTTGCGAAAAGATTATATTCGCCAATATCATGCACAACAGAAGAAAATTGAAAAAACGGAAGAGTATATTCGTAGAAATATTGCTGGAGTGAATTCAAAAATAGCACAAGGACGTAGAAAGCAGTTGCAACGTATGGAAAGAATTGCGCCACCAAGTTTTACTCATAAACCGTCTATTCATTTTCGGGAACTTCCTATTTCAGTTCAAACAGTTCTTGAGGTAAATAATCTCGAAGTTGGTTATGACTTTGCTCTCTTACCAAAATTGAATTTTTCAGTAATGGGTGGGCAAAAACTTGTTATTACAGGATTCAATGGAGTAGGGAAATCTACTTTATTAAAAACAATTGTTGGCACTATTGCTAGTATTGCTGGAGAATTTCACTTCTCAGAGCAAATAAAGATTGGATATTATGAGCAAGATTTAAATTGGAGCGATGATTCTTTAACTCCGCTTCAAATTATTTCGGAACAGTTTCCTACATTGAATATGAAGGAAATACGTCATCATTTAGCTGCGTGTGGTGTGAAAGATACTCATGTTTCGCAAGAAATTCGTACGTTAAGTGGTGGTGAACAATCGAAGGTGAAACTGTGTGGATTGTTATTATCACCTTGTAATTTTTTAATTGTAGATGAACCGACGAATCATTTAGATGCAGAAGCGAAGGAAGCTTTGCGAAAGGCGTTAATACAGTTTAAGGGCAGCATTATACTCGTATCTCATGAAGCGAGTTTTTATCTTGATTGGGCAGATAGTATTTTCAATATAGAGACGGGATTAGTTAAGGGGGTGTGAAACATATGAATGAAAATAATTGGAGAATGAACATTATATTATTTTTGACCGCTCAAACTATTTCGTTGTTCGGTTCATCTCTCGTGCAATACGCGATTATATGGTATATCACCCTTACAACATCATCAGGGGCGATGTTGACCATTTCAACTGTTTGCGGTTTTCTACCACAAATTGCGATATCTTTATTTGCTGGTGTGTGGATTGATCGTTATGACCGTAAAAAGATGATTATGTTATCGGATGGGATTATAGCGATTGCTACGTTAATTTTGGCAATTTTATTTTTAACAGGATATAAAAGTATTTGGATGCTGTTTATAGTATTACTCATTCGCTCAGCTGGTACAGGTGTACAAACGCCGGCTGTGAATGCGTTAATTCCACAAATTGTTCCGAAAGATTATCTTATGAAAGTAAATGGGATAAATAGTAGTATTACATCTTTAATTATGTTTCTTTCACCGGCGGTAAGTGCCGCAATTCTTTCTGTTACTAGCATTGAAACGACATTTTTTATTGATGTTATTACAGCTATAATCGGAATTAGTATTATGTTTATCATTCAAGTGGAAGGACATGTGAATGTAGGGGGTAAGCAAAAATCTAATCTACAAGGTATAAAAGAAGGGTTTGCTTATTTAAAAGAAAATGTATGTATGAAAAGGCTACTCGTTTTATTAATCATTATTATGATTTTAATAAGTCCAGCCGCCTTTTTAACACCTTTAATGGTGACTCGTTCCTTCGGGGCGGAAATGTGGAGACTTACTGCTAGTGAGATGACCTTTAGTGCTGGTGCAGCAGCTGGTGGCGTACTGATTGCAGCATGGGGTGGCTTCCGTAATCGTATGCATACAACAGCGCTGGCCTGTGCGTTATATGGTCTGCTTATGGTAGGATTAGGAATTGCACCGGTATTTATTATGTATTTAGTCTTTAATTTTTTAATTGGTATAACAATGCCATGTTTTAATACGCCAGTTACTGTGTTATTGCAGGAGAAAGTAGATCCAGTTATGCATGGCAGAATGTTTAGCCTCGTACAGATTGCAAATTCATGTGCTTTACCTTTAGGGATGGTTATATTTGGTCCTTTGGCTGATGTGTTTAGTGTAGAGGTTTTGTTAATTTATGCTGGGATATTCGTACTATTTTGCGCAATGTATGTTGTATCGAGCAGGAAGTTTGAAGTGTAAATATATATTGTTTATAAAAGGTTTGTGAGGCAATTTAAGATGCTTCATAAACCTTTTGTTTTTTTATTCTAGTCAATAATAATTTATTGCAAAACGATAAATTATTATTGACTAATGATTTTATTTTGGATAATATGATGTTAATTAAGAAGAATTATATGAATAGAGGAGAATGTAAAATGAAAAATAAATACGTAGTAGCTATTTCTTTCATGATCTTAGCGATTATTTTTTTAACTATACATGCTTCAAACAGTAAAGTAGGAGCGGATGGATTTCTTGAAGAACCTTTCTTTTTCCTAGTACCGGTAAGTTATGTATTGTTCTTTAGTGGTATTGGTGTATTACTATTTGGATGTATTACTTCAAAGCTGAGAAAAAGTAATAGATAAAGTGAAGCTTAATTAGTGATGGATTCCCCAATCGGGACAAAATACTCACTATGAAATAGAAACATACCATATGGAAGAAAAATAATAAGTGAGCTGAATAATGATGAATCATTATTTTTATAATGGTAGACAAGTAGGGGCGGCTATAACGCTAGCCGGGGCACAGGGGACAATTCATGCTGTGAACCAAGTTATTCAAACGCAGCAACAAGCACAATTTGCACAAATGATGCAAAGTCAGTATATGTCGTATTCACAGCTTCCGATGCAAATTGTACATTATGATGTGCATCCAGCTGGTTTATTTTCCATTCCATATGGCGGGATATACTTCTTATGAAAGAAAGCGACTCAATAGAGTCGCTTTTTTATATTCCACCGAGCTTCATTCCAAGGAATGCGAAGAGGATACCGATTATGTAAGTAGTACTTACATATAAAAGGGATGTGTAAATTTTTTTGCGATTGAGAAGCTGAATGGATTCTAATTTAAACGTCGAAAACGTTGTGAATGCGCCCATAAATCCAGTTCCTAATAATAATTGCCAGCCTGTAGTGACTCCGTTGCCAATTATATACCCGAGTAAAAATGCTCCTGTTATATTAATAAGGAATGTAGCAATTGGAAAGGATGTTTTATTTCTTTTTTTAAACCAATTGCTAATTGCAAATCGTGTAATCGCACCGAAAAAACCTCCAGTTGCCACTAATAAAGCTTCCATCATAAGTGATCTCCTTCCGTAACTGATTTCTTAATTAAGAAATCACCTAGTGTATAGCCAATTCCAGACATAATGAGACCGCCAAGTATGCTACATGATACATATAGGAAAGCCATGCTCCATTCAGAATGATTAATTAATTGCATGGTTTCTATACTAAATGTTGAAAACGTCGTAAAAGAACCGATGAATCCAGTACCGATGCCTGTGATAACCTCCGAAGGTAAGATGTTTAGCCGTGCAACATATGTAGTCAGCCATGCTAATAAGAAGCAGCCGATTAAGTTAATGAGTAATGTAGCTAATGGAAATGAATGATGCCAAAATTCATGAATAGTAAGACCTAAATAATAACGAGAAAGGGCTCCTAATATACCGGCTATACCGACGATAATATAAATCAAATTCCTCACCTCTTTAAATAGCTTGCTCAAAAAAATAGACTCCTACCAGTAGTTATACTGGTAGGAGTCATTAGCTAAGCAGCGGTTATGGCGAACTCCATCGCCTATAATTATTACATATAGTGTACTAAAAATTGCGTTTGATTTCCAGTGAAGAAGTTGGTGTATTTTGTAGTTCTCTAATCGTTTAAGATAGGGAATCATTACTTATAAACTAAATATAGTGATATAAGGTTTTCAGTGTGATAAAATGTTTCGTATATCTGTCATTTTTTATTTGACTGAAAATAAAGAAAAATAAAATCGTATGTTTTAGAAAAGGAGTCGTTTGTTTGAAAAAGTTATTAAAAATAGTACTTATATGTATTTTAGTAGGTGTGGGAGTTGTAGGTGGGTTTTTAGCGTATATGACACTTACAAAAGAACAGCCAGCTGATGTTATAAGCTTGAAGGTGGAAAACAATAAGGAGCGCGTAATTGCGCAGGGAAATGAATTTAAAGTTACAACGTTTAATATTGGATATGCTGGACTAGATAAGGATCAAGACTTCTTTATGGATGGGGGAAAAGGGTCTGGTTCAAGTAGTAAAGAACAAACGGAAACGAATTTAAAGAATATGCTTTCGTTTTTACAAAATGAGAATAGTGATTTTGCGCTATTACAAGAAGTAGATATAAAATCAATGAGATCATTTGATATAAATGGGCATGAATTTTTGAAAAAAGGACTGCCTGATTATGCTTCTTCGTTCGGAAAGAACTATGATACAAAATGGGTTCCGGTGCCAATCACAAGTCCAATGGGATATGCTGATGCTGGACTAAGTACGTTTTCTAAATATACAGTTCAAACAGCGAAGAGGTTCCAATTACCAGGAATGGAGCCGTGGCCAAAGCGTTTATTTGATTTAGACCGAGCGATTGTTGAACATAAAATTCCTGTTAATAATGGAAAATTTGTTAGACTTGTAAATTTACATTTATCTGCTTATGATGAAGGCGGAAAAATTAGAAAGCAACAAGTGGAGTATTTAAAAGAATATATGAACAAACATTATAAAAATGGTGATTATGTAATAATGGGCGGAGACTGGAATCAATTAATTTCTAACGCTCAGTTAAGTGATCCGAAGTTCGTGAAGGAGCGTCCTGATTGGTTAGTAGAGTTACCGAAGGACTTTACTGATGGTGGCTTTAAGTGGGCTGTAGATCCGTCTGTTATGACTGTGAGAGATGATGTAAAGAAATACGTGGAAGGTGAAAACTTTGTCACGATTATTGATGGTTTTATCGTTTCACCGAATGTTGAAATTGTAAATGTACAAGGGAAAGATTTGAAGTTTGAAAATAGCGATCATAACCCAGTGAGTGCGGTATTCAAGCTGAAGTAATCGATACGTATGAGAAGGTGGGGCTTCATATATGGAGTGGTTAAAGAGAACTTGTTTTTCTAACCTTGAGAAAGAATCACAGAAAAATCATTTATTGCTGTTTATCACGATTTGCAGTTTTTTCCTTGGGGTAATCGCGATTGGGTATTACGGATATATTTTTACAGAGAGAGCAATAGCATTTTGGATGTGTGGTATTTCTATCGTAGTATTTGGAACGCTGCTTACTTTTATAGAAAGTATGGAAGCGATGTATAAATACATCATGACATGTATGCTACTTATTATGTCTTTCATTATGGTACAAGCATTTAATGAAAGCCCAGCTGTATTTCAAATGGTCTATTTTACATTAGCGGTTTCACTTATTTATTTGAGTGAACGTCTTATTTTAATTCTTGGCGGGGTAGCAGTTGTTGTTACATTTATACTTTGTAGTTATTGGCCAAATCAATTTTTTGCTTATACAGCATCATCTGAAGCTGCAAATTTTGCAAGCTTGTTAGCGATTGTAACGATCGCAATGTGGGGTGTCACAAAGATTGGTTCTAATCTTTTGGCTCGTTTAAGTGATGAGAAGCAAGCAGTGATGAAGAAAGCTCAGGAGTTAGAAGAAACGCAAAGGCTTATTGAGGAAACTGTTGTGAAGTTAGATAGTAATTTCAATCATTTAAGACAGAATATGAACACGTCGATGGAGTCGATGAGTGAAATTAATTTTGCTTTTGAAGAAGTGGCAGTTGGTACTCAATCACAATCAGAGATGATGTCACGTTCAGTAGAAGTATTGAATGATATGGAGGGAAATATTGACCAAATCATCTCTCAAGTAAGAAATGCTTCGATGCGTGTTGATAAAAGTTTGGAAATCTCAAAGGGTAGTGTAAACACTTTAAGAAATTTTGAAGCTAACATGAAAAGTTTAAATGATGTTGTTTCACAATCAGGAACGATATTTAGAGAATTAATGACACAATCGAAACAAATTAATGAAATTGTAGATGTAATAACGAATATTTCAAGTCAGACGAGTTTGCTAGCTTTAAATGCAAATATTGAAGCTGCAAGGGCAGGAGAACATGGAAAAGGTTTTGCTATTGTAGCGAATGAAGTGTTAAAGCTTGCTGAAGAATCGAATCGTTCTGCGGGGAGAATTCAAGGGATTTTGAAGGAGTTTAGTAATCAAGCAAGTAAAGTAGAAGTGCAGGTAGAGAAGTCAGAAAGAGTACAAGAAGAGTGTAACGAAATGTTAGCAAGTGTTTTAACGAATGTAACGGACTTAGGGAAGTTTATTGATACGATTAATGATGTAATGAGAGAGATTGTTGGTCATCAAGAAAATTTCCAAGTTAAAACGACGAATATCGTTAAAGATGTGACACATGCTTCTAACGTAATTCAGCAAACTTCTGCAGCTACGGAAGAAGTGTTAGCAAGTATTGAAGAAGAAAAGAATCGAAATGATACGTCGGTGAAGACGCTACATACTGTTAGTGAGCAAGTGAAGTTGCTAGAAGATATTTTAGAAAAATAATATCGCTGAAAAAGAGCACAAATGATGTGCTCTTTTTCATTTGAACGAATACTTGATAGGAATTTAATTGCTTTTCTATGAGTTTTCTGCCAAGCTTAAGGAGATAAAATTTAACTAATAGCTACTGATTATTAGTTGAACCTCGCAGATAGCGAGATAAAATACTTCAAAGAAAGAATTATATAGGTGACGCATATGATCGAAGTTAAGACTTCTGAACTTAGTGATGGAGAATTTAATAGAGGTGTATTTGCAACTCGTGATATTAAAAAGGGTGAGTTGATACATTCAGCACCAGTTATCTCTTATCCGAATGAACAGCATGAACATATTGAGAAAACGTTACTTGCTGACTACGCATTTGAGTATGGGGTAAATCATACGGCATTCCTTTTAGGATACGGCATGTTATTTAATCATTCATATAAGCCGAATGCAACGTATGATATCGTCTTCGAGAACCACACGTTTAACTTCTTTGCTTATAAGGATATAAAAGCTGGAGAAGAAATTTTAATCAATTATAATGGTGAAGTTGATGACGATGAACTATTATGGTTTGATAAGGAAAAAGAAGAGAACGAAAAGTAATATAAAGAGTATAGAAAGAGTATAGAAAGAGCGCATTCTGTGGGATGTGCTCTTTTTTTTATATTGAAGAAAATAAAGTAAAGATTACAAAAAAATACCACTTTATTTTCGTGTGGTATAGTAAGATACTGAAGGATAGTGTTTTGTAAAAGTTATATATTTTACAAATTGTTGTCTTTCTGATGACATGTCAAGTTTAGTAGTCCATTTGGGTTGCTTTATTATGCAATATATATTTTAATATGAGTGGCACCTCTTATAATTTAAGAGGTTTATAGGTGTCTCGAATTGATTTTGGGTACACTGTATCCACCACTTTAGTTTCATTTCATGTATGTGGGGATATTATGGGCCCGTATAGCGGGATAAAAAGAATATAGAAATAGAGGAATCGTAAAATGAATATGCAAGAGGTTTATAAATATTTAAGTACGGTATTGCCTGAAGGTCATGTTACACAAGATGAAATGTTAAAGAATCATACGCATATTAAAGTTGGCGGAAAAGCAGATGTGTTCGTTGCGCCTACGAATTATGATGAAATTCAAGAAGTTATTAAGTATGCTAACCAATATAATATTCCAGTTACGTTTTTAGGAAATGGATCAAATGTCATTATTAAAGATGGTGGGATTCGCGGAATTACGGTCAGTTTAATTCATATTACAGGTGTTACTGTAACAGGAACAACGATTGTAGCACAGTGCGGTGCAGCAATTATTGATGTATCACGTATTGCATTAGACCACAATTTAACAGGTCTTGAGTTTGCTTGTGGCATTCCAGGTTCAGTTGGCGGAGCATTATATATGAATGCTGGTGCCTACGGTGGTGAAGTATCGTTTGTATTAACAGAAGCTGTCGTAATGACAGGTGATGGAGAGTTACGCACTTTAACGAAAGAAGCATTTGAATTTGGATATCGTAAGAGTGTATTTGCGAACAATCATTATATTATTCTTGAAGCGAGATTTGAACTTGAAGAAGGTGTACATGAAGAGATTAAAGAAAAAATGGATGATTTAACGTATAAGCGTGAATCGAAACAACCTTTAGAATATCCTTCATGCGGTAGTGTATTTAAGCGCCCACCAAATAACTTTGCTGGTAAGTTGATTCAAGAATCAGGACTACAAGGAAAGCGAATTGGCGGAGTAGAAGTTTCATTAAAACATGCTGGATTTATGGTGAATGTTGATAATGGAACAGCACAAGATTACATCGATTTAATTCACTTCGTACAAAAGACAGTTGAAGAAAAATTCGGTGTGAAGTTAGAGAGAGAAGTAAGGATTATTGGAGAAGATCTACAATAATTTTTGAATTAAAAGCGTATAAAAGTATGAATTATTTTAAAATAACATTTGGGTATTGTTGACAATTTGTTTTCAATTCAATATAATGGCTAATAATTTAACAAATAACATACGTTGAAAGAGCCCAGTAGCAGTTTGTCACTGTTATCAAAGAGAGCTAGGGGTTGCTGGAACCTAGCACAAACAAACTTGTGAATTACACTCTGGAGTATCTTAGGTAACGCTAAGCGGAGTAGCAATCGATATTATTGCTAAGAGTGGTATGAATAGCTATGCTATTTATGCAAACTGGGTGGTAACACGGTGAATAATCGTCCCTATGTCATAGACATAGGGGCTTTTTTGTTTTTTAAAAATAAAGGGGATGACAAAAGATGAATATTATTGATGAATTAGAATGGCGCGGTGCTGTGAATCAGCAGACGGATGAAGAAGGTTTACGTAAGTTAGTAGAAGAGAAAAAGATTTCACTATACTGCGGAGTGGATCCGACTGGTGATAGTATGCATATCGGACATTTGATTCCGTTTATGATGATGAAGAGATTCCAATTAGCTGGTCATCATCCGGTTATTTTAATTGGCGGGGCAACAGGAACAATTGGTGATCCAAGTGGACGTCAATCAGAGCGTCAACTGCAAACTTTAGAAGTAGTGCAGCATAATGTAGATGCATTAACAGCGCAAATGAAAAAGCTATTTGATTTCGGCGGAAATAGCGAAGTGAAGATGGTAAATAACTACGACTGGACACATGAAATAAACATTATTGAGTTTTTACGTGATTACGGGAAAAACTTTAGCATCAATAGCATGTTAGCGAAGGATATTGTAGCAAGTCGTTTAGATACAGGAATTTCTTTCACAGAATTTACGTACCAAATTTTGCAAGCGATGGACTTCCATCATTTATACACGAAAGAAGATGTTCAACTGCAAATTGGTGGTAGTGACCAATGGGGAAATATTACGAGTGGTTTAGATTTAATTCGTAAGTTAGAAGGGCATGAGGCGAAAGTATTTGGACTAACAATTCCGTTATTATTAAAATCAGACGGTACGAAATTTGGAAAATCAGCAGGTGGTGCGGTTTGGCTTGATGCTGAAAAAACAACGCCATTTGAATTTTACCAGTTCTGGGTGAATACAGATGATCGTGATGTAATTAAATACTTGAAATACTTTACATTCTTAGCGAAAGAGCGAATTGATGAATTGGCAACGAAGGTAGAAGCCGAGCCTCATAAACGTGAAGCGCAAAAAGTGTTAGGCGAAGAAATGACGAAATTCGTTCATGGAGAAGAGGCATTATTGCAAGCTGTGAAAATTACATCGGCATTATTTAGCGGAGATATTAAATCGTTAACAGCTGATGAAATTGAACAAGGCTTTAAAGAGATGCCGACATTCCAGTCTTCCAAAGAGACGAAAAATATTGTAGAGTGGCTAGTTGATTTAGGGATTGAACCATCTAGACGTCAAGCTCGTGAAGACATTAATAACGGTGCGATTTCTATGAATGGTGAGAAAGTAACGGATGTAGGTACGGATGTTACTGTAGAAAATTCATTTGATGGAAAATTTATTATTATTCGTAAAGGGAAGAAGAACTACAGCTTAGTGAAATTGGGATAATAATTTTTGTGGAAGAGTGGAAGTAAGAAAGATGCTTTCACTCTTTTCATATACACAATTTCGACACAAAAAAGTCAGTATATTTAGATAATTAAAGAGGGTTATAGTATTTCTTTGCCGAATATAAGTAAGTAGAGAATATTACGGATAAAAATAGCCCGAACCATGCAGGGCATGATTCGGGCTTATATTCAGATTAGTAAGCTAAGCTGAATAGACCTTTAATGTGTGATAAGTAACGAACGTTACTTGCTTCTTTCATTAATGATGCTGGTAAGCCTTTAAGTGGAGTATTGCTTGCTCCAATTGTAGCAACAGCATCTTTACGTCCTAGACTAGCAAGTGTTCCAGAGTTTACAGGTGCGAACTCTTCGAATGCTTTGCCTTCTAGTGCTGCGTATAAGTTGTATCCAATTAACTCACCCATTTGCCAAGCAATTTGTGCAGTTGGTGGGTAAGGACGTCCGTCTGGAGCGAAGACAACAGCGCTGTCTCCAGCAACGAATACGTCTTTATGAGAAGTAGATTGTAGGTATGCATCAACTGTTGCACGACCACGGTTTACTTCAAGACCTGATTCACCGATTAATGGGTTACCTTGTACGCCGCCTGTCCAAACGAATGTGTTAGCAACAAGTTTTTGACCGTCTTTTAAGTCGATTTCATTGCCAGCAACGTTTGTTACAGGAAGACCAGTTAAGAATGTAACACCGCGTGCTTCTAGGCTAGTAGTTGCACGTTCGATTAAATGGTCTGGTAATACAGGAAGGATTTTTGGACCTGCTTCAACAAGAAGAAGTTTAACTTCTTTTGGATTTACGCCGTGGCTTTTTGCAAGTTTAGGCATAATGTCAGCAAGCTCACCAACTAGCTCAACGCCAGTTAATCCGCCACCACCGATTACGATTGTAGCATCAGCTTCGTTTTTCGTTTTCGCGTATTCACGAATACGGTCTTCAACGTGTTTGTAGATTTTGTTTGCATCAGCAGCAGATTTTAATACCATGCTGTTTTCTTCTAGTCCTGGAATACCGAAGTAAGCAGTTTTACTTCCTAAAGCAACTACAAGTGCATCGTAAGATAATGTAGTGCCACCAGCCAGTTTGATTTCTTTGCTATCAACTGAGAATGACTCAACTGTTGCGATTTTAAGATCGATATCTTTACCTTTGAAAAGCTTTGTAAGTGGCATTGCAATTGCTTGCTCAGCAACGTTACCAGCTGCAAGGCGATGTAGTTCAGTGATGATTTGGTGTGTTGGGTATTGGTTAATCACTGTAACTTGTGCTTCTGATTTGCTGTAAAATTTACGTACGTTTAAAGCGGCAAGAAGACCGCCATAACCAGCGCCTAAGATGACAATTTGTTTTGACATAGTATGATATCCCCCGTCTTTACTAATTGTTGTTATAAGTTAAATTATTTATTGTTACGTTCTGCACTAATTTGAAGATATGCGTTCACAAAGCGGAACATTTTTTGTGCTTGTGGGTCTTTTAGTAATTTTAATAGACCGAATAGGCCGATAACTTCGTTGCTTTCGTCAGCACGATCTTTCGCTTCGATTGCAGTTGCAGCCATGCTTTTCACTGTATCTTTTACAGGCTCTACAAGCTCTGTGATTGCACCAACAGTGTCGCTTTTTAATACTTCATCAGTAGCAACAGTTTGAGCGAAGTCATAAGACTTAGTTAAAATGTTAACAAGCTCAGTTAATTTTGGAAGCTGTTCTACTAGTGTTGTTAATGATTCTTGTACCTCAGGTTTTAACAACTGATCAAGTACATCAAGTTGTCCTTGGCTAGCAGAAATTTGTACAGTTTCTTGTTCTGGCTTTGTTTGAGTCATAGTTTCTGGCATCTCCAATTCTCCTTTACGATAGCAATACTCTTATTTTTTATAAGTAAGATAGTAACCGTTTACGAAACTTTATACAAAGTTTCACAAAACACAATAAAATGCCTTTAAATTTATGACAGCAACTAAGCTGCAAACATAAATCTAAAACCATAACGTCTTACTTATTATTTATGAACTGTCCGATATATGGCTTGTCCGCATAATGGAAAAGCTCCGTTACCGGAAAGTGTATATAATATATATCTTATATTATATACTATATACACCTATGTTAACATAAAAATGATTCCTAATTATTTGATATTGAGTGTATAACGTAGTGCTGACAAGGTATGAAAGCGTATAAAATATTTTGTTTCAGTTAGAAATGTACATATATATATAGAAAAAAAGGAAAAAACGAACAAATTCATGTTCGTTTTTTCCTTTTTCCTATTATTCACCTTCCGCAATTAGCATCGATGTGTTACCTTCTTTTTCAAGATGGCATTCGCCCCAAGAACAAAGAGAATCAAGAATCGATTCTAAAGACCAACCGTAATCAGTAAGAGAATATTCTACTTTTGGTGGGACTTGATTGTATACTTTTCTTTGAATAACTCCGTCGTCCTCTAATTCACGTAATTGCTGCGTTAACATTTTTTGTGTAATACCAGGCATTGAGCGTTTTAGTTCACTCGTTCTCTTTGTACCTTTCGTTAAGTGACAAAGAATAACAACTTTCCATTTGCCGCCGATAACTTCTAAAGTCGCCTCTACAGGAATATTGTATTTCTTCATATGAAACCCTCCTTTTGTGAGCAAAGTAAGTTAAATAATATAAATGTTACTTTTTAGTACCTATAGCACTTTAAAGTACGTACTTTTTATTATGTTAAATATGTTTCATAATAGCACATGTAAGAGGCAAGTGAGTAGTACGGTACTGAAAAGTGACTATGTTACTTTTTGGTGCCTATCGTACTTTAAAGTGCGTTCTTCAAAAAAAGAATGAAACCATTCATAATAGCATTTGTAAGTATGAAATATATGTTTTAGAAGATAGAAGGGCCCTTTTATCACACTATTATGATTGGATTTCTTGTAATAAGGAGGAATTCAATTGAGTTCATATACAGTACCATCTTCGGAAGTTCAGACGAATCGAAGAAGTATGTTTGCTTTATTAGCACTAGCAATTAGTGCGTTTGGGATTGGTACGACCGAGTTTATTAGTGTCGGTTTACTACCATCTATTTCAAAAGATTTAAATGTCTCGGTTACAACAGCTGGTTTAACGGTTTCCTTATATGCGTTAGGAGCGGCAGTAGGCGCTCCTGTTTTAACAGCGTTAACGGCTAGTATGTCGCGAAAGACATTATTAATGTGGATTATGGTTATTTTCATTATTGGTAATGGCATTGCGGCGGTAGCAACAAGTTTCACTATATTAATTATCGCAAGGATTGTAGCTGCATTTGCACACGGTGTGTTTATGTCGATAGGATCTACAATTGCGGCTGCAATCGTACCAGAGAATAAACGTGCTAGCGCAATTGCAATTATGTTTACTGGATTAACAGTCGCGACTATTACTGGTGTGCCAATTGGAACATTTATCGGTCAAGAGTTTGGCTGGAGAGCGTCATTTATGGCGATCGTTGTAATTGGAATTATTGCTTTCATCGCAAATAGTATACTCGTCCCATCTAATTTAAAAAATGGTGTACCTGTATCGTTTCGTGATCAATTTAAACTAATTAAAAATGGAAGACTGTTACTTGTTTTTATTATTACTGCACTAGGATACGGCGGTACATTCGTAACATTTACGTATTTATCACCGTTATTACAAGAAGTAACAGGATTTGAAGCAAGTACCGTTACTATCATTTTATTAGTGTATGGAATTGCCATTGCGATAGGGAATATGGTCGGCGGAAAATTATCGAATCATAATCCAATTCGAGCGCTATTCTACATGTTCCTTATTCAAGCGATTATATTATTTGTTTTAACATTTACAGCGCCGTTTAAAGTAGCTGGATTAATCACAATTATTTTCATGGGACTATTCGCGTTTATGAATGTTCCGGGGCTACAAGTATATGTAGTTATATTGGCAGAGCGCTTTGTTCCAAGTGCGGTTGATGTTGCTTCAGCAATTAATATTGCCGCATTTAACGGAGGAATCGCTTTAGGTTCTTATATAGGTGGCCTTGTAACGAATTCGTTAGGGTTAATCCATACTGCTTGGGTAGGCGGCCTTATGGTAGTAGGTGCTGTTATTTTAACAGCATGGAGTATGACATTAGAAAAAAGAGATCAAGTAAAATAAAAGGAGAGAAAATAAAATGAAAAACTTACAAAGTAAAACAGTATTAAATAATGGTGTAGAAATGCCTTGGTTCGGTTTAGGTGTATTTAAAGTAGAAGAAGGACCAGAACTTGTAGAAGCAATTAAATCAGCGATTAAAGCAGGATACCGCAGCATCGATACAGCTGCAATTTACGGAAATGAAAAAGCTGTAGGTGAAGGAATCCGTGCAGGTATTGAAGCGACTGGTATTTCAAGAGAAGAATTATTTATCACTTCAAAAGTATGGAACGCAGATCAAGGATATGACGAAACAATTGCTGCATATGAAGAGAGCTTAAAAAAATTAGAACTAGATTATTTAGATTTATACCTTGTTCACTGGCCTGTAGAAGGAAAATATAAAGATACATGGAAAGCGCTAGAAACACTTTATAAAGAAGAGCGTGTACGTGCAATTGGCGTAAGTAACTTCCAAATCCATCACTTACAAGATGTAATGAAAGATGCAGAAATTAAGCCAATGATTAACCAAGTAGAATATCATCCTCGTTTAACACAAAAAGAATTACAAGCTTTCTGTAAAGAACAAGGTATTCAAATGGAAGCGTGGTCACCACTTATGCAAGGTCAATTATTAGATAACGAAACATTACAAGAAATTGCTGATAAACACGGCAAAACAACAGCGCAAGTTATTTTACGTTGGGACTTACAAAATGGAGTAATTACAATTCCAAAATCAACGAAAGAACACCGTATTATTGCAAATGCTGATGTATTTAACTTCGAATTAACAAAAGAAGACATGGAAAAAATCGATGCATTAAACCAAAATCACCGCGTTGGTCCAGATCCTGATAACTTCGATTTCTAAGATTAAAGTAGGAAACAAAAAAAGAGTGCTTTTATGCACTCTTTTTTTGTGTGTATAAAAATATTTTCTAATTAAATACTACTTAGTATTAAGTTTGTTATTAAGGGGCTGTGAACATGAATATAAAGCAATCGTTCAAACTTTTAGCTATGTTTTTAAGTGTCTTATTTGTATTATTCCCACTTCAAAAAGCATTCGCAGAAGTTATGGACCATACAAAATATGAAATGGATTGGAGTTATAGTAAGTCAAAGAAGAAACCAATTCGAACAGAACTTATTAAAACGGCAGATGGAAAAATTGCATTTTGCTTAAATGTAGATTTAAAATCTCCGAGCGGTCAAGACTTACCAGAAATGGGTAAAGTGGATATTAACGTGTACCGTGTACTGTTGAATGGATATCCACAAAAGAGCCCACAAGAATTAGGAGTATCTGATTGGAGAGAGGCGCATTATGCAACGCAGCTGGCAGTGTGGAATGCGTTAAAACAAATTGATGTTAATGATTTAGATTTCCGCAATAAAAATGTAGAGAAAGTAACGAAAGACATCGTTGCAAAAGCAAACGCTAGTGAAGAATTACAAGAAATTACGATGAGCGTAACTCCTACAGAAGAACAAGAAGCAGTATTAAAAAATGATTTCTTTGAAACAGGTTTATATACAGTAGAAACAAATGCAAAAAGCGGAACGTATAAAGTGCAAGCAACAGGTGCACCAGCTGGTGTGAAATTTGCAAATGAAAAAGGCGAAGCAAAAACGGAATTTAATGTAGGAGAAAAGTTCCGCATTTTAATTCCGAAACAAACACCAGCAGGTGGATTTAGCTTTAAAGTATCAGGGAATTTAACGAAATTACAAGGGATTGCGCATAAAGGAACACCAACAATTCAAAATGCAGTAGTATTACTTGAGCGTAGTGAAGAGAAAACAAGTCCGGAATTAGCGGTGAGTTGGAAAAAGTCTGAAGGACCACAGAAACCGAATAAACCGTATACTCCAAATGAGCCACATAAACCGAATCAAATTAAAAGATAGTATAAAAAGCATTGGCATTTGCCGATGCTTTTTATATACATGGATTAGAAGGAATGGAAAATACGAAAACATTGACAGAAAAATTTAATGGTATGTTATTTGGGTATGATATACATGACGTATTCTTTAAAATTACCAAACAAGGTTTCGAAAGAATAGAAGGTATACAAGAGGTAAAAGCTTAAAAATAAAAAAGCTCGTAAAACATAATGTTTTACGAGCTTTTTCTTATTATTCAGCTTCAGAAACTAATGTGAAGCGTTCGTTCACATGTTTTGGATTTTCGATTTCATCAAGTGCTGCTACTGCGAAGTCTTCGTAACTTACGTAGCTATCGCCTTTTGAGTTAACAAGAAGATTGTCTTTACCAGCTGTGTAAGAGCCAGTGCGTTTTCCTAATGCGAATAGTGCAGAAGGGCTGATGAATGTCCAAGTGATATCATTTGTTTGTTCCAAGATTTCTAAGTTTTTACCTTGGTTTTGAGCTGTTGCAAGGTATTCGCCTGGGAAACCTGGTGTATCAAATACACGTGTTGTTTTCTCTTCGTCTACAAATAAGCTTCCAGCTCCACCAACTACAAGTAATTTTGTATTTGGTGCACCTTTCACAGCTTCAATCAGTACATTTCCTGCATCTACGTGAAGATGCTCTTGTCCTGCTGGAGCACCGAAAGCATTTACAACTACATCGAATGCTTGTAGATCGTTAGATGTAAGAGCGAATACATCTTTCTCTAAAACTTTTACATTTTTTTCTGTAATTTTCGCAGCATTTCTTACAATTGCAGTAACTTCATGTCCACGATCTAATGCTTCTTTTAAAATACGGCTTCCAGCTTTACCAGTTGCTCCGATGATTCCGATTTTCATAATAAATCCCTCCAAAGTGTTTTGTTAAAGTGTATATCTGAAATGAATGAATGTAATGTAATTAGGTTAGTTACAACCTGATGTAACCATTATAGTTACAGTTATATATTTTTGTCAATGGTGTTGTTTATGAAATTATTTTTTGTTTTAGTATGCACAGCTACTGAAAGTGGAGTCATAAAAGAAGGATGTATTTACGTAGGGAAACCTAATATTTGGAAGTTGTGAGATGTCGAAAAATGTTGATTTTTGAATATTTTTTGAATATAATTCGATTTATGGAGAAAAGGAGGGGTTAATTGTATGAATATTTTAGATCAATTCGTTTCATCAACGAATACGATTCTTTGGTCATATGTTCTTATTGCAATGCTAATTGGTTTAGGGCTTTATTTTTCTATTAAATTAAAATTCGTACAAATTACTCATTTAGGAGAAATGGTTCGATTAATGAGTGATGGACTAACTGGTAAGACACGTAAAAAGGGTAGCGTATCTTCTTTCCAAGCGTTCTGTATGAGTTCAGCAGCTCGTATTGGTATCGGAAACTTAGCTGGTGTAGCGTTAGCTATTTCTATGGGAGGACCCGGAGCTGTATTTTGGATGTGGGTTATTGCAATTATCGGGGCGTCTTCAAGTTTCGTGGAAAGTACGCTTGCGCAAATTTATAAAATAAAAGATGGCAGTGGCTTCCGTGGTGGTCCTGCTTATTATATGGAAAAAGGTTTAAATAAACGTTGGATGGGAATTTGGTTCTCTATTCTAATCACAATTAGTTACGGTTTAATTTTCAACTCAGTACAAGCGAATACAGTTACGTTAGCATTTGAAAATGCATTCGGTTTAGAGCGTTATATTGTTGGGATTGTATTAGCGGCATTAGTTGCAGTTATTATTTTTGGTGGTGTGAAAAGTATTGCGCGTATGTCAGAAATGATTGTTCCGCCAATGGCACTTATTTATATTGCAGTAGCTATTTTCGTTGTTATTAAAAACTTCTATTTAATACCAGATGTATTTACAGAAATCTTTAAAGGTGCATTCGGTTTAGATTCAGCTGTAGGTGGCGGTATCGGTGCTGCAATGAAATTTGGTATTCAGCGCGGGTTATTTGCGAATGAAGCAGGTATGGGTAGTGCGCCGAACGCGGCAGCAACAGCTGATGTAACGCATCCAGCGAAACAAGGTTTTATTCAAACGATCGGGGTTTTAGTAGATACATTCTTAGTATGTACATCAACAGCGTTTATCGTATTATGTTCTGGTGCATATAAAGCAACAAATTTAGAAGGTATTGAATTAACACAAAACGCATTAAGTTCACAAATCGGCCCATGGGCAAGTAGCTTCTTAGCGATTATTATTTTCTTATTTGCATTTAGTTCACTTCTAGGAAACTACTATTATGGTGAAACGAATATTGAATTCATTAAACAAAGTAAAGCTTGGTTAACAATTTACCGTATTGCGGTAGTTGCAATGGTATTATTCGGTTCTGTTGCGACGCTTAAAGTCGTATGGAATATGGCGGATTTATTTATGGGTCTAATGGTAATTACAAACTTAATTGCGATTACACTTCTTGGACGATTTGCGTATGCTGCGTTGGCAGACTATGTAAAGCAAAAGAAACAAGGAAAAGATCCAGTCTTCAGTGCAGATTCTATTCCTGGTTTAACGAATACAGAGTGTTGGGATAAGCCAGCGGTAACGGATAAAGAAAAAGCAGTGTAATGAAAAGGCGAGCATCGAGAGGAATTTGATGCTCGCCTTTTTTGTTGTAGTAAATGATGAGAAGGGTGAAAGGTAATTATTAATATAATTTTTGTTTGTTCATTTCTCTCGTTATTTGTAGGTAACGTACTGTCTTAAAAGTATGATTGGTCGAATAGGATGAGTGATTGAGTAGTGGATAAATGCACGTATTGGTTATAGTTTTAAGTGGAAAACATATGTATGTTAAGAAATCTAACTTAATCATGTCATGAAACCTAACATAAAGTTCTTGATTACTAAAAGTTTTTAGAATATAATTTTCTTATTGTTAGGAAGAGGGGGCAATTCGATTATGGATTTTTTAGCTAAAGTAATTGGGGATGTAAATAATGTCCTTTGGTCATATATCATTATTGCGATGTTAATTGGATTAGGACTCTATTTTTCATTTCGTGTGAAATTCGTCCAAATTCGCTACTTCGGAGAAATGATTCGCCTACTTGGGGACGGGGCGAGTTCAAAGACGAGAAAAGCGCAAAAAGAAAAAAGCGGTGTATCATCATTCCAAGCATTTTGTATGAGTACAGCTTCTCGTGTAGGTACTGGTAACTTAGCTGGTGTAGCTATTGCAATCTCAGCAGGTGGTCCAGGTGCTGTATTTTGGATGTGGTTAATTGCGGTAATAGGGGGTGCTTCTGCGTTTGTAGAGAGCACATTAGCGCAAATTTATAAAGTAAAAGATGGGAACGCATTCCGTGGGGGCCCAGCGTATTATATGGAAAAGGGTTTAAAGAAACGCTGGTTAGGTGTTGTTTTCTCTGTTCTAATAACAGTGAGTTTCGGATTGATTTTTAATGCAGTGCAGTCAAACACAGTAGCGGCAGCTTTTGATGGCGCATTTAAAATGGATAGTAGACTTGTAGGTCTGTTTATGGCTGGTTTACTTGCAATCATTATTTTCGGTGGGGTTAAGCGAATTGCACGTGCAGTTGAAATGATTGTTCCAGTAATGGCAATTATATATGTAGCAGTTGCATTATTCGTTGTTGTAACAAACATTACGGCAATTCCGTATGTATTTAAAGAAATCTTCTTACATGCATTCGGAATTAAAGAAGTAGTTGGTGGGGGACTAGGAGCTGCGATTTTACTAGGAGTAAAACGTGGGTTATTCTCAAATGAAGCAGGTATGGGTAGTGCGCCGAACGCAGCAGCGACTGCGAACGTAACGCACCCAGTTAAACAAGGTTTCATTCAAACTTTAGGGGTATTTACAGATACATTATTAATTTGTAGTTGTACAGCGTTCATCATTTTATTATCTGATGTACCTGGTGCAGCTGATTTAAATGGAATTCAATTGACGCAACAAGCCTTAAGCCAACATATCGGACCGTGGGCATCCGTATTTGTAGCGGTTGCAATCTTCTTGTTTGCATTCAGCTCATTAGTAGGTAACTACTACTATGGTGAAACAAATATTGAGTTCTTAAATGGAAGTAAAGTGTTATTAACGGCATACCGCATTGCTGTACTTGGTATGGTTATGTTAGGATCTGTAGCAACAATTCAAATCGTTTGGGACTTAGCAGATTTATTTATGGGGATTATGGCTGTTATTAACTTAGTGGCAATTGTATTCCTTTCAAAGTACGCTTTCGCAGCGTTATCAGATTACGTAAAGCAAAAGAAACAAGGAAAAGATCCAGTCTTTTATGCGGAGTCTATTCCAGGGTTGAACAATACAGAGTGTTGGGATAAGCCGGAAGTAGCAGAGAAAGAAAAAGCTGTATAATAAAGTGAAACTTTAATCAGTGGGAGTTTTACTGCCCGGTAAATAGCGGGATAAAAGATGGAACGAGCATCAATGAAATTTGATGCTCGTTTTTTGTGTAGTTATAAAATAGGAGAAAGGGGCAAAATACGAACGTTAATGAGGGTTTTATAATAAAATGTATTTTTTTTAGAAAAGTGCGGATATGAGTTGGGATTTATGATAGAATGGAAAATGCCTTTGAGACAAGAGGTTTTATGATTTTTTATATCCAGTAAAGTGTTTTGGTGGAGAAATGGAAAGTTCGGATTATTTCTTGTTTTGAATGGTCAGACGTTCAACGTTAATGAAGAGTTAAATGGAGGATTTTATTAATGAAGTTTGTTATGTTTCTTGTAGGATTACTCGTTGTATTCGTACTCGGTTTTCTTATAAGTGCCGATCGAAAGAAGATTAAGTATAAACCAATCGCACTCATGCTTGTAATTCAGTTAGCATTATCGTATTTCTTATTAAATACGCAAGTGGGTTATATTTTAGTAAAAGGAATTTCAGATGGATTTGGCGCACTTCTTGGGTATGCGGAAGCTGGAATCGTTTTCGTATTTGGTGGCCTTGTTAATAAAGGAGAAGTTTCATTCTTCTTAACTGCATTATTACCAATCGTATTCTTCGCAGTATTAATCGGAATTCTACAACACTTTAAGATTTTACCGATATTTATTCGTGCTATTGGTACTTTGTTAAGTAAAGTAAATGGTTTAGGGAAATTAGAATCATATAATGCAGTAGCAGCTGCAATTGTTGGACAAGCGGAAGTATTTATTACAGTAAAAGATCAATTAAGTAAAATCCCAAAACATCGTTTATATACATTATGTGCATCTTCAATGTCGACAGTATCGATGTCAATCGTTGGTTCTTATATGAAAATGATCGAGCCAAAATATGTAGTAACAGCACTTGTATTAAATTTATTTAGTGGTTTCATTATTATTCATATTATTAACCCGTACGATATTACGGAAGAAGAAGATACACTGAAGTTAGAAAATAAGAAAAAGCAATCATTCTTTGAAATGTTAAGCGAATATATTATGCTTGGTTTCATGATTGCAATTACGGTAGCAGCAATGTTACTTGGTTTCGTAGCATTAATTACAGCAATCAATAGCTTGTTTGATTCAGTGTTCGGTATTACATTCCAAGCTATTTTAGGATATATTTTCTCACCATTAGCATTCGTAATGGGTATCCCGCAAGCAGAGATGGTAACAGCGGGACAAATTATGGCAACAAAATTAGTATCAAACGAGTTTGTTGCGATGCTTGATCTTGGCAAAGTAGCTGGTGATTTATCAGCTCGTACAGTAGGTATTCTTTCTGTATTCCTTGTATCATTTGCGAACTTCTCATCAATTGGAATTATCGCAGGTGCAACGAAAGGTATCGATGAAAACCAATCAAATGTTGTATCATCATTCGGTTTACGTCTTGTGTATGGTGCGACATTAGTAAGTATATTATCAGCGATTATCGTTGGTGTTATGCTATAAAAAAGAATGGTTCTAGCTCATAGCTAGGGCCGTTTTTTATGGTTAATTTACATAAAAAACCAATTAATTAGGAATATATTAACATATAAAAATCTTTTAAAATTTATATTGCATTTCGTCTAGATAACGCTTACAATTTGATTTGTAGGTGGTATCAATTTCAGACTTTTAATACGGTAGGAGAGAAGAGGCTACCTTTTATAAATTGCAATTTATGTAAACGCTTACTGATTTTAGATAACAGTTGAATAGTATTTAGGGGTTTTAAATTTTTTAACATCAATGGTCAGACGTCATTCGTTATACGTTATACGACCAATAACTCGTGGAAGAAGTGGAGGATTCACATATGAAAATAGTAATGTTTCTAGTTGGTTTACTTGTAGTGTTTGTACTAGGTTTCCTTATAAGTTCAGATCGTAAGAAAATTAAATATAAGCCAATTGCACTTATGCTTGTCATTCAATTGGTACTTGCGTATTTCTTATTAAATACAAAGGTCGGATTTGTATTAGTAAAAGGGATTGCAGATGGATTTGGCGCTATTTTAAAATTTGCGGAAGCTGGGGTTAATTTCGTATTTGGTGGTTTAGCGAACGATGGACAAGCACCATTCTTCTTAACAGTATTATTACCGATCATTTTCTTAGCGGTATTAATCGGGATCTTGCAACATATTAAAGTTTTACCGATTATCATTCGTGCAGTCGGTTTCGTACTAAGTAAAATTAACGGTTTAGGAAAACTAGAATCATATAATGCGGTAGCAGCTGCAATTGTTGGTCAAGGTGAAGTGTTTATTACAGTAAAAGATCAATTAAGCAAATTACCGAAAAATCGTTTATACACACTTTGTGCATCTTCAATGTCAACAGTATCAATGTCAATCGTCGGTTCTTATATGAAAATGATTGATCCAAAATATGTAGTAACAGCACTTGTATTAAACTTATTTAGTGGATTCATTATCGTTCATATTATCAATCCATATGAAGTAAAAGAAGAAGACGATATTTTAGAATTACAAGAAGATAAGAAACAAACATTCTTTGAAATGTTAGGCGAATATATTATGCTTGGTTTCTCTATCGCTGTAACAGTAGCGGCGATGTTAATCGGTTTCGTAGCATTAATTACAGCAATTAACGGTGTATTCGATTCAATTTTCGGAATCACATTCCAAAGCATTTTAGGATATATCTTCTCACCATTAGCATTCGTAATGGGTATTCCAACATCAGAGATGCTAGCAGCGGGACAAATTATGGCAACAAAATTAGTAACGAACGAATTCGTTGCAATGCTTGACCTTGGAAAAGTAGCTGGTGATTTATCAACTCGTACAGTAGGTATTTTATCTATCTTCCTTGTATCATTTGCGAACTTCTCATCTATCGGAATTATCGCAGGTGCAACAAAGAGTATCGATGGCAAACAAGCAAATGTTGTATCATCATTCGGACTAAAACTTGTATACGGTGCAACGTTAGTAAGTATATTATCAGCGATTATTGTTGGGGTTATGCTTTAATAAATTAAGAAAAGCAATGAGCGTAGGCTCATTGCTTTTTTTGTTTAACTTGCTTTATCCAAGTCTTTTTTAAATCGTGGTCTCTCTAAATAAGTTCCCATTCTCCACGCATATTCTATAGGGCCCATTTGGTATTTTTGTAGCCAATAGGCGCTAACGAATAATTGAATTGTATAAATTCCAATGGTCAAAAGAATACCGAAGAAATATCCGATTTTACCGAATAAGCCAAAGCCGTATGCGTAAAAAATTGTTGTTGTGATAATGGATTGAGCTAAGTAATTACTAACCGACATTTTCCCCATATTCGCCATATATGTTAGTAAGCGCGATGCTTTTTTGTAATGGAATAATAAAATAATGGTGCTTCCGTAAAAGAATGTCATGGTTACTGATGTAAGGCCATCTTGTAACATAATTAAAATTGGATGCTTTACGAACATGGCTAAGATTTTAATTGTAAAAGAGAAAATACCAGTGATAAGCCAAATCTTTTTGATAGAAGGTATGTGTTTATCAATCTCAAATAGCCAGCCCTTTTTTCCTACATACATTCCGAGTAAGAAAAGTGGGGACATAAAAATTATTGCGAAAATTGATATGAAAACTAGTCCGAAGAAACCGTTAATCCCAATATAATCGAAAGGACTTTCAGTTAACCTAAAGTTGACATGATCCATATAGCTTCCAGTTTCATGAACTTTATGCTCTTTTTCAATATAAGGAGCAAAATCATTAATATTTGTATTTGGATCAGTTTGATAAGACATAAGTGTAATGAGTGCGAGTAGAATAGTTGCCCAAATCAATAATGTTTTTGGTTTTCTATTTATAAACATCATTAAGAAAATCCCGATAAGTCCGTATGCAAATAAAATATCTCCGGACCAAATAAAGGTACCGTGAATGAAACCTAGTAGTAAAAGAATGCTAATACGTCTTATATATGTGGGGAAAAACTTTTTTCCTTTTGCGATAATACTTTTTTGTAACAAAATAATGCTAAGCCCAAATAAAAAAGAGAATAGGGAAATGAAATTTTGTGTGCCGAAAAATTGAATAAACCAATTAGCACTTTCATCGAGTTTTCCGAAAATATAAGTGGGTTTTTCATTAGCGAATAACCCGAATTGAATTAATGTTATATTAACAAGTAAAATGCCAAATAAAGCGAAACCACGAATTGCATCAACAGCTTCTACACGTTGACTCATTTTTTCTCTCCTCACATATTGTTTTATCCAGCATTAACGAGCAGTAAGACTCCCACCTCAAAATTTGGCGGGGGCAAAGAGGTTAGGTGGGAGATCAACTGCCTGTAAAGACCCGATTAGTTCAACTAATAATCCGTGGTGGATGAACGCCCCCCCACGGACCAAAGTTTCACTTTATATTGAAAATAATACCATTTTTTAACTAGTTCTATGTCAAATGCTAGGAAATTTAAGGTGATTTTAAGATAGAAAGCAAATAAAAAAATCACCTTAATACACTCATTAAGGTGATTAAAATATTACTCAGCTGGAGGCGTAAATGTACGTTTCTCTAATTCAGCATCTAGCATAAATAGTGCGTTTGAATCGCTTGTAATACGTTTTAATTTTTGAATGATGCTATCGAATGAAGCTTCTTCTTCTACTTGCTCATCAACGAACCATTTTAAGAATGTAATTGTTGCATGCTCACGCTCATCCCAAGCAATATCAGATAAGTGATAAATACGTTTCGTTACTTCACGCTCGTGCTCAAGTGCGACTTCAAAAGCGTTCAATACAGATTCATATTCGTTATTTGGATTATCGAATCCAGTAATAATAGCGCGCTCACCGCGGTCGTTAATATAGTTGTAAAGCTTCATTGCGTGGAAACGCTCTTCTTCAGCTTGTACAAGGAAAAAGTTAGCGAATCCATCATAGCTCTCAGCTGTACAGTAAGCAGCCATTGCCATATAAGCGTGGGCAGAGTAAAATTCAAAGTTCATTTGTTCATTTAATGCGTCGTGCAATTTTTTAGATAACATAAAATCCCCCTTATTATTGTGACAAGAATATTATACCATAATTGATAATATTCTCATTTGAGTGCTTCGAACCTTTTCGAAAGCTTTGTGACGTGTGCGTCCATAATGTCTTGTAAATCCAAATCATATTTTTGCGAAAGAATAATAAGGTTAGATAGTACATCACCAAGTTCTTCTTTTAGTTCTTGTTTTAGCTCTTCTTCTGTTTTCGCATCTTCATCGGGACGATCGCGGCCGATTTCAATAGCGCGAACAACTCGTGAAACTTCTCCAACTTCTTCAGTTAAGAAATTTAAGCGAATAAAGGCATTATACTGTGACCAGCTTCGTTTTTCGTAAAATTCCTCAACCCATCTTTGAAATGCAACGATATCCATTTCTTCCTCATCTCCTCAATATGTTGTACAATGTCAATTGTATCATAACAATATATAGTTTCGGGGTGTAGGAATGAGAAAGATTTGTGTGTTTGCAGGTTCCAATTTAGGGGAGAGACCAGAGTTTAAAGAGCAGGCAATTGAATTAGGTAAAATGTTTGTTGAGAATGACTATGAGCTTGTATATGGCGGTTCATGCGTCGGATTAATGGGAGAAGTAGCAAACGAAGTTCTTCGTTTAGGCGGACGTGTAACAGGTGTTATGCCGCGTGGTCTATTTCGAGGAGAAATCGTACATACAGGATTAACAGAATTAATTGAAGTAGAAACGATGCATGAGCGCAAGGCGAAAATGGCAGAGCTTGCGGATGCTTTCATTGCATTACCAGGCGGATATGGAACGTTTGAAGAGCTCTTTGAAGTAGTATGTTGGTCACAAATTGGTATACATAATAAGCCGGTTGGTTTATTGAACATAAAAGACTTTTACGGACCAATTTTGCAAATGGTTGAACGGGCAGCAGAAGAAGGCTTTATGAATCCATCGAATAAAGAGTTAATTGTTTCCGCTGAGACGGCAGATAAACTAATTCATGAAATCCAAAATTACGAGCGTCCTGTCTTGGGGACGAAGTGGAAGCAATTATCATAGTACGTTTTTATAGCGATTTATAGAAACACATGTCTTTTTTATCGTAAAAAGACATGTGTTTTTAATTCAGTTAAATATATTAATGTTATAATATATAGTTTTCCGGAAAGGAGAAATAGATGGAGAAGTTTGTGTATTTACGTCCTGTTTTTAAAAGTATTTTAGCAGCGTCTATTCTTGTTATGCTAATTGTTTTAAGACAGAAGAAAGAGCTGATTAATGAGTTTTCGCTTTGGTTTATTTTGATATTGTGTGTTGGTGTTTCAGCGATAACATTGTTTATGTCTGGATTTATCGTTGATGAGTATAGTCTAGGTGGAGATGGACAATCGTTTTGTATGTTTATTGCGATTGGTTGTATCAGTGGTTTGAATTTTGTTATTTATTATAGACGGAAATAAAAGAAGGCATTCCATATTACTTTGGAATGCCTTTATCATTTTGATTACTTTGTTTTTTATACAGGTACCAGCCACCCCAGCCGCCACCAATTGCTACAACAACGAGGAAAGCATAGTCTTTAACCTCGACACGTATATTGAAAATATTAGCTATAAGTAAGACGATTCCAACTGTTATTAACGCAAAAAATGCTCTAATTAAGTAGTCTTTCAACTGAACCACTCCCGCCATTTAAGTAGTAAATGATGAATTTGGAAAAGCTTTTTGGATCTATTTTACTAAAAGGTGTTTCCTATATTTTAACATAGATGAGATTGTAATATATTGATAAAAGTAGGGCGAGGGGTGTGTTAATATTGTCGTGATTTGTCGGTAAATTGATATCCTTTATCGAATCGTTGATATATTGCTTGTAATGATCGATATAATGAAAAAATCGTTGATATATTGCGAGTTATGATCGATATATTTGAAAAATCGTTGATATAATTTCGTGTACCGTTAAATGCAACCATTACATAAAAAAAGCGACTCTGAACGAGTCGCTTCCGCTTTTAATCTATTATTGATTCAAGAACGCACGTAGCATCCAAGCGTGTTTTTCTAGTTCTGTGTAGATGCCTAGTAGTAGGTCAGATGTCATTTCATCGTCAGAGTCTTGAGCGATTTCCATGCCTTTTTTCAGTTCGACTAGCATCATTTCGTAGTCTTTCATGATTGCCTCGACCATCCCTTCTGCAGTTTCTCCGTAAGCTGCTTCTTGAATAGAAGATAGTTCTAAGTATTCTTTCATTGTTGCTACTGGTTTGCCGCCAATTGCTAAAATGCGTTCTGCAATTTCATCGATGTGAGTAGCTGATTCTGTGTAAAGTTCTTCGAATTTCTCGTGTAATGTGAAGAATTGAGGTCCTTTTACGTACCAATGGAAGTTGTGTAATTTTGTAAATAAAACGCTCCAGTCTGCTACTTGTTTGTTTAATACTTCGATTACTTGTTTGTTCATTATGATCAATCTCCTTTTGAGTTGTTATGTTATATCAATTACTAATTTATAATTATTATAATCTAGTAATTTGTATAAATCAACCCTTTTGCTGGAATTAATTTGAACAAATTATGAACTGTTGTAAATAAAAGGCCCTATTACGGTGAAGTAATAGGGCCTTTGTTTGTTAAACAGCCTTTTGTTTTTCTTCTACATCCTGCCCATCCCAACACTCTGTATTCTGTAAGCCAGGGATAGAACTTGCAAGGAAGACAGGATCTTTACCTTGTTTCTTTTGCTTAATGTAGTCTACTAATGCTGCATAGGCAAATTTGCTAAGGAATGAGATGGCAATTAAGTTTGTGAATACCATTAGTCCCATGAATAAATCAGCTAAACTCCAAACAGTTTGAAGGGCAGCGATTGATCCGAAGAATACCATTCCGACAACTGCAACGCGATAAATCATTAACCATGTTTTGCTTTCTTTAATGAATGCGATGTTTGTTTCACCATAATAGTAGTTTCCTAGTAAAGAGCTGAAAGCGAAGAGGAAAATAATAATCGCTAAGAAAGTGCTTGCCCACGGTCCAATTTGTGAACTTAATGCTTGCTGTGTTAATTCAATACCTTCTAAATTTGATCCTTTGTAAAGTCCAGAACATAATACGATAAACGCTGTTGATGTACATACTAAGAATGTATCTACGAAAACACCTAATGCTTGAACAAGTCCTTGTTTTACAGGATGAGATACATCAGATGTTGCTGCTGCATTAGGAGAGCTCCCCATACCTGCTTCTGTCGCGAATAAACCGCGTTGGATTCCGAACTTGATAGCTGCTCCAATACCACCAGCGATGGCTTGGTCTAAACCGAATGCACCGTTAAAGATTTCCATGAAAATGCTTGGTAACATATTGAAGTTGTTAATCACGACAAAAATAGCCACACCAATATAAACAATTGCCATTGGGGGAACAATCATTTCTGTAATGCGTGAAATGCTCTTAATACCGCCAAAAATAATAACTGCAACTAATAAAGCTAGTAGAGCTCCTACAATCGTTCGCTCTAATCCGAAAGCATTTTCAAACGCTATTGTTACTGTATTTGCTTGTACTGAATTGAAAATTAATCCGTACGCAACTGTAATGAGAAGTGAAAACCAGACACCCATCCAGCGTTTGTTTAACCCTTTTTCCATGTAATATGCTGGGCCACCACGGAACCTGCGTCCATCTTTTACTTTATAAATTTGCGCGAGCGTACATTCTACAAAACTAGTAGCTGCTCCGAGAATCGCGATAAACCACATCCAAAATATTGCACCAGGTCCTCCCATTGAAATTGCTAATGCTACACCAGCTAAGTTCCCGATACCGATACGTGCGGCTGCACTTAAGCAAAATGCTTGGAATGGAGAGATGCTATCTTTCTTTTTTTCTTTTCGATTAAATCCTTTACTAATTAAACTGACCATCTCGCTGAAATGAGTAATTTGGACAAATTTTAATTTGAAAGAGAAATAAAGACCGAAGCCGATTAGCATTGCAATAAGAATATATGACCATAAAATATTATTCGTTACCTCAAGGAATCTGCTAAAGATATCAACCATATAATACACTTCCTTTTTTCCGTAATAAGAAAATTATATGCAAAAAATATACTAGAATCAATTTTTCTAAAAAATGATGTTACTTAAATGTATTTTATGTTATGATTATGTTACATCGTAATATTTTTAGAATTATTTACATTTTAAAAAACTAAATGTAAAGCGAGAAAGTGGGGATAATTTGAAAGAAGAAACTTTATTGAAAGTAAGCCTTGAGAGTTTAAAAATGAGAAGCAATGTATTTTTTATCGTTACATCTTCAAGTATTTTTCTAGGGGCCACTTATTATTACAATAAAAGATTTCCAAATCATAAGTATCCGGAGTGGTTAGAATTTCTAAAATTGGTTGGATGAACAAAAGACTGAAAAACAGAAAATTCAAATAAAATTGTTGAGGAGGAGCTAAATATGAATATTAGAGAAAGTGAACTTCCAGGTATTGGGTATAAATTTCAAATCGTTACGAAAGGTAACGAAAAAATGGTGATTGTGATTCATGATGACGGACGTAGAGAAATGTATCATTTTGATTCAGATCATGAAGAAAGTATTTCTAGTATTTCATTACGTGACTCAGAAGCAAGACAAGTTGCAGCAATATTAGGTGGAATGGTATATAAGCCTAGGGCATTAGAAAATGTTGAGATGGTCTTTGAAGGTTTAGCGATTGAGTGGTTTAAAGTGGAGAATGCAGCTCCAGCAATCGGAAAAACAATTGGTGATCTTGAAATAAGAAAAACGTATAGCGTAACGATAATTGCAGTTATGAAAAAGAATATGAAAAAGCTATTTAATCCAGGACCAGAAACAGTAATTGAAGAAGGCGATATGCTAGTAGTTTCAGGTGAGAGAGAAGAAATTAAAAAAATTATTAATGAGTTACTTTCGAATAGGGGGACTGACTAGATGGATACTTTAATTTTTGAAGTTGGTACAGCTTTGGTTCTAGTGGCAATTGCGGCAGTAATCGCTGGAAAGTTTAAGTTCTCAGTAATTCCTTTTCTAATTGTTCTTGGCATGTTAGTAGGGCCGCACGCACCGACAATAGGTGTTATCGATCTCAAATTTATTGAAAGTGCAAGTGTAATATCCTTCCTTGGAAGAATCGGTGTTCTGTTCCTTCTCTTCTATTTAGGGCTAGAATTTTCGATGAAAAAACTAATTAAATCCGGACGTTCTATTGCGATCGGCGGAACAATCTATATTTTAATTAACTTTTCACTTGGATTATTATACGGGTTTATCATGGGATTCCCATTACTAGAAATCTTAATTATTGCGGGTATTATTACGATTTCTTCTAGTGCCATCGTTGCAAAAGTATTAGTGGATTTAAGAAGAACTGGTAATAATGAAACCGAATTAATTTTAGGAATTATTATGTTTGAAGATATATTCCTTGCTGTATATTTATCAGTCGTTTCTGGTTTAGTACTTGGGGATCATGCTTCCTTCTTAGGTGCTCTTACTTCAATTGGAATTGCTTTAGGATATATGCTTCTATTCTTTATTGTGGCTAGAAAAGCAACGCCGTTATTAAATAAATTGCTCAATATTAGTTCAGATGAAATCTTTATTATTGTAGTATTTGCTTCGTTATTCTTCATCGCTGGTTTTTCAGAAACAATTCACGTTGCAGAAGCAATCGGAGCACTTCTTTTAGGATTAGTTTTCTCTGAGACAGAGCATAGTGATCGAATTGAACATCTTGTTGTTCCATTTAGAGACTTTTTCGGAGCAATTTTCTTCTTCAGCTTCGGGTTAAGTATCGATCCGTTCTCGTTAGGCGGAGCAATATGGTTAACGCTAGGTGCGGTACTTCTTACGATAATCGGTAACTTTGTAGCAGGGATGATTGCAGGAAGACAAGCTGGATTATCTCATAAAGCTTCTACAAATATTGGATTAACAATCGTTTCAAGGGGAGAATTCTCCATCATTATGGCTAATATCGGTATCGCTGGTGGTTTAATGTCAGTGTTAAAACCATTCTCAGCACTATACGTGCTTATACTATCCATCTTAGGCCCACTTCTGACAAAAGAGTCAAAGAATGTATATAAATTTTTAAATAAAATCTTTAAGTGGGATACGAAGACTAACTAAATTTTAAAAAATAAAAGTACAAGATACTTACTGCTTGTACTTTTATTTTTGGTAACGAAAACAGTAAAGAGAGGTAAATGATGTTAGGAGAGTTGATTCATTCAGTTTTAGTTTTTCTAGAAGGACTTGGTTATTGGGGAATTATGCTTGGATTGATGTTAGAAGTTATTCCGAGTGAAATCGTATTGTCTTATGCAGGCTATTTAGTATCAACAGGAAGCATTACATTTTGGGGAGCTGTTGCGTTCGGAACAATTGGCGGTGTAATCGCACAACTATTTATTTATTGGATTGGTCGATACGGAGGAAGACCTGTTCTTGAGCGATATGGAAAATATATTTTAATTCAGAAGAAGCATATTGATTATGCAGAAGATTGGTTTAATCGTTACGGAACTGGCGTTATCTTTACGGCACGTTTTATTCCTGTTGTGCGTCATGCGATTTCGATACCAGCGGGTATTGCAAAAATGTCACATGCTAAGTTTATGACGCTAACTACATTAGCTGTTATTCCATGGTCAATTGTGTTTGTATATTTAGGATTTAAATTAGGAACAGAGTGGGAAAGTATTAATAAAGTAGCTGGGCCATATGTGAAATATTTTGCACTTGCTGCTATTGTTTGTGCAATTGGTTATTTTGTACTAAAAAAAATTATGAAAAAAAAGTAATTATGGAAAAGAACCTATACTAATATAGGTTCTTTTTATTGTCATTTTTCAAAGGGGGAAAGAGTATGTTTAATATTTACCATATTGTGGCATACATATAGAAAAAGAGAGCTTGGAAAGGGGAATAAAAAGAAATGGAACTCCAGTTTCAAAATGTATATCAACAGGTGGAGAATTGGTATGTGTTGGATTCGGAGCTTCCTTGGGATGTCAAAAGGATTAGAGAGGATTTATTTTCTCTTATTGAAGTATGTAAAACGCCAGTTATTTTTTGTGATACGTGTGATGCAAATCATGTACTTCTATCATTAGGGGAAGAGGAAGAGGAGTTTTTATTCCCCGTAGGTGGTTTTTATCATAAAGAAAAACAATTAATTTTCGTTTGTATGTGGGATGAGTATGAGCAAGTGCTTAAAACACTACTGCATGAATTTCGCCATGCGATGCAGCATAAGAGAGAAGTATTGTATGTTGGAAGTGAATCGTATGAAGAGAGATGGATTGAGAAAGATGCGAGGAAGTTCGCGGAGAGGAAATTAGATGAATATAAAAATAGAAAATTGATGTAAGCATAGTGGAGAAATAGCACTATGCTTTCTTTGTTACTTACTAAAAATAAGCAATTGACTTCTATAAAGTTTAGTTCTAAACTAATAGTATGAAACGAGCGAGGTGATGAAATGAAAACAGAAGATAGATTAGGACTACTATTATGGTTTCGTTTATCACGTTTTTATAACAAGAGTATTCGTGAGACGAATCAGCATTTGAAAAAATGGAATGTATCTGCCGCTCAGTTTGATGTACTAGCTCAAGTTGGAGGACATAATCGTTTAACGCAGCAAGAGCTTGGGAAGAAGCTATTTGTTACGAAAGGAAATGTCACGCAGCTTTTAAATAAAATGGAGCAGCTGGACTGGATTGGGCGTGAACAAGAAGGTACTACGAAATATATTTCGTTAACAGAAAAGGGAAGAGCTTTATATGAGGAGATCGTCCCGCCCCAGGAAACGTTCCAAGCGGAGCAGTTTCATAAATTAAATATAGAAGAACAAAATCAATTATTAAAATTACTAAAAAAATTACAGTAAGAAACAATTTTAAAGTAAATCTTGAATTCGAGATAATATGAGGTGAAGGATATGTTTAGAAAAGTTGATCATAAAAATATGGGTAGAGCAAATCACGGTTGGTTAAATACACATTTTCATTTTTCCTTTGCTAATTATTACAATCCAAATAATATGAGTTTTGGAGCGTTACGTGTTATTAACGATGATTCAGTAGCGGCACAAACTGGGTTTGATATGCATCCGCACCGCGATATGGAAATCATTTCTTACGTTGTAGATGGTGCCTTAACACATGAAGATAGCATGGGGAATAGAGGAACAATTGAGCGTGGACATGTTCAATATATGAGTGCTGGTACTGGTGTATTTCATAGTGAACATAATTTAGGAAATGAAACATTGCGTTTATTACAAATTTGGATTTTACCAGACCGTGCTGATCATAAACCAAACTATGGTGAGTTTAAATTTGATTGGAGTAAACGTGAAAATGAGTGGTTCCATATGGTTTCCCCAGTGGAAGGTGATGCGCCAATTCAAATTCACCAAGATGCGAATTTATATTCTTTATCGTTAGAGGCTGGAAAAGAAATTCATTTTCCTGTGAAAGAAGGCCGTCAATTGTACCTTGTACAAATTGAAGGAAGTAGTGTGATAAATGGTGAGATACTTGTTATGCGCGATGCGGCAGAAGCAGTAGAAGAAGATATTCATATTCAAGCGAAAGAGCAATCACACTATTTAGCAATTGAGCTAAAAAAATAACAAAATGTTTATAAAAAAGAGGACACCTGATAGGGTGTCCTCTTTTTGCGTGGAATTATCTGAAAAATGTTTCTCAAATTTTTTGAAGAGGTATCAAGTTAAAGATTCAGAATTTTATAAAAGTGTCAAAAATCTTTATGGGAATGGGGAATGTTATAGTGAAAAAGCAAGTCATTTCATCAGCATTAGCGTTAACTGTTATCGCCGGGGGATTTGGAACGTTTGGAGCAACGACAACGAAAGCGGAAGAACAAAAAATTCAATATCATCAAGAATTTAAAACACCTGCATACATAGGTGAAGAATGGAAAGCACCGGAAGGACTAGATAAAAAAGAGACGGTCTTTCAATATTTAGAAAGTAAGAAAGATATGTTTAAATTAGCAGGAAACATTGATAAACATTTCAATGTCGTTGGGGAAGAAAAAGATGCTGAATCTGGTACGACACATGTGAAGTTAGTTGAGAAACATAATAACATTCCTGTGTATGGTTCAGACCAAACTGTTACACTAGATAAAGAGAATAATGTAAAAGCATTCTTCGGACAAGTTATTCCGAATTTAGAGGATAAAAATATTCCTACCTTTGCAAGTATTAGTGCGGAGCAAGCAGAAACAATTGCAAAGGCAGATATTGAAAAAGAAGTTGGTAAAGTAAAAAATTATGATGGTGTGAAAAAAGATTTATTTGTGTATGAAAAAGATGGAAACTACTATCTTGCATACTTAGTTAAGGCATCGATTTCAAAACCAGCTCCAGGCTATTGGCATTACTTTGTTGATGCAACAAATGGAAATGTGATTGAGAAATATAATGCTGTAGATAACATTACAGGATTTGGTTACGGAGTATTAGGTGCTAGACAATCATTTGAAATTGCCCAAAATGAGAAAACAGGAGCATTCCATTTATTTGATGGTAAGCGTGGACAAGGTGTTCATACGTTTGATGCAGAGAATATGGATGAAAACTGGTTTAACATATTCTCACAATGGTTTGGATATACAGGTGTCGAAGTAGAAAGTAAAAATAAGTTCTTTGATGACAAAGCAGCGGTTGATGCGCATGTAAATGCAGGGAAAGTATACGATTACTACAAAAAGACATTTAACCGTAACTCTTTCGATGATAAAGGTGCGAAGCTGATCTCCTCTGTTCACGTAGGAGAAAGCTGGAATAACGCAGCTTGGAACGGTATCCAAATGATGTATGGTGATGGAGATGGCAAGACATTTATTCCATTATCTGCTGGCCTAGATGTTATCGGGCACGAATTAACACATGCTGTAACTGAGCATACAGCAAACCTTGTTTATAAAAATGAATCAGGTGCGTTAAATGAATCGTTATCTGATATTATGGGTGTCATGGTTGAGAAGAAGAGCTGGGATTTAGGTGCTGATATTTATACACCTGGTAAACCTGGTGATGCGCTTCGTTCTCTGAAAGATCCAGCATCTATTCCAAACCCATTAAAACCAGGTGAAGGTTATCCAGATCATTACAATAAACGCTACACTGGAACAGCTGATAATGGCGGCGTTCATATTAACAGTAGTATTAACAATAAAGCTGCGTACTTAGTATCTGACGGTGGCACGCATTACGGCGTGAAAGTAACTGGAGTGGGCCGTGAAGCGACAGAAAAAATTTACTACCGTGCTCTTACTAAATATTTAACTGCAAACTCTGACTTTAAAATGATGCGTCAAGCAGCACTTCAGTCAGCAGAAGATTTATATGGTAAAAACTCTAAAGAGTTACAAGCTGTAACGAAAGCTTATGATGCAGTAGGCGTTAAATAATAAGAGAAAAAGACCTGACCATGATGTCAGGTCTTTCTTTATTTAGTCACGAATACCTAATGCGATTTTCGCCATACGTGACATACGTTCTTTCGACCATGGTGGATTCCAAACGACATTTACTTCTATTTCGTTTACTTCAGGTACGTTCGTTGATAGTACTTTTTTAACGTCTGATACGATTTGACCAGCCATTGGGCAGCCGATAGAAGTCATCGTCATTGTAATGATAGCATTATTATTTTCATCCGCTGTAACGTCATAAACTAATCCAAGATTGATAATATCAACACCTAGTTCAGGATCAATAACAGCTTCTAAGTTTGCATATAATTTTTCTTCAAATGCTTGTTGTGACATGTGTAGCACCCCCTACAGATTAATGATATCGATTCTCATTATAACGGATATATGTATAATGTGCAGGGAATGAGCTCAAAAAAATATTCCTCTTGAAAGAGGAATATTTTTTTGAGCTATTCAGTTTTAAAATGAGATACGAGTTGATCTAATTCTTCAACCGTTTGTTTCATTTGTTTTGCAGTTACTGTCATTTCATTCATAACAATAACTTTCTGCTCAGCAGATTGTGCCGTTGCGGCTGTTTCACTAGATACTTCATTTGAAATAGAAGCGATGTTATTAAGTGAAGCGTTCATTTCTTCAGCGCTTGCAGCCATTTCTTCAGCAGTTGCTGATATGTCTTGCATTTGAGTTGATACTTTATTTACTTGTTCAACAATTGTTGTGAAAGAAGTACCAGCCTCACGAACGACAGTAATGCCTTCAAATGCTTCAGAACGACCTTTAGACATCATAGAACTAGCTGTTTCTGTATCATTTTGAATTTGATTTAGTAATTGGTTAATATCTGTTGCAGCAGTTTTAGATTGTTCCGCAAGTTTACGGACTTCATCAGCTACGACAGCAAATCCTTTTCCTTGCTCACCAGCACGAGCTGCTTCAATAGAAGCGTTTAAAGCAAGTAAGTTTGTTTGCTCAGCGATATTAGAAATAGATTGTACAGCCGTATCAATATATTTCGTATGGGTGATTAGACGTTCGACTACTTCTGATGTAGCATTTACAGCTTCATGTATCGTTGTCATTTGTGAAACAGATTTTTGGATAACAGTACTTCCATCGTTAGCATGTTCAGATGTAGCTACAGCAAGTTCGGCTACAGATGAAGCAGATTCAGCGATGCGTTGAACGCTTATTGCCATATCATCCATCGCAGTTGAGCTTTCTTCCATACTAGAAGTTTGCGATTGAATACTTGAATTTAAGTTGGACATCGAGCTTTGAACTCGTATTGTTGCCTCGCGTGATGTATTAGTCTTTTCTAGCATATTTTCAGAAGCTGTTTGTACTTCTACAGATGTTTTTTGAACACGATTAATGATATGTTGCAGGTTTGCTAACATTTTATTAAACGATGATGCAATTGCACCGATTTCATCATTGCTATTTACTTGTAGACGGGCTGTTAAGTCGCCTTCTTGAGAGGCTAATTCTTTTAGCTTAATATCAATTTGTTGAATTGGTTTTACAAGCTTACCAGAGAACCACCATGCAAGAATAATTGCAGTTACAATACAAATAACAAGTGATAAGAAGACAACATATTCAATTCGTAGTGAAGATTGATCGATTTTTTCAATAGATTGTTCGCGTAATTTAGCTTGTTCATTACTGTAATTTGTGAAATCACCAATTACTTTATAAACAGTACCATTTTCTGTAGAAGCTACTTGTAAAGCTTCTTCCCATTTTTGTTCTTTTGCAAGAGTGAATACTTTCTCTTCAATGAACTTTCTCCAAGTGGATCCTAATTCCATTGTGCTTTTCACGGACTGAGAAGTGTTAGGGTTAGAAAGAAGTTGCCCTTTTGTATCTTCAAGACGTTTACTCATCTCATTAAACTTGTCTAATTCGACTTGATCATGTTGTAGTAAATAACCTCTTAAAGCAGAAAGTTGTACTTGATAAGCGTCTCCGCGCTCTTTTAATTCTGTTGCAAGAGGAGAAATTTCTTTTTGTAATGTTTCAGCTTTATGAGACTGATCCATGGTAAAGAATAAAATAAAAGCTAAGGCAATGCCGAATAAAGCACAAATCGTTCCCATCATGAACATTAGTTTTTTTCTGATACCTATAAAATTCATATGATAAAAAGCCTCCTTTGTCAAATCTTAGTATTAGAATTAATTAATGTAAAAAGTTGAAAGAAAGCTTTATTCCAGTAGGAATAAAGCTTTCCTCTTTCCTTTAGGAATTATAGCAGACAGAATGGGAGATAGAAAGAGATATTTTAGCGTGAAAAAAGAGAGACTCTAAATCGCTCTTTCTAACAATTTAGAGTTCGTAGAAGTATAAATGGAATTTTCATTTTAAACATTTGTTTTGAAATGAGAAACGAGCACTTCAAGTTCTTGTACAATTGTTTTCATTTCTGATGATTTTTTAGCAACGATACTCATTTTGTTTACTTGGTCACCAGCTGAAGTTGCTGTTTGTGATGTTTCGGCAGCAACTTCATTTGAAATAGAAGCGATATTATTTAAAGCTGCATTCATTTCTTCAGAACTTGCGGCCATTTCTTCAGTAGTTGCAGACATTTCTTGTATTTGTGTAGATACATTGTTAATGTGATTAACAATTTCTGAGAATGAAGATCCAGCGGTACGAATGACTGTAATTCCTTCAGAAGCTTCTGACTGACCTTGTGTCATCATGTCATTTGCTATTTTTGTGTCCGCTTGAATTTGATGAAGTAAATGGTTAATATCAGTTGCTGCTAGCTGAGATTGTTCAGCAAGTTTTCGTACTTCATCGGCAACAACAGCGAATCCTTTTCCATGTTCACCAGCACGGGCCGCTTCAATAGAAGCATTTAAAGCGAGTAAATTCGTCTGCTCGGCAATATTAGAAATAGATTGAAGTGCAGTATCAATATGATTCGTATGTGTAATGAGTCGCTCTACCACTTGTGATGTAGCGTTAACAGCTTCGTTAATTGTATGCACTTGTGTAATAGACTTCTCAATGACTTTATTTCCATCATCTGCTTTTTCAGAAGTTGTAACAGCTAGGCTAGCGACAGAAGATGCAGTTTCTGCAATACGCTGAACACCCGTTGCGATATCATCCATTGCGGTTGAACTTTCTTCGATGCTAGAAACTTGGGAATGAATATTGTGCACAAGAGCATTCATAGTCTCTTTCGATTTTGTGGTATTTTCCATAGAAGCAGTTGTTTCGATAAATACATTTTCAGAAGCTTCTTTTACACTTGTTGATGTTTGTTGAACTTGCTTTATTATACACTGTAAGTTAGCAAGCATTTGATTAAAGGAATTTGCAATGTCACCAATTTCATCTTTACTCGTTACGTGTAATCTAGCGGTTAAATCGCCATCTTGCGAAGCTAATTCTTTTAACTTCGCATCAATTTGTCGAATCGGTTTAACGAGTTTACCAGAGAACCACCATGCCAATAGAATAGATGTTAATGTACATGTAATGAGTGAGAAGAAAATAATATATTGAATAAGGGATGAAGAAGACTCTACGTCAGCAATTAATACATCCCGTTTGTCATTTTCTTCATTTGTATATTTAGTAAAACGACTTAAAAGGTCATTTACATAATCTGTTTGAGCAAGAGCAATTTTGGATGCTTCATCCCATTTTCCTTCACGCGCAAGAGGGAGGACTTCATTATCTACGACGCTGCGCCATTTTGCTCCCATTAAAATGGCCTCTTTCATTCCTTCTGGGAGTTTTTTATCACTTGTTACTTTCTCCCTAGTATCAGCTAGTTTTTTTCCTTCCCGGTTGAATTTATTCAATCCTTTTTGGTCATGTGATAGTAAATATTCTTGTAAACCAGCGACCTGTGCTTGGAACCAATCGCCACGTTCTTTTAAAATCGTTGCTCTTTTCGATACATCATTCTTTAACGTTTCGATTTCACTTGCTTGATGCATCGCAAATGAAAGAATAACAATAAGAGCAATGCTAAATAAGGAAGAAATGCTTAAGAGTGTGAACAGTAGTTTTTTTCGAATGCTAACATATTTCATCGTTACCCCTACCTTTTAAAACTGTTTATTATAATTTATAAATATTTGGAACGAAATTAATAAAAACATGATTAAGAAGTTATTAATCTGTTCCATGAAAATTATAGCAGATAATGGAATATGGCAGATTAATGTGAGTAAATGTTCTTAAAATGTATACATTTGTATATCAAAAAATTCATAAATAAAAATTAGAAATGGTATTGTAATTTGAAATAACATCATGTATACTTCTAATTAGTTGATAACGATTATCAGTATCAACTGAAACATTACTCTTCGTTATGTTGGTCATACCCCTTTTTGACGACGTAAGTCAGAGACAAAATGTTGAAATATCTTGTGTCCTATTCTACAGAATTATGGTAATCTCCAACCTCAACTTATATGCGTAAGCATGCAAAAAGGATCCTATCCGTGAAGGGATCCTTTTTTGCATGTTGTCGCAATTAATGTATATAGACCTGGTATACGTTCTTCAATTCCTTCAGGTGAAGTAGAAGGGAAAACCCACCTTTGATGAGATCCGTGTTCTTCAACTAGCTTTTCAATTTTAAAACGTTCTTCCGCAAGTGTTGTAACAATTTCTCCTAATGTCCAGCGGCGTATGTTTGTTTTCGGTAAAGCCTCTTTCTGCGATTCTGTAAGAAGAATGCTATAAGCAACATCATCTTCAATCAATTCTTTATCGAAATAATTTCCATTGGCCCGAAATGATGGATGATCTACACCTAATAATTTAGTGTAAACAGGATGATAGTCACGAAGGATAAGCATTCCATCTTGTTTAAGTAAGTTAGCAATCTTTTGAAAGAGTGGTTTTAAATCTAAAAAGTAATGAAGTACACCAAGTTCCAGCAAGACGACATCAAATGATTCGGAAAGATTTACATCCAGTACATCAGAGACGATGTATTGGATAGAGACACCAGCGGCTTCTGCAAGTTCATTTGCATATTTGGCATTACTCGCTGAAATATCAACAACTGTTACGTCAGATCCTAATAGGGAAAGAGCGACGGCTTTGTTTCCTTTTGACCCGAGTAAATTAATAATACGTTTTCCTTTTGGCGATTGTATGTAAGGTAAATAATGTGCTACTTCGCGTGTGGGCTCTTCCATAATCTTTTTCGCATAATCAACTGGCGCCCCGTGGCGATTCGTCCAAGCTTCATAAGCAGCTGCATTCCAGCTTTTTTCATTCATCATGCTTAGTTGCTTTTGATTCAATGTTATCACTCCTTTTACGAACGTATAGTTATTCGGCAGGAAGATGGGATTTCCTGTTTTTTGAAATAGAGTTTGATTTTTCTGTAATTAAGTCGTAAAATACGTGTTATACGTAAAAGCGTTGAAAAGGAAAAGTAGGATGAAACCATTCTTTCCAGAGAGCTTCGGTAGGTGAGAAGAAGCAAGAATATTCATTTGAACAATGGCCTTTGAGCTTCGTCCTGAACTTATCAAATGATAATAGTAGGCGGCGACGAGAGTTGGTACTCGTTATCAAAACCACAGTATAAGAGCATATAGCTCCGTACTTGTTAAGGCTAATTATGTGAGTGATTGGCGAAATAAGGTGGTACCGCGACTGTTTATACAGCCCCGCCCTTATCTTTTTTAAGATAAGGGCGGGGCTTTTTATATTTTAAAGGAGGAATATAGGATGAGTATTTTTATTGGAGGCGCTTGGCCGTATGCAAATGGTTCATTACATCTTGGGCATATTGCCAGTTTGTTACCGGGAGATATTTTGGCACGTTATTATCGGGCAAAAGGTGAGAATGTGTTGTATGTTTCAGGAAGTGATTGTAATGGAACACCGATTGCAATTAGAGCAAAACAAGAAGGTGTGACGGCGAAGGAAATTGCTGATAAGTATCATGAAGAGTTTGAGCGATGTTTTCGTAGCCTTGGTTTTACTTATGATTGCTATACACGTACAGATAGCGAGCATCATCATGAAACAGTTCAAAAAGTTTTTTTGCGTTTATTAGAAGAAGGTTATATTTATAAAAAAACAGTGGAACAAGCATATTGCGAAACGTGTACACAGTTTTTACCAGATCGTTACGTAGAAGGAATTTGTCCTCATTGCCATGAAGCAGCAAGAGGAGATCAATGTGATGCTTGTTCGGCCATTTTAGATCCACTTGATTTGTTAGAAAAGAAATGTAAGTTATGTGGTAGTACGCCATCCGTACAGGAAACAGAGCATTTCTATTTCGCACTGCATACATTTCAGGAGCAAATTAAAGGAGTCGTAGAAATTGCAAAACAAAAAGGAACATGGCGTGACAATGCAATTCAGCTAACAGAAAGATATGTAAAAGAAGGGTTGCAAGATAGGGCAGTATCGCGTGATTTACCAGTCGGGGTTCCAATTCCAGTGGCAGGATACGAAGATAAGAAAATTTACGTATGGATTGAAGCAGTGACAGGATATTATTCTGCAAGTAAACATTGGGCTGAAAAAACAGGGAAAGATGACCAAGAGTTTTGGGATAAAGAAACGAAAACGTATTATGTACACGGAAAGGATAATATTCCATTTCACTCTATCATCTGGCCAGCGGTATTACTTGGAATAGGAGAAGAAGCAATTCCTCGTCATATCGTTTCAAATGAGTATTTAACGGTAGAAAAAAGAAAATTATCGACAAGTAAAAACTGGGCAGTATGGGTACCTGATATATTAGAAAGCTATGATCCAGATTCGATCCGTTACTTTTTAACAGTAAATGCACCAGAAAATCGTGATACTGATTTTTCGTGGCGTGAGTTTATTTACAGTCATAATAGTGAATTGTTAGGTGCATATGGGAACTTTGTGAATCGGACATTAAAGTTTATTGAAAAGTATTATGATGGCATTGTACCGAATAGAATTATTAATGAAGAGCTGAAAGAGAAGATAGAAGGATTATATATAAATGTAGGAGAATCAATTGAGCAAACTAAATTTAAAGTGGCTCTAGAAACAATATTTGATGCAGTACGTTTTGCAAATAAATACTTTGACGAAAAGCAGCCTTGGAAACAAAGAGAAGATGATCCAGTTTCATGTGAAGAAACGATTTATAATTGTGTTTATCTTATCGCTAATTTTGCAAATCTCCTTGAACCATTTTTACCATTTTCAAGTGAAAGAGTTCGAAACACATTGTCGATTGTTAAACGAAATTGGGAACCTCAAAATATGTTGCCGAATAAAATTGATAGCGTACAGCCATTATTTGAGCGAATTGATGTAAAACAAATTGAGCATGAGATAGAGAAACTGTATGGAGCGGTAAAGTGAACGAGAGAGAAAAGACCTTTCAAGTAAATGAAAGGTCTTTTCTTATGCACTATGCACACGATTATGTTTGTTTTCTTTTCTATACGTAAGGAGCTGAGGAGTGAAAATACCAAACAATATAAATATAATTCCAATCCACTGCATAAGCGTTACAACTTCATGTACAAGTGTTATAGAAGCGATAATGGCCGTTGGTAATTCAGCTGCACCTAATATTGTACCAAGTCCTATTCCGACTTTCGGTACGCCAATTGAAAAACAAATGACAGGTACGACAACGCCGAATAATCCGAGGAAGAAAGCATATTTCCATAGACCGGCTTGCAGGGCACCATCTGTTAAAAAGGTTGGCGGGAAGAATAGGCAGACGATAAGGGTAGCACTTGTTGTCATGAGAAAGCTTTTCGTATAAGGCGGAACATCTGTAGCAACGCGTCCACTTGCAAAAACATAGAATGAAAAAGAGACAGCAGCTAATAATCCAAAGATAATACCTTTCGTAGAAAAACTTTCTCCTAGACCTTCAAAGACACCGCCAGCAAACAATGTACCAGTGAATAAAATGATGATAGATATAACTTTTTCACGGCTTGGAAACGTTCGATTTGCAATAGCTTCGATGACTACTCCGATCCATGTGAACTGGAAGAGTAGAACGACAGCGATAGATGCTGGCAGTTCTTCTACAGAAATAGCATAGAAAATACCAGTCATACTCATTGTTGTGCCGACTGTTAATAATGACAAGAATTGCTTTTTTGTTACTTTATGGCGTGAAAAGAAAAGAACGAGCAGAAGTAGTCCAATCCATCCGAAGACATATTGTCCCCCTAATAGTTGATGTGCTGAAAATCCGTTAATAAATCCGAGTTTGAAAATAGTTGAAAGCACGCCGTAGCTACAAGCACCGAGTAAAACGAGTAGTGAATACTTAAACTTCTCCATAAAAATCCTCCTTTTAAAATAAAAAACGCCCGCTATCCAAATAAGGACAACGGGCGAACGAAACAGAGTAACATACTCTACAAAATTCCGCCATTCATACAAAGTATGAATTTGGGGTATGAAATTACAATAGGTTTTACATTGCCTTTGGGAATACAATGGAGCATTTTACACCTTGAGGTGTGTTTTGTATTCCATAAGGAAACTGATGTTTATCTAATATTTGTTTTACAATATATAACCCAAGACCACTACCTTGTACTAAGCCATGTTTGTCAGGATTTGCGCGATAGAATGGCTCAAATAAATGGGCAAGTTTATCTTCATCAATTTGAGAACCTGTATTTAATACTTCTAATGCGTAACCGTTTGGCTTTTCATAAAGCTTTATATATACATGCTGATGGTCAATTGTATAATGAATTGCGTTTGAAATAATGTTAAAAATAGCAGTTTGCATAAATTTAGGATCAGCTAAAATTTGTACATCTTGTTTAATGTTAGATTGAACATTTAATTGTTTTACAGATACAAAATAATCTACTTTCTTTATAACGTCCTCAATAATATTAGTCAATGAGATAACTTTTAAATTGGGTTTAAATTGAGGGTTTTGTATTTTGGATAATTCTGACACCTTTTCCGTTAATATGTTAATATCTTGCATCATCTCATATGAACGTTTTAAATATTTATCTCTATCTTTATAAGCGCCAATTCCGTGAATCATGCCATCGAGTTGTCCCATAACGGCTGCGATTGGTGTTTTTAATTCATGGGATATCATAGACATAAATTCTTTACGAGATTGTTCTAATTGTTGTTCCTTCTTGATTTCATTTCTTAAATCTTGATTGCTTTCATGTAAATTTTTCACAATAGTAGGTACTTGTGAGGCAGCTACTTGCAAATTAAAATCTGTTTGATCTGTATTTTTGTTAAGTAGCTTTTTATCTGAGAAATCAAGATTCATAATATCTTTTAAAGCATCGCTCATATATTGGAAAGGTTTGGCGATTATTTTTGCGTAGATTAAAGATCCAAGCAGAGATAATGCAAGCATTGTCGCCCCAATATGTGGAGCTAATTGCTGCAACACATCTGTTAACGATGGATTATCATGTGTATCATTTGTTTTACTTGCTGCATTTTGTGTATGTAAGGCATCATTGTTAGTAACTTGCTTTTCCGCTTCTGTAAGTGAAGACGTTGTGTTACTTTTCCCCGGAATATTTTGTGCATGTTCTTTTGCTTTTGCAGTTTGGCTAGGCTGCAAAAGATGATTGATGGCTGTAGAGAGTGTATTCATGTCTATTTGAGAAGATTGAAAATTAGAGATGCTACTCTCTGACACAGCTTTATTTTGCTTTGTTTTACTTTGGTCGTTTTGTTTGTCTGATTCCGCTTGTTCCGCAGTTTGCGTTCCAGACGCTCTCAAACGATCTTTATCGTAATTTGAGGCTAGAAAATAAATAATTTGATAAAGACAAAGTGATAACAAAATACAAAATAATAAGGTTTTGATGAATATATTTTTGGTGATGTTGTCTTTGCTACGATTCGATTTTGTAGCCAATGCCTTTCACCGTTTTAATATAAGGAATTTCTAATTTTTTTCGTAAGTTTTTAATATGTGTATCTATAACTCTCACATCACCAAAATGTTCATAGCCCCATACCTTATTCAACAAATCACTTCTTGATAGTACTTTTCCCCGATTTTGCAGTAAAGTATATATAATTTCAAATTCTTTTGTAGTCAATTCAATTTGATTACCATGAACATAAGCGGCATATGCTGTAGAATTTAACATCAATTCATGGAATTGTAGTATAGTTGCAGCTTCTGCTTCCTTCGTTGCTGCCCTTCTCAATACAGCTTCTACACGTTTTATAAATACGGTGTAATGGAACGGTTTTGTAATATAGTCATCAATACCTAACTCAAATCCTTTAATTTCACTTTCTTCATTATGTAAGCCTGTTAGCATAATGATTGGTACATCAGATTGTCCTCGCATAATTTTACAAATACTATAGCCATCTATATCTGGTAACATTACATCGAGGAGGACAAGGTCGTATGAATTTTTTTGGAAAAGAAGAATGCCTTCTGTACCAGCACCAACTACATCAACAGTAAAGTTTTGTGCCATTAGAAATTCACGAATAAGTTCTTGTATATCTGGGTTGTCTTCAATCACCAGTATATGCGTCATAGTAACACCTCCTAAATAACGCTTTTTACTGCAATATTCGAATTCATCATTTTTCGGATGACTCAGATTGTTTATACATATAATAAGCCCCCGCTATAAAATAGTAATGAAAGTAGCAAGGGGGATTGTTTAGTGTCACTGAATATTTCAGAATTACAGTAGTTCTATTATAGTATGTATTGTAAAATTTATAAAATATTATAACTGTATAATTTTAATATCCATGTTTATCAATGTTACGATGATGTTGAACGCAATCTATTTTTATTATATATGTAAATACAGTTGTTTTGCTACTGTAAATGAATAAATAAAATAAGCCAAGACATAAAATTCTTGGCTACACGTAAATCTTGTTCTTAGGTTAATTTACAGTGACAGTAGCTTGCTGCTGAATGCGCTCAAATAACCAGTGAATATCATTGTTAAACATACGAATACAACCAAGTGTTGTTGCTTTCCCGATTGCTTGATTATTGTTAGTTCCATGAATCGCATACGTTGTTCCGTAAGTTCCTGCCATATTTAATCCGAGCCAGCGGTCCCCAAGTGGATTACGTGGATCGCCGCCTTTAATTTTTCCTGTATAGTAAGGACGGTTTTTAATTTTATTTACAATTTGAAAAGTACCCTTAGGTGTAGGTGTTGCTGCTTTTCCAGTAGCGACAGTGAAACTTTTTATGAATTTTCCATTTTGATAATAATCCATTTTATTTAGTTGTGTGTTTACGATAAGCTGATCTTTCGTTGTAGCTGCTTCTGCAGTAGTGAATGGAAGAGTTAAAAATCCTAATGATAATAGCGCACTTAATAATAATTTTTTCATTATATTCTCCTTTTACTTCTTGTAGTAGTCTTACATACAATGAATTTGTAATCCTCGTAATGCTTGATTAACATTTTCATCTAATGTTTCAAAGAAGGTAGTAATCTTTGGATTGCATTTGTTGTTTTTATCAATAAGTAATCTTTCATTTAATAAAAGCTCACCATGTAGTCCAAAACTTTGAACTTGAATATTTAGTTCATCTTCAGTTTCAGAAATAATTGGTAAGAAATAGTGAAAAGCTTTCGTTGGAATGATGTAGCTTTTGCCAATCATGCTTTCTGGATTTGAATTCACCCATTTTCTAGTGACAATCTTAATGTTCTTTTTTGAAACGATAAAAGACAGCGTAGTAGATTTTGTTAAACTTACGTCAAATTCATTTGTTTCACATATTTGTAAATTAAAAACGGTTTCATTTTGATGAGATTCAACATTCGTATTAATAAAATCGTGCATTTTATAAGCTTCCATTTCTTATTCACCCTTTTTTCAATTTCGAAAAGCGACTTATATTTATTCAATTTAATGTTTAGTCATATATTAGCTAAATTTTTCAACAAATTCCGATATAATCTTACAATACGTATATGAAGCTAATATGAAGTTCGTATGAGTTTGTGGTGGTTTTTTATAGAGAACAAAATAAGATAGTTTTTTAGTGTTAAAAATTGGATAAAAAATGTATATTAATGGATTTCATTCGCGTGATATATAGTTGTTAGCTTGTTTTTAAATGCTAATAGATATAAGTAAATAGAGAACAAAAAAATTTAGTGTGAGCCTTACAAAAATGTAATAAAAATGTAAGCTATTGTGATAGTTATTTCGACATTTTTTTTATACAATAATAGTAAGAAGTTGTACGTGACTGAAAGGAGAGATGACATGGAATGGGTTCATGAATTATTTCAGCAATACGGGTATTATGTTGTACTTGTCGGGTTGCTGTTAGAATATATTGCGCTGCCGTTTCCGGGAGAGCCAACATTAGCATATGCGGGATTTTTAGCACAGAAGGGTGATTTAAGTTTACCAATTTTAATTATCTTATCCTTTATTGGGACAAGTGTAGGAATGACGATTCAATACTTTTTAGGAAATAAATTAGGTATGCCTTTCGTTCAAAAATATGGGAAATACGTATTTTTAACACAAAGAAAAATCGACTTAACAAGAATGTGGTTTGATAAGTATGGGTACTTCTTGATCTTTATCGGTTTCTTTATTCCTGGTGTACGCCATTTTACAGGATACTTTGCAGGAATTATTAATCTACCATTCCGTCGTTTTGCGATTACAATTTATTCAGGTGCTCTGTTTTGGGTGTCATTCTTCTTAATCGGTGGTTATTGGTTAGGTGGAAACTTACATGATATTTTTGGGGTGTTAGAAGGTCATATTGGTAAAATCATTTTTGGAGTTATCGTAATCGTAGCAATTACGCTAGGCATTCGTTTCCGTAAACAGTTAAAACGAGTATTGTTACAAAACGCAAGTTAATATGGAATCCATTCTATGTCAAAATTTAGGGAGGCAGTGCAAAAGCACTGCCTTTTTTATTTTATCCCGCTATTTGTCGGGCTGCCCGTAAAAGCCCGATTGGTGAGGGTTGATTAAAGTTTCACTTTATATTCCAATCTATTTTTAACTTTCCTTTTAGCTGATTTCCGCTAACTATAATGTAATAAGTTCCTGTCTTAATCGCTGCGAAATGGTATGTGTTAGGTCCAGATGGAGCTAAATAATTTTCTTCCTCTTGAAATTCACTAGCCATTTTTATGTCCTCCATGTAGCCATTTGAATTTTCAGCTCGTGATTCAATGGTGAATTCTAATATGTCCCCTCGTTTTAATTCAATTGGGACTTTATGTTCACCACTAAAATGTTGAAAAGATGCTTCGAAAGAGTTATCTGTTTTTGTTTCGACCCATTGTTCTTTTGATGTTCCAAACCTTTCTAAATCTACTAAGTTAATTGTGATAAATATAATAAACATAATGCTTGGCACGAAATATTGTACCCACTTAAATTTTGTTGCTATAACTGTACATAAATAGAAAGAAAGAGAACATACTGCACCAATTGATCCGAGGAACAAGAACTGTATTAGACTAGCTTCTTTAAATATTAGGAAGGGAAGAAAAAATAAATAGCCACAAAAAATATAAAGTAATAATGTCTTCAGTCTTGTATGTGTTTTTAATTTCAATTTATCGATGCAAATAGAACAAAAAATTGCATATGCAGCAAGAATAGGAACGAAGGGAACATATAGCAGTTCTCGTAATCCAGCTAAGAAACTATATAATGTTTGTTGACTAGTTGTTAAGAGAAGCGTGCTAATAAGTAATAATAATAAGAAAGTCGCTGTAAGCTTAGTAAGAATATAGGAAAAAGTAGATGTTTTATTCATATGTCACTTCCTTTGTTTAATATTTCACATTCATTATATAGGTTATTTTCATCATAATACATCCTTATTTTTGTCAATTATTATAGTCGTAATGACAATTATAATTGACAAAAATAAGGATATTATTTACAATTTTAATTAAATAAATGAAAAAGAGGGAAGATATGAAGCTTCAAAATCGAGTGAGGGAATTGCGAGCAAAGCATCGTTTATCACAAGGGGATTTAGGGAAAGCGATTGGCTCATCACGGCAAACGATTAGTTTAATTGAGCGTGGGGATTATGCACCATCTATTGTATTGTCGTTAAAAATCGCAAAAATTTTCAATGTACCGGTGGAGGAAATATTCACGTTAGTGGAGGGGGAAGAGGACGATGAAGAGTAAACGAAAAAAACAATTTGATTTTGTGGGAAAAATAGCATTAAGTATGATGGGTGGTTTTTTAACATCTTATATAGCTTTAGATTTACTCTCGGATGAACCGAGAAAATTATCATCTAATCTATTTATAGGTGTATGTACTATTTTTGGAATTTTAATGATGTACTACACTTGGAAGAATACACGTATGTTAGCGGAAGCACGCGATGAAGAAGAGAGCGTACAAGGCAGAAAATTAGGCATTATAAGTATATATTTACGTGTAGGTGATATAGTTACGCAGGCATGGTTTGTATATGCAGTTATTACATGTAGACGTGCACTGTTACAGGATACAAATGTTTCATTTGCGGTGTGGAATTTAGTAGCTTCTATTGTTTGTTTAACTACTGTAGTGATTATCGGGCTCATAACAAAAAATCGTTATAATAAGCTATATCCTGAACAAGGTGTAACATATATGGAATCTATGAAAATGTGGACGAAAAACGCAGATGAAGGATTAAAACACATTGTGCATGAGGCTGGATATAAAGCGTATGAATTTACGAATACAATATTGGCATATGTATGGTGGGCTGCCGTTATATATACAGCGGCTAGTAATATCGATTTTGTATTAATTGGCTTAATCTCATTTATTTGGATATTGCATCTCGGAAAATTTATGTACGAAATGCAGAGGAAAATGATTTATTAAGGAGAGAAAAGAGTGGATATTTTAAGAAGGCCAGCTAGTTCAATGACGGTGGCGCTATTTTTGTCCATTTTATATGGAGTAATCCGAACTGGGAAATTAGAAGTAATGTTGAATATATGGGCAGTATTTGGAATTGTATTATTAGTGTTAGCCATTCATGAGCTAGGGCACGTAGTATTTGGCTTGATAGGTGGTTTGAATTTTAAATTTATGACAGTAGGACCTATCACTGTTCAAAAGGAAAAAGGGAAATTACGCATTCGAGAAAATAAATTATGGGCGTACTTTGGTGGCGTGGTGATGTTAGCGCCGTCTTCTATAGAGACACCGAACCTTTCAAAGAAATGGGCGTGGATGACTTTAGGTGGGCCAATTATGAGTTTACTATTCGGTATTACTTCAGGTTACATATATATGGTGAGTTATTATCAATATCTTTTATATTTTTCCGTTTTCCACTTTGTGATTTTTGCAGTTACAATCGTGCCGATAAAAGGAACGCTTCTGAGTGATGGTATGCAATTTCTCATTTTAATTAAAGATGATGAAAAAGCTAAGCAGCATTTATATACGATTCAAATATCGAGTGAGTTATTTAGTTATAAAAGACCGAAAGATTGGGATGAGAGATTAGTAGAACTTAGTGAGGAAAAATTAAAAGAGGATAAAAGTATAAGAGAGATAATGAGCGGACTTATGCTCGTCTTTTATGCTCGAGCTGATCAAAAGGGAATGGAAAGAGCGATACCGTATATAGAACAAATTGTTCAACTATCTGTAACGAAGGAAAATAAATTTTTCGTTAGTAGTTTTCATAGTTGGTATCTTTTATATAAAGCTCTTTATCAGATAAATAGCCTTTCTCTGCAAGAAGCAAAGGAACATGCAAAGGCCATTACCAAAATGGATTTAAACGGATATTACCGTACACAAGGAATTATTAAATATTTAGAGGACGATATGGAAGCTTCCCGCACTTATATGAAGAAAGCTGATAAAGAATTGGAGAGCGCTGAGAAGAGTGGAATGGGATATTTACAAGTAGAGAGAGAATGGTTTGAGCAGCTACAGGCGAGGGTATCTTACGATGGGTGAGGTATCCTCTTTTTTATATGTCATCTTATAACGTTCCATAAACAGCCTAGGACGAGTAAAATAAGATAAGAAGAGCAAAGCTTGGAGGAAGTAAATATGGAAATTTTATCAATTGTTTTGATAGTCTTGCTCATTTATGTTGTTTTTAAAGTAGCATATGTAGCATTAAAGATACTCGCGATCCTATTAATTATCTTTTTAATCGTAGAGTTCGGCAGTAAGTTGCTTGGGGGATAGGGTATGTTGTGCGTTTCGAGTGTCGAAGGTTGTCGTTAAATCGATATCTTGTGTCGAATCTTCGATATAATGAAAAAATCGTTGATATAAGTGGAGAAACGATCGATATATTTGAAAAATCGTTGATATATTTAAGTGAATACTAAGTGGGGTATATGGAAAAGAAGTTGCCGTGGAGGTAACTTCTTTTTATTTTGGTGATGGAGTGTGAACAGGAAAGAATAGCAAACAAAAAAGCTGGAAGATATTCTTCCAGCTTACGAGTTACTTTCAATTTGACGACCATTTTCTTCTTCAGTGTCTTGTAAAAGATTGAATACATCTGCTAGGCAGAATGCGATAAACCAAGTCCATAGACCGTGGAAGAAAGCAGAGCTTAATTGAAGTGGTAATGTATAGTTTGTCATTGAGTAGGAAATACATCCACCAACGATTCCGATCATTGTTAATAACATTGTTTTTTGAGCATTTTCTTCTGGATTGAAGAGGAAGTAAATGTATCCGCCTAAAATTGAAGCGCTTACAAGTGTTTCGATTCCATTAAAAATGATATTCTCTCCAAGCTGAGTGTTTGTCCAGAAGCAAATCACACCGCCGATAATGGCAAACAGGACAGCTATTGTATATCGTATATATTGATTCATATGTTCATCTCCTTATGTAATAAGATGATTTGGAAGTCAAAAAGGTAGGTATAGTATATTGAAGTGAATTTTAGTTGTACGTATCTTTTTATAAAAAGATTAGTGAAGAATAACTAAGATGATCGGTTTTTAAACCGTTACGTGTATGGTGACTGAAATATACCCGACTTCTCGTTTCTTTTTGTTTGTAAAATATGAGAAACTTCCAAGTCTATATACTCTTTTTTTTGTGAGTCTGTTTTCATTATAACACATTTAGGGACACAATAATAGAATTATCTGATTTTGTAATAAGTGTAAAAAATAAAAAGCGCAAGGAATGTTAGTTCCTTGCGCTTTTTTATATGCGTTTGAAACGGCCGACAATTTCAACTGTTTCAGTAATGTTCATGAATGCTTTGTTATCCACTTGACGGATAATACGTTTCATTTCGCCTAACTCATATCGAGTCACGACAGTGTAAATCATTTTTTTCTTATGGTTTGTATAGCCGCCGACAGCATCTACCATTGTCACCCCGCGTATGCCGTGATGTAATAGTGCGCTTTTTATTTCCTCACCTTTTTCTGTAACTGTCATTATCGTTAATTTAATATGTTTTGTATGCACGGCATCAATTACTTTGCTGACTACAAACCGGCTAATTAACGTATAAAGCGTAATATCCCATCCGAAAATAAATCCTGCTGCAACAAGTAAGATCAAGTTGAATCCAAAGATGATTGCTCCAATCGAAATATCTCGATGTTTTGCTACAATCAATCCAACGACATCAAAACCACCTGTTGAAGAAGCAAATCGGAATATGATTCCTGAAGCTGCTCCGCAAATTACACCACCGAATACAGAAGAAAGTAAAATATCGTCTGAAACTTGATGTACTGGGATAATGTTCATCGCTAAAGATGACACAGCTACAAAATACGCTGTTAAAAAGGTTGTCTTCTTGCCTAAGTAAAAGTGACTTAAAATAAGAAGAGGAATGTTTAGTAAAAAGATAAGTGCACCGATATTGTAATGCATTAAATAACCGATAATCATCCCTACACCAGCAAATCCACCGCTAATCATATTATGCGGGATAAAAAACATGTTCATAGAAATTGCATACAAAATAGAAGCTATGAAAATAACAACCAACTGTATCATAAATTCTAAGTGAAATGTTTTAGCTGCTGGGAAAGATAAAAAGGCGGTGTCGGGAACGTAATCGGCGTCTCCTAGTTGACCCATAGTATGTTTCATCTCCATATTCATTTTTGATTACAAGAAGAGAATAAAGGTTTTTTCAAAAACTGGCAATAGTTTTATTATAATGCAAAAATTTTATAAATTTCTAATAAATCAAGCCTATTCATTGATGTGCGTGAATATACTAAAGAAAGCGAATACAATGTTTCTTAATTATTGTTTTCTTGAGAAAATATGCAAAATACTTTTTTTGAAAATAAAAGGAAATAGAGAATATTTGCCCGATGTGCTAAAATGAGCTTATTAAGGATGTGAAGCGATGGAATTTTTATTGCAGGATGCAATTCTATATATATCGTTTGTAACAACGGCGCTTTGTTTATTAGAAGTTTTCTTCCTTGCCAATGTTTCTCGCTTTGTGCGTCAGCAAGCATCGAGCGGTAAACAAAGAGCTTTTGTGTTAGTTGATACATGTGAAGATAGTGCAGGAAATGTAACGCTATTTTCTATTTTTTATAAATATGGAATGATTCGTTCTGTTCGCAGACAAGAATCAAGTGAAGAGAATGACGAGGTCGGTCCGTATACACCAATGTTTCGCTAAATAATTACGAAACATTGGAGGAATGAACATGTTAAAATCATATCGAGCTGTGCTCGTTAGTTTATCATTATTACTTGTTTTTGTTTTATCTGGTTGCAGTAATGCGGCCCCAATTGATGCACATAGTACTGGGATTTGGGATCATTACTTTGTATATCCAATCTCGTTTATGATTCAATTTGTTGCTCATCATATACCTGGAGCTAGCTTCGGGATTGCGATCATTATCATGACGCTAGTTATTCGTTCAGCAATGATTCCATTAGCTGTTTCACAATACCGTAGCCAAGCGAAAATGAAAAAAATGCAACCTGAATTGCAGAAGCTAAAGAAAAAATACGGTGATGTAAGCAAAGATCTTGAAAAACAAAAGCAGTATCAAAAAGAAATGTCAGAACTAATGAAATCAGGCGGTTGGAATCCACTTGCTGGTTGTTGGCCAATTTTTATACAAATGCCGATTTTCTCTGCTTTGTATTATGCGATTAGCCGAACAGAAGAGATTCGCACATCTTCATTTTTATGGGTGAACTTAGGACATGCAGATCCATATCATATATTACCGATTATTGCAGCGTTAACGACATTTATTCAGATGAAAGTTTTCCAATCTAATATCACACCTGGAGAACAAGTACAAATGCTAAAAATGCAGCAAATTATGATGCCAGCAATGATTCTATTTATGGGATTTGCGGCGCCATCAGGTCTTGTACTGTATTGGATTACAGGTAACCTATTTACAATGACACAAACAATTGTATTAAGAAAAATAATGGAACGTGAAGAATTACAATTACAAAAAGCTTAGAACAACGCCGCTCGTGATGAGCGGTGTTTTTTTGTTAAGTCGTTAAGGGAATTTTAAGAAACCAATATTACTATAGGCATTGTATACGAAAGTGTACATGCTTTAGAAATATGAAGGAGGAAATTTCCTATGAAGAAGAAAACAGTTGGGTATTTAGCAATTGCAGGTGCTTTATCATTTGGAATTATAGGAGGAGTGGGTGTACCAGCATTTGCGGCAACGAATACTCCAGCAGCGGATCAGCCTACAAAAACGGTGAAGAAAGATTTAGATGACGCTACAAAACAAAAAGTGAAAACAATTATGGACGATACAAAGAAACAATTAGAGGAGCTAGGTGTAAAGCTTCCAGAGAAAGAAAAACGTAAAGATATGCTTGCGGGATTAGATGATCAAACGAAAGAAAAAGCAAAATCAATTTTAGAGCAAGAGAAATCTGGGAAGTTAACACATGAACAAGCGCAAGAAGAATTAACAAAGCTAGGTGTGAAATTGCCGGAGAAGGGTAAACACAAGGATATGTTTGCAGGATTAGATGATCAGGCGAAAGTAAAAGCAAAGTCAATTTTAGAGCAAGAGAAATCCTTAAAATTAACACGTGAACAAGCAAAAGAAGAATTAACAAAGCTAGGCGTGAAGTTGCCAGAGAAGGGTAAACATAAGGATATGTTTGCAGGATTAGATGATCAGGCGAAAGAAAAAGCGAAATCGATTTTAGAGCAAGAGAAATCCGGAAAATTAACACGTGAACAAGCAAAAGAGGAATTAATAAAGTTAGGCGTGAAACTTCCAGAGAAAGAGAAGCATGCAGACATCTTCGCGGGATTAGATGAAGCAACAAAGGCAAAAGCAAAAGCAGTTCTAGAAAATGAAAAGAAACAATTAGAGGAATTAAATGTGGATCTTCCGCATCATAAATTTTTTATGAAAAAAGAAGATAAATAATTGAGTTATGTATCTTTCGTGTGGGCAACCGGAAGGTACATATGTGAGGAGGTTTTCTTTGGAAAGCCTCCTCTTACTTATTGTCGTTTTTTTGTTGGGAAATCGTTCATATAATTTTTTATCGCTACACTGTTTCAAAGATATGAGGCAATTAGAGAAAATAAATAGCTTCTGTTATAATATAAGAAGAGAAATATTTCTTATGTTATATAAAAAATATATTGATTTTTTCTAACAATTCAATATAATGAACAATAACTACAAAATTCGACATCAAGAAGTGATGATGAGGACATGATCAATTTTTTACGATTCTCAGAGAGGGAAGCCTTTGGCTGTGAGCTTCCTAGTACGGGAAAATAGATTACCACCTCTGAACTGCAGCAGTGAACGGATACCTAGTAATTGCTTGCCGGCAAAAACCGTTATTTAGACTTGAGAAATTGGTGAAGTATGTCACTTTGCGAATTGAAACAAGGGTGGAACCACGAATATAACACTCGTCCCTTTTTTAGGGAGGAGTGTTTTTTTATTTCATTTTTGCATCACACTAGGATTGGAAGGAGGATACGCAGCATGCATCATGATGAGAAAAACAAAATTGGTTTAACAGTAGCGCTTTCTATCGTAGTAGGGACTATCATTGGATCTGGTGTGTTTATGAAACCAGGGAGCGTATTAGATTACTCAGGGAGTTCTAATATGGCTATTCTTGCTTGGGTAATTGGTGGTCTGTTGACACTAGCAAGTGGTTTAACAGTAGCTGAAATTGGAGCGCAAATCCCGAAAAATGGTGGGTTGTATACGTATTTAGAGGAGATTTACGGAAGTTTTTGGGGGTATTTATCAGGCTGGATGCAAACGATTGTGTATGGCCCAGCTATTATTGGAACGTTAGGGTTGTATTTTAGTTCTTTAATGATCAATTTTTTCTATTTAGATAAAGTATGGAATTTACCAATCGCAATTGGTACCGTTGTGTTCCTAGGCGTTGTAAATAGTATGGGGACAAAATATGGAGGTATCGTCCAAACGGTTACGACAATAGGGAAGATGATTCCGATTATTTTAATTGTTGTATTAGGCTTTTGGAAAGGGAATAGTGATATTTTTAACGTAGTAGTGCCGATATCAGAAAATCAAAGTATAGGTATGGCAATTTTAGCAACTTTATTTGCTTATGACGGTTGGATTTTACTCGCTTCCATCGGCGGGGAAATGAAGAATCCAACAAAGTTATTACCGAAGGCAATGACAGTTGGTATTTTAATTGTAACTGCTGCTTACGTATTAATTAACTTGGCGTTACTGAATGTATTACCAGCAACACAAATTGTAGACCTTGGAGAAAATGCAACAGCGACAGCTGCAGGCATGCTACTTGGAGAATATGGCGGAAAAATTATTAGTATCGGTATTATCGTTTCTATTTTCGGTTGTTTAAATGGAAAGATTTTAACGTTCCCACGTATCCCGATGTCGATGGCAGAGCGTGGACAACTTCCATTTGCTAAGTTTATTGCAAAGGAAAGTCCGAGATTTAAAACACCAGCAAATGCGATTACTGTTGAAATCATTTTAGGAATTATTTTAATGCTTATTAGTGATCCGAATAAGCTATCTGAGATTTCCGTATTCATTATTTATATTTTCTATGTAATGACGTTTATAGGTGTCTTCATTTTAAGAAAACGTAACAAGAATAAAGAGCGTGCATATAGTGTACCGTTATTCCCAATCGTACCAATCGTTGCGATTTTAGGTTCGTTCTTTGTAATCGGTAGTGCGATTATTAACGATCCAGTAAGTTGTTTCTTATCAATTGGAATTGTATTTACTGGACTGCCGGTGTATTGGTATTTAAATAAGAAGAAAGAAACTGAATGATGGAAGGGTAGGTGTATAATGCGCCTACCTTTTTTATTGTAAAAAAAATTGTACTTGCTTACAGTTTCCTTTTTGGTTACTATAGTCGTAGTAACCAAAAAGGAAGGCGTGGGGAAAGACTTGAATTTTCGTGTATATATTTTAGCTATTGCGGCTTTCGTAGTCGGAACGGTTGAGCTAATTATAGGAGGGACGCTTGATTTAGTTGCCGATGATTTAGGTGTGTCGATTAGTGCAGCTGGTCAGCTTATAACAATATTTTCGGTAGTATTTGCTTTGTCAGGTCCAGTTTTATTAGCTGTGACAGGGAAGTTTGAAAGAAAAAAATTATATGTTGGAGCATTATCGATTTTCTTAATTGGAAATATCGTTTCGGCATTTAGTGTGAATTACGAGATGTTAATGTTCTCAAGGGTCATTTGTGCGGCGAGTGGTTCATTAATTATTGCGCTATCTGTAACACTTGCTTCTAGTGTGGTAGAACCGCATTTTCGTGCGCGTGCAATTGGAATCATTTTTATGGGAATTAGTGGATCACTTGTACTTGGGGTACCACTTGGTCTTGTGCTCGGCAATGCATATGGATGGCGTGCACCATTTGTATTCATTTCGATATTAACAGTTATGGCAATCGCTTGTATTTCATTATTTTTAACGAAAGTACCGCCGACATCGGTGTTATCAATAAGAGAACAAATTGCTACGTTGAAAGATAAAAAAATTGTAAGTGCACAGTTAACATCATTCTTATTTTTAACGGGGCATTTAACACTATATGCATATTTAACACCATTTTTAAAAGATGTGATGCATGTTGAAGCGGATTGGATTAGTGTATTTTACTTCATTTTCGGAATTGCAGCGGTACTTGGAGGCGGCCTTGGGGGCTTGCTTGCTGATAAATGGGGATCGAAGAAAAGTATTATTTCAATTATTATCGTATTTGCGTGTGCGATCTTCATATTGCCAATGATGACATTCTCATTCCCACTGTTCATTATTATGATGGGACTTTGGAGTATGCTGAGCTGGGCTATTTCACCAGCACAACAAAATTACTTAATTGAAATTGCACCAGAATCAGCTGGTATTCAGCAAAGTTTAAATAACTCTGCCCTTCACTTAGGAATTGCGCTCGGTTCAACAGTAGGCGGAGTTGTTATTGAAAAATCATCTGTTATATATAACGCTTGGGTAGGCGGTGGCTTTATTATACTGGCACTTCTATGTGCGATTTTCTCGATTACGAGAGGACGTTCTACTCAGTTTGTGAAAGAAGAATCTATCGTTTGATAGGTTCTTTTTTTATTTGTAAAAAATGGAAGGTGTTAGTAGGAAAATGAAGAAGGTATATATTGCGAGGTGATAGTATATGTATTCAAGTTTTTCACTCATTGGTTTATTATTTACGATCATACCATTCTTTCTTGTAATTTTTCTCTTTAGATGGGTTCGTTTCATCTATCAAAATTCAGAGAAACAAGTGGAGCAAAATGAGAAAATCATTGAGCTGTTGATGGATATAAAGGAACAAAATGAAAAGGAGTCTAAGTGAAAAACTAGACTCCTTTTTATTATTTAATTAGTATCTTAATTTCATCAACAAACTCTTAATTTCCTCATCTTCCATAAAGAGATCATGGTGTTTCTGGGTAATTTTCGCAAGTGCAACGTCATGATAGAAGAATTCTGTAAAGAACTTCACGAAAGGTTGTGACATTGTTTTCATTGCTTGCCATGACTCTTGTTCTACACCAGCAAATAAAATTTCACGGTCGTCAACGATGAGTAGTAAGTAGCGCTCTAATGCATTAGGTTCTTCAGCTGGGATTAGAAAATGCATGTTTTCTAAATCTGTTTCTACTTTTCCAACTATAAGGGACTCAATTTGGACGCCTTGTTTTGCTTTTTGTTCTAGTAAAGGAAGGTATTCTGAAAGAGTGTCATTCCAAGCTGAAATACGAATCGATTCTTTTGCACTTTCAATGAGCTCTTTACTTTGAACTCGAATAGAAGATTGCATCTTTAAGCTCCACACACGGTCATCCGTAAATGATTTTTTTGATATATTTGTTTCTAAGTCTTTAATATTTGATTGGAATTCTGTCGTTAATTTTTCAATTGCTAGTTTTAGTGGCAATGCTGTATACAACTTTTTCTTTTCTGAAACAGAATCCATTACCATTCCTTTATCTATCAGGCGTGCTAGCACTTCATATATTTTTGCTTTTGGAACACCAGAGTGCTTCACAATTGTTGTAGCATCTAACGGTTCATTGCTTGATACGACAACTTCATAAGCTTGGCTTTCATATTGTGAGAAACCGAATTTTTGTAACATAGTTCCCTCCGAACGAATGAGATTATATTTTAAGGATAATGAACTATTTGTTTTTGCACAAGTGGTAGTAAGTTTTCTAATCAGATTGAAATGAGAATTAGTTTCAATTTTTTGATTAATCCATTATACTTAATATAGTGATTAATGTAATTATATTACAACGAGAAGGGTAATTAACTGTTACGATTTATTTAACCAATTATAGCTAAAGTTAATTAAATATATCAGTAAGCCCTGCTAGTCAAGTGATTGGCTAGTAGTGAGGGTTAACTGCGGGCAATCCC